>NZ_JBMKJG010000027.1:0-71956 GCF_049237765.1 Enterobacter cloacae complex sp. SHL021 | reverse complement strand
ATGAGGTCTCTTCTGATTTGTTAGCGCAACCAGTAGATCACACTTCATCGTGCTTTTCATTTTTCTGGGGAACCCTCAGCCCTGTGGGAGAGGGCCGGGGTGAGGGCAACAGACCGCACTCAATCCTAGCGAATCCCACCATACGCCAGGGTGACCTCTTTCGCTGCCTTAATCACCAGCGCACCCAGCTCGGTGACGCGATCGTCGGTCATACGGGAAATCGGCCCCGAGATGGAGATAGCGGCAAACGGTTCGCGATGCTCGTCAAAGATACAGGCTGCAATGCAGCGCAGGCCCAGGGCGTGCTCCTCGTCGTCAAACGAATAGCCGCGCTTACGGGTCAACGCCAGATCTTCTTTCAGATGTACCGGTGAAACCAGCGTGGCGTGGGTATAGGCGTGCAGCCCTTTACGGTGCAGCAGCCCCGTCACCTGTTCCTCGCTCAGCTGCGACAGAAAGGCTTTCCCCGCGCCGGACGCGTGCATCGGCAGCTTACCGCCAATGGGGGCTGACATACGCATCAGCTGGGTACACTGTACCTGGTCAATGATGATCGCCTGATGATCGCTCTGGTCGAGCACGGCCAGATTCACGGTCTCGCCCGACTCTTCCATTAATTTGCGCAGGATAGGGTGCACAATCGCCAGCAGGTTGCGGCTTTGCAGGAAGCTGCTACCGACGATGAACGCATGGGCGCCGACTGCCCAGTGCCCCAGCTCGCCAACCTGACGCACAAAGCCAAGCTGTTGCATGGTGGTCAGCAGCCTGTGCGTAGTGGAGTTCGGCAAACCAGCCTGTTGGGCCAGCTCCGTCAGGGCCACGCTGCTGTGCGACTCGGCTATCCATTCCAGCAGCTTCAAACCGCGTGTAAGCGATTGAACCTGTCCACCCTGTTGTGCGGCGGGGGTGGCAGCAGGTTTTCTGCCGCGTTTCGCGGGAACGGTCGTGACCATGACGATCTCCTTTTTCTGTATCGTGGAAATCATTTTCGTTTTATTTGGTGATTTTGCAACCGTTATCCTGACTGATCGGATGAGTGATAGTGAACATGTCTCATGTTACCGCCGTGTGACTTTTCCACCCTGCAAGATTGTGCCAGTATGGACCGCAGCCTTTTGGCCTGGTTGAGCGTTGTCGGGAGCAAGTGTGAGCAGCAAAGTAGAGCAACTGCGTGCGCAGTTAAATGAACGAATTCTGGTGCTGGACGGCGGCATGGGCACCATGATCCAGAGCTATCGCCTCAGTGAAGACGATTTCCGTGGCGAACGTTTTGCGGACTGGCCATGCGATCTCAAAGGTAACAATGACCTGCTGGTATTAAGCAAACCGCAGGTGATTGCGGATATCCACAACGCCTACTTCGAAGCGGGGGCGGATATCGTTGAAACCAACACCTTCAACTCGACAACCATCGCCATGGCGGATTACCAGATGGAATCCCTGTCGGCGGAGATAAACTATGAGGCGGCGAAACTGGCCCGCGCCTGTGCCGACGCGTGGACGGCGCGCACGCCGGAGAAACCGCGCTACGTTGCCGGGGTGCTCGGCCCAACCAACCGCACCGCCTCTATTTCACCGGACGTAAACGACCCGGCGTTTCGTAACATCACCTTTGACCAGCTGGTGGCAGCCTACCGTGAATCAACAAAAGCGCTGGTGGAAGGCGGTTCCGACCTGATCCTGATTGAAACGGTTTTCGATACCCTCAATGCCAAAGCCGCGATTTACGCGGTGAAAGAGGAGTTCGAGGCGCTGGGCGTCGAGCTGCCAATCATGATTTCCGGCACCATTACCGATGCCTCTGGTCGTACCCTGTCCGGGCAGACCACCGAAGCGTTTTATAACTCCTTGCGCCACGCGGAAGCGCTCTCCTTCGGCCTGAACTGCGCGCTGGGTCCGGATGAGCTGCGCCAGTATGTGCAGGAACTGTCACGCATTGCGGAATGCTACGTCACCGCACACCCGAACGCCGGTCTGCCAAACGCCTTTGGCGAATATGATCTGGATGCGGACACCATGGCGGCGCAGATCCGCGAATGGGCCGAATCCGGTTTCCTGAATATCGTTGGCGGCTGCTGCGGTACCACGCCGGAGCACATCACCGCCATGAGCAATGCCGTGGCCGGTTTGCCGCCGCGTAAACTGCCCGAGCTGCCGGTTGCCTGCCGTCTCTCCGGCCTTGAGCCGTTGACCATCGGTGACGACAGCCTGTTTGTGAACGTTGGGGAACGTACCAACGTCACCGGTTCCGCTAAATTCAAACGCCTGATCAAAGAAGAGAAGTACAGTGAAGCGCTTGACGTTGCCCGCCAGCAGGTAGAAAGCGGCGCGCAGATCATCGACATCAACATGGATGAGGGGATGCTCGACGCCGAGGCGGCGATGGTACGTTTCCTCAACCTGATCGCCGGCGAGCCGGATATCGCTCGCGTGCCGATCATGATTGACTCCTCCAAATGGGAAGTAATCGAAAAAGGGCTGAAGTGCATTCAGGGCAAAGGTATCGTCAACTCCATCTCAATGAAAGAAGGGGTCGATATCTTTATTCACCACGCGAAGATGGTGCGCCGCTACGGCGCGGCCGTGGTGGTGATGGCCTTTGATGAAGTGGGCCAGGCGGACACCCGCGAGCGCAAAATTGAGATTTGCCGCCGTGCGTACAAGATCCTGACCGAAGAGGTGGGCTTCCCGCCGGAAGACATCATCTTTGACCCGAACATCTTCGCCGTCGCCACCGGGATTGAAGAGCACAATAACTACGCCCAGGACTTTATCGGCGCGTGTGAAGACATCAAACGTGAGCTGCCGCATGCGCTGATCTCCGGCGGCGTCTCGAACGTGTCGTTCTCGTTCCGCGGCAACGACCCGGTACGTGAAGCGATCCACGCCGTATTCCTCTACTACGCCATCCGCAACGGGATGGATATGGGGATCGTCAACGCCGGACAGCTGGCGATTTATGACGATCTGCCCGCAGAACTGCGCGACGCGGTGGAAGATGTGATCCTCAACCGCCGTGACGACGCCACCGAGCGGCTGCTCGATCTGGCAGAAAAATACCGCGGTAGCAAATCGGACGACGCTGCCAACGTCCAGCAGGCCGAGTGGCGTAGCTGGGATGTCAAGAAGCGGCTGGAATATTCGCTTGTAAAAGGCATCACCGAATTTATCGAGCAGGATACCGAAGAGGCGCGCCAGCAGGCCGCCCGGCCCATCGAGGTTATCGAAGGGCCGCTGATGGACGGCATGAACGTGGTGGGCGATCTGTTCGGCGAGGGCAAGATGTTCCTGCCGCAGGTGGTTAAGTCCGCGCGCGTGATGAAGCAGGCCGTGGCGTATCTGGAGCCGTTCATCGAAGCCAGCAAAGAGCAGGGCTCCAGCAACGGTAAAATGGTTATCGCCACCGTGAAGGGCGACGTGCATGACATCGGAAAGAACATTGTCGGTGTGGTGCTACAGTGCAATAACTACGAGATTATTGACCTTGGTGTAATGGTGCCGGCGGATAAAATCCTCAGGACCGCGCGCGAAGTCAATGCTGACCTGATTGGCCTTTCGGGGCTGATTACCCCGTCGCTCGACGAGATGGTTAACGTGGCGAAAGAGATGGAGCGTCAGGGCTTCACCATTCCGCTGCTGATTGGCGGGGCGACCACCTCAAAAGCGCATACTGCGGTGAAGATTGAGCAGAACTACAGCGGCCCGACGGTCTATGTACAGAACGCCTCTCGCACCGTGGGCGTGGTCTCAGCGCTGCTCTCCGACACCCAGCGCGATGACTTTGTGGCCCGGACCCGCAAAGAGTACGAAACCGTCCGCATTCAGCATGCCCGCAAGAAACCGCGCACCCCACCGGTGACGCTTCAGGCGGCGCGCGATAACGATCTGGCGTTTGACTGGGCGAGCTATACGCCGCCAGTTGCCCATCGCCTGGGCGTGCAGGAGGTGACCGCCAGCATCGAAACGCTGCGCAACTACATCGACTGGACACCATTCTTTATGACCTGGTCGCTGGCAGGCAAATATCCGCGCATCCTGGAAGATGAGGTTGTCGGCGAAGAGGCGAAGCGCCTGTTTAAAGACGCTAACGACATGCTCGACAAACTCAGCGCCGAGAAAGCCCTTAACCCGCGCGGCGTGGTGGGGCTGTTCCCGGCTAACCGCGTGGGCGACGACATCGAAATTTATCGCGATGAGACGCGCACTCACGTGCTAACCGTAAGCCATCACCTGCGCCAGCAAACCGAAAAGGTCGGGTTTGCCAACTACTGTCTGGCCGATTTTGTTGCGCCGAAGCTGAGTGGTAAAGCCGACTACATCGGTGCCTTCGCCGTGACCGGCGGTCTGGAAGAGGACGCCCTGGCGGATGCCTTTGAAGCGCAGCACGATGATTACAACAAAATCATGGTCAAAGCGATTGCCGATCGTCTGGCGGAAGCGTTCGCAGAGTATCTGCATGAGCGCGTACGCAAGGTTTACTGGGGCTACGCGGCGAATGAAAATCTCAGCAATGAGGAGCTGATCCGCGAAAACTACCAGGGGATCCGCCCGGCACCCGGCTACCCGGCCTGTCCGGAACATACCGAAAAGGGCACCATCTGGCAGCTGCTGGACGTTGAGGCCCATACCGGAATGAAACTGACCGAATCTTTCGCGATGTGGCCTGGGGCATCGGTATCCGGCTGGTACTTCAGCCATCCGGACAGCAAATACTTTGCCGTGGCGCAGCTGCAGCGCGATCAGATTGAAGATTATGCACTGCGTAAAGGCATGAGCGTCTCAGAAGTGGAGCGTTGGTTAGCGCCGAATCTCGGCTACGACGCCGACTGACGTCACTTTTCCTTACAACTAACAGGGCGCTCATTGAGCGCCCTGTCTCTTTCTTACGTTTAAACCCTTATACTGACCTAAGGAAAACGAATAACGATAAGGAGGATAACCTTCCGTGCTGACCCTGTTACATCTGCTCTCGGCAGTCGCACTGCTGGTCTGGGGCACCCATATTGTCCGTACCGGCGTGATGCGCGTATTTGGCGCACGTTTACGTACTGTTCTCAGCAGCAGCGTGGAGAAGAAACCGCTCGCCTTCTGCGCGGGTATTGGCGTAACGGCGCTGGTTCAGAGCAGTAATGCGACCACATTGCTCGTGACATCGTTTGTCGCTCAGGATCTGGTGGCGCTGGCCCCTGCACTGGTTATTGTGCTGGGCGCTGACGTGGGTACCGCGCTGATGGCTCGTATCCTGACTTTCGATCTCTCCTGGCTGTCGCCGCTGCTGATATTTATCGGGGTCATCTTTTTCCTTGGACGTAAGCAGACGCGCGCTGGTCAGCTTGGACGCGTGGGGATTGGCCTCGGGCTGATTCTGCTGGCGCTGGAGCTGATTGTGCAGGCGGTCACGCCCATTACCGAAGCCAACGGTGTGCAGGTTATCTTCGCCTCGTTAACCGGCGATATTATGCTGGATGCGCTCATCGGCGCGGTGTTTGCCATCGTCAGTTATTCCAGCCTGGCGGCGGTGCTGCTGACGGCCACGCTCACCGCCGCAGGGGCGATCTCCTTCCCGGTCGCACTGTGTCTGGTGATCGGGGCTAACCTCGGCTCGGGCCTGCTGGCGATGCTCAATAACAGCGCTGCCAATGCTGCCGCCCGCCGCGTGGCGCTCGGCAGTCTGCTGTTTAAGCTGGTGGGCAGCCTGATTATTCTGCCGTTTGTGCACCCACTGGCGAACCTGATGGACAACCTCTCTCTGCCGAAGGCAGAGCTGGTGATCTACTTCCACGTCTTCTACAACCTGGTGCGCTGCCTGGCGATGGTGCCGTTTGCCGAACCGATGGCGCGCTTCTGTGAACGGCTTATACGCGATGAACCGGAGCTGGATGCGCGCCTGAAACCGAAGCATCTGGATACCTCCGCGCTGGATACTCCTGCGCTGGCGCTGGCCAATGCCGCCCGCGAGACGCTGCGCATGGGTGATGCGATGGAAACCATGCTCGAAGGCCTGCAAAAGGTGATGCACGGCGAGCCGCGGGAAGAGAAAGAGCTGCGCCGGCTGGCGGATGATATCAACGTGCTTTATACCGCTATCAAGCTCTATCTGGCGCGCATCCCGCAGGATGAACTGGCGGAAGAGGAGTCCCGCCGCTGGGCGGAAATCATTGAGATGTCGCTTAACCTTGAGCAGGCTTCGGATATTGTGGAGCGGATGGGCAGTGAAATTGCTGACAAATCTCTGGCTGCCCGCCGTGCGTTCTCCGTCGAAGGGCTGAAGGAGCTGGAAGCCCTGCACGAACAACTTCTTAGCAACCTGAAGCTGGCGATGCTGGTCTTCTTCTCCAGCGATGTGCCGAGCGCACGCCGTCTGCGCCGCAACAAGCATCGCTTCCGTATCCTCAACCGCCGCTACTCGCACGCCCACGTGGAACGTCTGCACCAGCAGAACGTGCAGAGTATCGAAACCAGCTCCCTGCACCTGGGGCTACTGGGGGATATGAAACGCCTTAACTCATTGTTCTGTGCGGTGGCGTACAGCGTGATGGAACAACCGGATGAAGATGACGAGCGGGATGAGTATTAATCTCTGAAAGCGCCTCGCAAAACCCATTTGCGAGGCGTGACGCTTTATAAAGAGCAATTTACTCTTCAGACCTTATATTTTGAAGGGAATAGAAAATGCTCGTTTATTACGCTACACTTCGCCAATTCATGCGCATTCCAATGGGGGTTCTCATGCGCACTACCCATGGCATTAAAAAATCGGTCAATGTCTCGTTAGCACCTGAAATTCTTGAAGAAGCGCGACGGCTTAAACTCAATCTCTCTGCTGTACTCACTACCGCTCTACAGGAGCAGTTTCGTGCGCATCAGCGCGCAGAGTGGTTAGCAGAAAATAAAGCGTCTATAGAGGCCATCAACCAGTGGGTTGATGAAAACGGCTCCTTTAGTGATTTTCAGAGGTCGTTCTGATGGAGCAATATTTTGCTTATGAGAATGAAGGCAATGGGAGAAAAGCCTATCCATGGCTTATTAATATGCAGCACCCTGTTGCTAATGTGATGAAACATATACTTGTCGCTCCCGCCGTTGAATTAAGCCTGCTGGGCGGCATTCGTCCGCCTGCGAAAGTGTGCCCTGTCGTTGAAATCGCGGGTAAGCCCTGCGTTGTCATGATGCATATGCTGTCAGGCATATCTTCAAAAGAGTTAGGTGAACGTGTTGCCGATCTCACTGACAACAGTGCTTCATTGCGGGATGCACTTGATTTTCTGATCAACGGTTACTAGGACTTTTTTGTCAGCCGCAAGGTAAGGTATATTTCGCCTTCACAGGAGAAACTATGCTGCCAACTCAATCAACCCGATTAAACAAATACATTAGCGAGAGCGGGATCTGCTCACGTCGCGAGGCGGACCGTTACATCGAACAAGGTAATGTGTTCCTCAACGGCAAACGCGCCACTATTGGTGACCAGGTGATGCCTGGCGACGTGGTTAAAGTGAATGGTCAGCTCATCGAACCGCGTGATGCAGAAGACCTGGTGTTTATCGCGTTGAATAAACCGGTTGGGATTGTCAGCACCACAGAAGATGGCGAGCGGGACAACATCGTTGATTTCGTTAACCACAGCAGCCGTATCTTCCCGATTGGCCGTCTGGATAAAGACTCGCAGGGGCTGATTTTCCTCACTAACCACGGCGATCTGGTGAATAAGATTCTGCGTGCCGGGAATGACCACGAGAAAGAGTATATTGTGACGGTGAATAAGCCGGTCACGGACGAATTTATTCGCGGCATGGGCGCCGGTGTACCCATCCTCGGTACCGTCACGAAAAAGTGTAAGGTGAAGAAAGAAGCGCCGTTCGCGTTCCGCATTACCCTGGTGCAGGGCCTGAATCGTCAGATCCGCCGTATGTGCGAATACTTCGGTTATGAAGTGACGAAGCTGGAACGCACGCGCATCATGAACGTCAGCCTGTCCGGTATCCCGCTGGGCGAGTGGCGTGATTTAACCGATGATGAACTGATCGAGCTGTTTAAGCTTATCGAGAACTCCTCGTCTGAAGCAAAGCCGAAGGCCAAAGCCAAACCGAAAACTCAGGCGATTAAACGCCCGGTCGTGAAAGCACCGCAGTCGGAAGAGAAAGGGCGAGGCAAGCCCGCGGGTAAACGCTTTACGCAACCGGGACGTAAAAAGAAGGGGCGTTAAGCCCCTTTTTTCCCCGGCTTGCACGTGCGGAGAGTGTAGGTCGGGTTAGCGTAGCGCCACCCGACTGTTAAAGACGATATTCGTCTGTTTCCTGTGGTTTTTCTTCTATCGGTTTGCCGGACCAGTATCCCGCCAGCAGCGAACCGGACAGGTTATGCCAGACCGAGAAGAGCGCACCAGGCAGAGCCGCCAGCGGCGAGAAGTAAATTTTCCCGAGTGCCGCTGCCAGACCGGAGTTCTGCATCCCTACTTCAATTGCCAGCGTCCGACAGGTGGATTCATCGAAGCCAAACAGTTTCCCGCCCCAGTATCCGCCCAGCAGGCCAATGGTGTTATGCAACACTATCGCGATAATCACGACAAAGCCCACGGATGCAATGTGCGACGCAGAACCGGCCACCACGGCGCTGATGATGGCCAGAATACAGACCATCGAAAACGCAGGCAGATAGGGCTCAACGGCTTTTACCACGCGCGGGAACAGGTGGTGAATGACAAGGCCCAACGCGATCGGGATCACCACGATTTGCAAAATGCTCAGCAGCATTCCCATCACGTCCACCTGAATATGGGCGTCAACGTACAGGCGTGTTAGCAGCGGCGTGGCAATCACGCCCACCAGCGTGGATACCGAAGAGATGGTTACGGAGAGCGCCACATCGCCTTTTGCCAGATAGATCATGACATTGGAGGCGGTTCCGCTGGCCACGCTGCCCACCAGCACCATCCCGGCGGAGAGGTCGGGTGGCATCTTAAAGGCCATTGCCAGCAGCCAGGCCGCAAGGGGCATCACCAGGTAGTGCAGGAAAATCCCTGCAGCAACCGGAGCCGGGCGTGAGAGCACGCGTTTAAAGTCGTCGATTTTTAGATGCACACCCATGCCGAACATAATCAGCATCAGCAACGTAGTCACCCACGGACCAATGCCCGTGAACGTAGTGGGGGTGTAATACGCGAGTATGGAGAGCAGCAGCGCCCATAACGGGAACAGCCGGGTGATGGCGGATAACATAGATATTCCTTGCAGTATTGTCGTGTTGTTTAGTTATAAAAAAGCCGGGTCTGTGCCCGGCTTATAGATATTGTTTATCGTGCTAACGAATTTTATTCAAACAAATTCTGATGAAGTTTCTGCACCACCTGTTCTGCCTGCTCAGCAGGCACCAGGAAGCAGAGGTTGTAGCTGGAGGCACCGTAGCAAATCATGCGGATATTGAACGGGTCGAGCACACCGAAGACCTCTTTGCCCACGCCACAGGCGCGCGACAGCTTATTACCGATGATGGCCACCAGCGCCAGGTTTTCTTCTACTTCCACGCGGCACAGTTCTGACAGCTCAATCAGCAGCGACTGCGTCAGCAGGGTGTCACCCGTTGAGGTTGAACCTGTGGTGTCCAGCGTCAGTGCGATACTCACTTCGGAGGTGGTGATCAGATCCACGGAGATGTTATGACGCGCCAGGATGCCAAACACTTCCGCCAGGAAGCCGCGCGAGTGCAGCATATTATGGCTGTGCAGCGTAACCAGCGTTTGCTTACGGCGCAGGGCCAGCGCGCGGAACAGCGGTGGATTTTCGGTTTTCTTGCACACCAGCGTACCGCCCGCTTTCGGATCTTTACTTGAACCGACGAAGACCGGGATATCACTACGCACGGCAGGCAGCAGCGTTGCCGGGTGCAGCACTTTCGCACCGAAGGTCGCCATTTCCGCCGCTTCTTCAAACGCAATCACATCAATACGTTTTGCCGCAGAGACGACGCGTGGATCGGTGGTGTAAATCCCCGGGACGTCAGTCCAGATATCCACACGGGTCGCATGCAGCGCTTCACCCAACAGTGCCGCGGTGTAATCACTGCCGCCACGGCCAAGCGTGGTGGTGCGTCCTTTGGCTTCGCTGCCGATAAAGCCCTGGGTGATCACGATACCCTCATCCAGGCGTGGAACCAGTTGCTGATTGGTCAACTCGGCCAGCGCTTCCACGTCCGGCTCGGCGCGGCCAAAGCGATCGCTGGTGCGCATGATTTTACGCACGTCGAACCACTGTGCCTGAACGTTACGTTCACGCATGATTTCAACAAACAGCAGGGTGGACATGAGCTCACCGTGGCTGACCAGCTCATCGGTCAGGGCGGTGGAGGTGGCCAGAGAAGCCGCTTCTGCCAGCGTGGTGATATTTTCCAGCAGACGCTCCACTTCTTCACGGATCACGTTCGGGTTCTGCAGACGTTCAAGGATATCGAACTGAATTTTGCGCAGTGCGTCCAGCTTAACGAAGCGCTCGGTGGCCTCCAGCCCTTCAGACAGAGAAACCAGCAGGTTCGTCACGCCAGCAGAGGCAGAAAGCACTACCAGGCGGGTATTCGGATCGGCCAGCACCACATCGGCGCTGCGGTTCATGGCATCGTAATCTGCCACACTGGTGCCGCCAAACTTGGCGACCACAAAACTCGTCATAACAACCTCGTGTCAGGGAATGAATAAAGCGACCATGGCACAAGAATGAAACGAAAACAGGTGCAGGCGCAAAATACGGCCCTATAAATAAAATGCGGGGGAGGTCCTGTCAATGCCGGGATTATGCGGATTTTTCATGGGGGGGTACCCCTGAGAAACAGGACTTATAACAGGGCCATATTTTATGCTTCGTTTTCCACGGTTTTGACCGACATTTCGCCGCCACGGGTGGGCGCGTCAGCAGCTATACTTTTCGGGTCTTTTCACCTGCGTTTGATGCAGGCCAGGGCAATGGCATAAAAACCATCACAATTTTTATTTGCAGGCGCTACAATCGACCGCAGTCACAATTCTCAAATCAGAAGAGTATTGCTAATGAAAAACATCAACCCAACGCAGACCGCTGCCTGGCAGGCACTACAAAAACATTTTGATGAAATGAAAGACGTCACCATCGCGGAGCTGTTCGCGAAAGATGCCGATCGTTTCAACAAATTCTCCGCGACCTTCGATGATCTGATGCTGGTGGATTTCTCCAAAAACCGCATCACCGAAGAGACACTGGCGAAACTGCAGGATCTGGCGAAAGAGACGGAACTGGCAGACGCCATCAAATCCATGTTCTCCGGTGAGAAGATCAACCGTACCGAAGACCGTGCCGTGCTGCATGTGGCTCTGCGTAACCGTAGCAATACGCCAATCATCGTTGACGGCAAAGATGTGATGCCGGAAGTGAACGCGGTGCTGGAAAAGATGAAAGCCTTCTCTGAAGCAATCATCTCCGGAAGCTGGAAAGGCTACACCGGCAAAGCCATCACCGACGTGGTGAACATCGGTATCGGCGGTTCTGACCTCGGCCCGTTCATGGTGACCGAAGCGCTGCGTCCATACAAAAATCATCTCAACATGCACTTTGTCTCCAACGTCGATGGTACCCACATCGCCGAAGTGCTGAAGAATGTGAACCCGGAAACTACACTGTTCCTGGTGGCCTCTAAAACCTTCACCACCCAGGAAACCATGACCAACGCCCACAGCGCACGCGACTGGTTCCTGAAAACCGCAGGTGACAACAAGCACGTGGCGAAACACTTCGCAGCGCTGTCCACCAACGGTAAAGCGGTTGGCGAGTTCGGTATCGACACCGCGAACATGTTCGAGTTCTGGGACTGGGTCGGTGGCCGCTACTCTCTGTGGTCTGCGATCGGCCTGTCTATCATTCTCTCCGTGGGCTTCGACAACTTTGTTGAGTTGCTCTCCGGCGCGCACGCGATGGACAAACACTTCTCCACCACCGCACCTGAGAAAAACCTGCCGGTGCTGCTGGCGCTGATCGGTATCTGGTACAACAACTTCTTCGGCGCAGAGACCGAAGCGATCCTGCCGTACGACCAGTACATGCACCGCTTCGCGGCCTACTTCCAGCAGGGCAATATGGAATCCAACGGTAAATACGTTGACCGTAACGGCAACGCGGTGGATTACCAGACTGGCCCAATCATCTGGGGTGAGCCAGGCACCAACGGTCAGCACGCGTTCTACCAGCTGATTCACCAGGGGACCAAAATGGTACCGTGCGATTTCATCGCCCCGGCTATTACCCATAATCCACTGTCTGATCACCATCCTAAACTGCTGTCTAACTTCTTTGCTCAGACCGAAGCGCTGGCGTTTGGTAAATCCCGCGAGGTGGTAGAGCAGGAATACCGTGACCAGGGTAAAGATCCGGCCACCCTGGAACACGTTGTGCCGTTCAAAGTGTTCGAAGGCAACCGTCCAACCAACTCCATCCTGCTGCGTGAAATCACGCCGTTCAGCCTGGGTGCGCTGATTGCTCTGTATGAGCATAAGATCTTCACGCAGGGCGCAATCCTGAACATCTTCACCTTCGATCAGTGGGGCGTTGAGCTGGGTAAACAGCTGGCGAACCGTATTCTGCCTGAACTGGGTGATGACAAAGCGATCAGCAGCCACGACAGCTCGACAAATGGTTTGATAAACCGTTATAAAGCATGGCGCGCGTAATTAAATCGTCATAAAAACGTGCCGGCGATATGCCGGCATTTTTTTATCAGACAATTCCTGATGTCTGTTATTTAACTCAAATTCCCGTTATGAGTTTTATCCGAAAATACCTTTTAACCCGTTAATGAGTGCGGTTTATTTTAGGATTATACGGAGAGTTACTTTCGCCTTATGTAATTATATCTATTTGATTTTAAATAAATAATTTATTAGTTAATTATTCTTATACTTCACATTTATCCAATAGTCCGAAAACCCTTCCTCTATTTATCCGTACGGCAATCCCTCTGCTTTAGTTGTGTATACTCGAATCCGCCTGAATTTCTTTTCGGGCAAATCTCCATTCATTCATTGAAGGGAAATTGTTATGAAGAAAGTACTGTATGGCATTTTTGCCATATCTGCACTTGCGGCGACATCTGTCTATGCAGCTCCGGTTCAGGTCGGGGAAGCAGCAGGGTCGGCAGCGACGTCTGCGTCTGCGGGGAGTTCTACCGCGGCCAGCACCAGCACCGTAAGTTCAGCCGTGGGTGTCGCGCTGGCGGCAACCGGTGGCGGTGATGGCTCCAATACCGGAACCACGACCACTACGACGACCAGCACCCAGTAATTCCGGGTGTTTTAATCATAACCACACTTCGGTGTGGTTATTTCGCCCCTTCGGAGAAGAGTCGTGAAGCGACCTGCAATCATCCTGATTTGCCTGCTGTTGCAGGCGTGCTCGGCCACCACCAAAGGGCTGGGCAACTCACTGTGGGACAGCATATTCGGTACGCCGGGTGTGCATTTGACCGATGATGAACTTCAGAACATGCCGTATGCCAGCCAGTACATGCAGCTCAACGATGGTCCGCAACTGTTTGTGGTGCTCGCTTTCGATGAAAACGGGCAGCAGAAATGGGTGACGCAGGATCAGGCCACCATCGTGACGCAACATAGCCGTATTGTGAAAACCCTGCTCGGTGGCGATAACCTTCTTGAGGTCAACAACCTTGCGGCCGATCCGCTCAGCAAACCGAACCAGATCACCGACGGGGCAAGCTGGACGCGGACAATGGGCTGGACGGAACACAAGCAGGTGCGTTACGCCACCGCCCGCTCTACCTTCCGCTGGGACGGTACGGACAGCGTCAGGGTAGGCAGCGACGAAACCCGGGTTCGCGTACTGGATGAAGAGGTCACGACCGATCGGGCAACATGGCATAACCGTTTCTGGGTGGATGATGAAGGGCAGATCCGCCAGTCCCTGCAATATTTGGGTGCCGGATTCTTCCCGGTTAAAACCACGCTGATCAAGGCCGCGAAATCATGAAAACACTTATTCGCGTTGCGCTGATCGCAAGCTTTGCCACACCGCTCGCCTGGTCTGCCGGGACGGTGAAGGTCTACACGCCGGACAGCACGCAGCCCAAAACGTTAACGAACGCCGGCCACCTGATTGATCTCGTCGGCCAGCCAAGGCTGGCAAACAGCTGGTGGACAGGTGCGGTGATCGCTGAGCGGCAGGCAACGGTGGCGGCGGAACAAAAGCACAAGGCGCTGCTCGCCAGATTAACGGGGTTAGCAGAGCAGGAAGACGGCGACGATGCGGCAGCCATTAACAGCCTTCGCCAACAGCTTCTGGCGCTGAAGGTTACCGGAAGACAAAACATCAATCTCGATCCGGATGAAGTCCGCGTGACGGAAAAAGGTAATCCGGCTCTGGAGGGAGATTACACGCTCTGGCTCCCGGCGCAGCCTTCCACCATCACGGTGATGGGGCTTATCAGCAGCCCGGGTAAAAAACCGTTTACTCCTGGCCGCGACGTGGCGAGCTATCTCGACGAGCAGAGCCTGCTAAGTGGTGCGGATAACAGCTACGCCTGGGTGATTTATCCTGACGGGAACACGCAAAAGGCGCCGGTTGCCTACTGGAACAAGCGGCATGTCGAACCCATGCCAGGCAGCATCATTTTTGTCGGTTTTGCCGACCATTTCTGGACGAAGGCATATGACGGGCTGAATGCCGATATCCTTCATTCCCTGACACAGCGGATACCGGAATAATGAAAAAGACCTATCTCTACAGCATGCTGGCACTGTGTGTGAGTGCCGCCTGTCATGCAGAAACGTATCCGGCACCCATTGGCCCGTCTCAGTCAGACTTCGGTGGCGTCGGTTTACTGCAAACCCCTACCGCGCGTATGGCGCGAGAAGGGGAAATCAGCCTTAACTATCGTGATAACGACCAGTACCGCTACTATTCTGCATCCGTACAGCTGTTCCCATGGCTCGAAACCACGCTGCGCTACACCGACGTACGAACGAAACAGTACAGCAGCGTGGACGCGTTTTCGGGCGATCAGACCTACAAAGATAAAGCCTTCGATCTCAAACTGCGCCTGTGGGAAGAGAGCTACTGGATGCCGCAGGTTTCCGTGGGGGCCAAAGATATCGGCGGTACCGGCCTGTTCGACGCGGAGTACATTGTCGCCAGTAAGGCCTGGGGGCCATTTGACTTCTCGCTGGGGCTTGGCTGGGGCTATCTCGGCACCAGCGGCAACGTGAAAAACCCGTTCTGCACCTACAGCGACAAATTCTGCTATCGCGACAACAGCTATCAGAAAGCGGGTTCCATTAACGGTGATCAGATGTTCCACGGTCCGGCTGCCCTGTTTGGCGGCGTGGAGTATCAGACGCCGTGGCAGCCGCTGCGCCTGAAGCTGGAGTACGAAGGTAACGACTACTCGCAAGAGTTCGCCGGAAAGATTGAGCAAAAGAGCAAGTTTAACGTCGGCGCCATTTACCGCGTCACCGATTGGGCCGACGTTAACCTCAGCTACGAGCGCGGCAACACCGTGATGTTTGGCTTTACGCTGCGTACTAACTTTAACGACATGCGGCCGCACTATAACGACAACGCGCGGCCTGCGTACCAGCCGGAGCCGCAGGATGCCATTCTGCAGCACTCCGTGGTGGCCAACCAACTGACGCTGCTGAAGTACAACGCCGGTCTGGCGGATCCGAAAATCCAGGTGAAAGGCGATACGCTGTACGTGACCGGTGAGCAGGTGAAATACCGCGACTCGCGGGAAGGGATCGAACGTGCTAACCGGATCATCATGAACGATCTGCCGGAGGGGATCCGCACGATCCGCGTAACGGAGAACCGCCTGAACCTGCCGCAGGTGACGACGGAAACGGACGTGGCCAGTTTGAAGCGCCATCTGGAGGGCGAGCCGCTGGGTCATGAAACCGAGCTGGTACAAAAACGCGTTGAGCCAATCGTGCCGGAGACGACCGAGCAGGGCTGGTATATCGATAAATCGCGCTTCGATTTCCACATCGACCCGGTGCTAAACCAGTCTGTCGGCGGGCCGGAAAACTTCTACATGTACCAGTTGGGCGTGATGGCAACGGCGGATCTGTGGGTGACCGACCACCTGCTGACCACCGGCAGCCTGTTCGGCAACATTGCCAACAACTACGACAAGTTCAACTACACTAACCCGCCGAACGACTCGAAGCTGCCGCGCGTGCGTACCCGCGTGCGTGAGTACGTGCAGAACGATGCCTACGTAAACAACCTGCAGGCCAACTACTTCCAGTACTTCGGCAATGGCTTCTACGGCCAGGTCTACGGCGGTTATCTGGAAACCATGTATGGCGGCGCGGGGGCGGAAGTGCTTTATCGTCCGGTGGACAGCAACTGGGCGTTTGGTATTGATGCTAACTACGTTAAACAGCGTGACTGGCGCAGCGCGCAGGACATGATGAAGTTCACCGACTATAGCGTGAAAACCGGCCACCTGACGGCCTACTGGACACCGTCGTTCGCCCAGGACGTGCTGGTGAAAGCCAGCGTGGGCCAGTACCTGGCGGGCGATAAGGGCGGCACGCTGGATATCTCCAAACACTTCGACAGCGGAGTGGTGGTGGGTGGTTACGCCACCATCACCAACGTCTCGCCGGACGAATACGGGGAAGGGGACTTCACCAAAGGGGTGTATGTGTCGATTCCGCTGGATCTGTTCTCATCCGGTCCAACCCGCAGCCGTGCGGCCATTGGCTGGACGCCGCTGACACGCGACGGGGGCCAGCAGCTGGGGCGTAAGTTCCAGCTGTATGACATGACCAGTGATAAGAACATTAACTTCCGCTGATGCTTCACGCCGGGCGGCACTGCGTTTGCCCGGCCTACGATTTTGTAGGCCCGGTAAGCGCAGCGCCACCGGGCGAATCAAAGACGGCGCAGCAGCCTCGCCGGGTTTCCCGCATAAACGCCTTTCTCGGTGATGGATTTGGTCACCACGCTCCCCGCACCAATCACCACCCCGTCGCAGATGGAGACCGCCAGGATGGTCGCCCCGCTGCCTATCGACACATCATTTCCCACAGTAATGCGTCCCCAGCTGTTCCGGTCAGCATTGGGTTTGCCGTCGCGAAATATATCGTTGGCAAACATCACCCCATGGCCAATGAAACAGCGTTCGCCCAGGGTGACGTACTCGCAAATGAAGGTGTGGGACTGAATTTTGCTCTCGTCGCCAATGCGCGTATTGCCCTGAATTTCAACAAACGGGCCGATAAACACACCGTTGCCAAGCACGCAGTCATAGAGATTGCAGGGCTCATACAGGGTGACATTTTCACCACAGGTTACGTTGCGAACCCCGGTAGGTCTGCGCTCCATTCGTTACCTCCGTACATAAAACATAATTAAAAAATATAGATCCACGTCACATTTTTGCGTTATACAGGAACCTCGCCCTGGAGAATGAGGTGCTGTATGACATCCCTGACTCGCCCGCGCGTTGAGTTCATCTCAACTATCCTCCAGACCGTGCTCAACCTCGGTCTGCTGAGCCTTGGCCTGATCCTGGTCGTCTTTTTGGGTAAAGAGACGGTGCATCTGGCGGATGTACTGTTCGCCCCCGAGCAAACCAGCAAATATGCGCTGGTGGAAGGCCTGGTGGTCTACTTTCTCTACTTTGAATTTATCGCCCTGATTGTGAAGTATTTCCAGTCAGGCTTTCACTTCCCGCTGCGCTATTTTGTCTACATTGGGATCACCGCGATAGTGCGGCTGATCATCGTCGATCATAAATCTCCCCTTGATGTGCTGATCTACTCGGCGGCGATCCTGCTGCTGGTGATCACGCTCTGGTTGTGTAATTCGAAGCGGCTGAAGCGCGAATAGGCGCTCTGACGCGGAAGAGATGCGGTCAAAATGTGATCTATATAGATTTAATTTAAAACTATATAGTTTTAAATGTGTGGCAGTTCAGGCATACGCTGTACTGAAATTAACTGCCACATACTTAATCTATTCGACAGGTGATCTGCATGGCCCACTCTTCAATACTGGAGCGGATAACTGACGTCTCGCAAAAGCTGGCATCAGAAGTCCATCTTCGAAGTCTACGGGACAGTTTTATTATTACTGTTCCGTTCCTTGTCCTGGCTGGACTCTTCATCATGCTTAATTATGTTTTTCTCGATCCGAAAGGCATATTGAGCGGTCTGTTATCCACTGACACCCTGGTACAGCTACGCAATATTGGCGAGCGCGTTCTTAACGGAACAATGAATATTTTATCGCTGATGCTGGTGATATTAATTGCGTATCATATTGCCAGTAAGAAAAAACACCCTACGCCAGTTATTCCCGCTATGGTTGCGCTGGCGGTGTTTTATGCATTAATGCCCATTGAAACCGTGCAAACCCTGGCCGATGGTCAGCAGGTTCGGCTTACCGGGATGGTCTCCTATGGCAGTACCAATGCTGGCGGTGTCTTTCTGGCAATACTGACGGCGGTGTTATCAACAAATCTTTTTTTATGGATTTCGAAAAATAAAAAATTACAGATCCGGCTCGGAGATGATGTGCCTTCCATGGTGGTACAATCCTTCCAGTCGATGTTTTCAATTATGCTAACCGTCGCTATTTTCGCGCTGGTTGCATTTAGCGTTAATCTTTTCCTTCATACTGAAATCCCGGCGCTGATTCAGCATCTCATCCAGGCGCCGCTGGTACATTTAACGACTAATTTATCCGGTTTTCTGGTGTTAACGACCCTGACAAATCTTCTCTTTTCGTTGGGGATACATCCGGGTGGGATTATTAATCCCATTCTTGAACCTCCCTTGCTGGTAGCGATGCAGGAGAACATGTCCGCCTTTGCCAGCGGGCAGATCCCACCCCATATTATCGTTCTGCCATTTCGCGATCTGTATGGTCATATGGGAGGAACCGGGAGCACGCTGGCCCTGCTGCTGGCAGTGTTTGTTCGAAGCCATATGTCCAGCCACCGTAACTTTTCCAGAACGGTGATTGCCCCAGGCATTTTTAATATTAACGAGCCGGTCATTTTTGGTTTCCCGGTGCTCTACAACCCGTTAATGATGATCCCTTTTATCCTCTATCCGCAGATTAATTTCACGATCGCGTACTTTGCAACCGCCTGGGGATGGGTCTCAAAAATTGTTGCCTACGTTCCCTGGTCAGTGCCTCCGCTTATTTCTGGCTGGCTCGGATCCGGCGGTGATTTTCGTAATGTCATTTTGCAGATCCTGCTATTAGCGCTTGGGGTCGTAATCTATTTACCTTTTCTAACCGCCTATGAGCGTTCGTTAATCAAACGCAGCAATGAAACGATAATTAACACTCTCGCCTCTGAGTCAGAAATAACGCCGCAGGAGGACAATGATATTCATCGGTTGGATGGGAAAACCATTATTCTGGCCTGCAATGAAGGCATGTCGACCTCTTTGATGGCCAGCAAAATGCGAAAATATTGCGAAAGTCAGAATTGTACACTCAACGTGTATGCCGTGAATGCAGGTAAACTGGTCGATGAATATAAAAACGCCCAGCTTATATTGCTGGGTCCGCAAATCGCGTATCTCCAGGAAACCATTCTTCAGGATATCAATCACCACTGCCCGGTGATCCCCCTTGACCCTCAGCACTTCAGCAAACTTGATGGACCGGCGGTAATTCATGCCGCCCTGCCATACTTTAAAAAGGAATCCGTATGATTAACTGCGCCTATATTGGCTTTGGTAAAAGCGCCACGCGCTATCATCTCCCTTATGTTTTATGCCGCAAGGATAAATACAACGTAAAGCGTATTTATGATATTGCGCGTAAGCCAGAGGTTGAAGCGCAGCCGCACTATCAACACATCTGTTTTACCTCCCGGCTGCAGGATATTCTGGAAGACAATACGCTTCAGCTGGTGGTTATCTGCACCCATCCTGATAGCCATTTTGAGTATGCCCGGCTATGTCTGGCACATGGCAAAAACGTGCTGGTCGAGAAACCTTTTACAACCACCCCAGAAGAAGCGAAAACGCTGTTTGCTCTGGCGAGAGAAAAGGGCTTAACCGTCTCTCCGTTTCAGAACCGACGTTTTGATAGCTGTTATTTGACCATGAAACAGGCGATTGAGAGCGGTAAACTGGGGGAAATTGTCGAGATCGAAAGCCATTTTGACTATTTTCGCCCGGCGTCGGAAACCTGTCCCGGCAGTTATTTCGACGGCGCGTTTTATGGCCTTGGCGTGCATACGCTCGATCAAATTATCGCCCTGCTGGGGCGTCCGCAGCAGGTCGGGTACCATCTTCAGCGCCAGAGAAACCCGCTCAACCCTGACGACGCCTTCACCGTTCACCTCTATTACCCGAAGACGACCGCGATCGTGAAAACCAGCCATCTGGTGAAAATACCCTCGCCGAGATTCACGGTACACGGTACGCGAGGCTCGTTTATTCGCTATGGTATCGACCAGCAGGAAACCAGCCTGAAGGCGGGCATTATGCCAGGGGACCCAGGGTTTGGTGAAGATCGTGAATGCGCGGTGCTGGAGTATATCGATGACGCAGGATTTTCTGTCCGGGAGGAACTGTCGGCGGTACCCGGCGACTACGGACGCGTTTATGACGCGCTTTACGACACACTCTCCTCAGGCAAGGCCAACTATGTCAGCGAGCAAGAAGCGTTAACCAATCTCGACATTTTGCAAAAGGCATTTCAACAGCCAACGCCTGCCATCGTTTCTCCCGAAGAGGAGGCGTAAAGATGAAACGGCTTCTGAATTGCCGGGCCAGCGACTTTCGTGGCCCCATTACCGGCGATAGCTTACGAGATGCCATCAGCGCCAGCGAAGGGCGCGTCATTATGGCCGAAATTGCCGTGCAGGCGCCCCCGCTATTTGCAGAGGTGACGAATGCGGAATTGTTGTGTGCGTTTGGCGCCGACCTTCTGCTGCTCAAGGGGATCCATTTTCAGCGGCCCGCATTGAACGGCGGAGAAGAACGTTTTGGCGCCGATCCTGTCAGCCAGGTGAAATGCCTGACGGGGCGTTTAACAGGCGTCAATTTTGAAGTCCTGCCCGCAGACGATCTCTCCAGCCCCGGCGCTTTTCTGCCTGCGCATCTGGAGGCAGTGCGGCATGCGGATTTTTACTGCCTGACCGGCTATGACAAGCCCGGGGTGACGGCCGGGCGTATGTGTCAGGCGATAGCGGCGCTCAGGGCGCAAACCGATAAACTGATTCTGGCCGCGAAATTTTATACTTCTGGTCTGGCGCAACCCCAGGAGTATGCTGGCTATATCAGTGCAGGCGCAGATGGCGCTATCTTTTCGGCACCAGGCGGATGCCGGGGGGCATCGGAAGGACGCGTCAGCCACATTGCGCAGGCAGTGCAGTCGCTGGGAGGGCTTGCCATCACCACGCTGAGCAGTAGTCAGGAAGGTGCGGATTGTGCTACGGTGCGCGACATTGGCCTGGCCAGTAAACGTTGCGGTAGCGACATGCATAATTTTGGCGACGCAGGGGTGGCAGGCATGGCCGACCCGGAAGCGCTGAATGCCTTATCTCTCGCTATCCGTGGCCGACGGCACACCTGGGTGCGTATGGCTGCATCCCTGTCTCGTTAATTTGAGTCGGCCCTGTAAGGGGCCGTTTGCGGAGAGCGTTATGCCTAAGTATATGGAGATCTACCATGAAGTGCGGCGGCGCATTATGGTGGGCATCTATGCTCCCGACAAAAAATTGCCCGAAGGGGCAAGGCTCGCCGCTGAATTTGGATGTAGCGAGCTAACCATCACCAAAGCGCTGGATTTGCTCGTCCGCGAGGGACTGGTGCTGCGCAAGCGTGGGCTAGGCTCGTTTGTTAAGCGCCAGGTTTCTGCGGCAAGCAACTCACACCTGATAGGCACCGCGCAGCGCTGCGCCACTCAGGGGAAAACCCTTACCACTCGCGTGCAGTTATATACCGCCGTGCCTGCCTCTGCCGATATCGCGCAAAAATTGCAAATCCCTGAGGGTGAACTGGTGCATGAAATCCACAGGGTACGCGTCATAGCGGAGATCCCTTCCATCGTGGAGTACACATGGATGCCTGTCGCGCTGTTTCCTCGTCTGGCTCTGAGCCATGTTCAGCATTCCATTTACGCGTACATTACCCATGAACTGGGGTGTACCGTCCATAGCGCACATATGAAAGTCACCGGGCGAAACGCCAGCGAGCAGGAAAGGGTGTGGCTGGAGCTGACCGAACCCACCACGCTTATTCAGGTGGAGCAGACGGCATTTCTCGATAACGGCAAGCTGTTTGAATACTCCTGCGCCCGCCATCTCTGGCATACCTTTAACTTTGAGACTGACTTTGTGCGTGTCTGACCCATAAAAAAATGGCGCTCCGAAGAGCGCCTAACAACAGTCACAAGTTGGGTTAATACAATACGTCTAAAGTTGAGGGTTGCAGTGGCATAACAGATGAAACTTAACCTTTCACACCGCCCGCCGTCAGGCCGTTGACCAGCCAGCGCTGCGCCAGCAGGAACACCACGGTAATCGGGATGGCAGAGAGTACGGCCGCCGCGGCAAAGTCGCCCCACAGGTAGTTTTGCGGGTTGAGGTATTGCTGCATACCCACGGCCAGGGTGTAACTATTCACATCACGCAGTAACAGAGACGCGACCGGCACTTCGGTGATGGCGGCGATAAACGACAGGATAAACACCACCGCCAGGATAGGCACCGACAGCGGCAGCAGAACCAGACGGAACGCCTGCCATGGTGTCGCGCCATCCAGCGCCGCCGCTTCTTCCAGCGAGCCGTCGATGGTTTCGAAATAACCTTTGATGGTCCACACATGCAGGGCGATACCGCCAAGATAGGCGAAGATCACGCCGCCGTGGGTGTTCAGGCCGATAAACGGCACATACTGGCCCAGGCGGTCAAACAAGGCATACAACGCGACCAGAGACAGTACCGCCGGGAACATCTGGAAAATCAGCATCCCTTTCAGCAGTGAGGCCTTGCCCGGGAACTTCATACGGGCGAAGGCGTACGCACAGGTGGTGGAGAGCGTCACAATGCCGATCGCGGTGATGGTCGCCACTTTCACCGAGTTCCAGAGCCACAGCAGTACCGGGAACGGCGGCGGGGTAACGCGGCCATCGGCATGCTCTACGCTGAAGCCCAGCGCAAGCTTCCAGTGCTCCCAGGAGATTTCGTCCGGGATCAGGCTGCCGGTAGCGAAGTTACCCGAACGCAGGGAGATGGCGATGACCATCAGCAGCGGGAACATGATCGCCGCAATAAAAATCAGCAGCCCTAAATGTGTCGCCAGGAGGCGCAGTTTCTGAGATTTGGGTTGTACCATAGCCATGATCGATGCCCTCCTTAGTCAAATTTCATACGTGTGGCTTTCAGGTTCACTATCGCCAGCGCGCCAACCAGCAGGAAGATCAGGGTGGCAATCGCTGCCGCCAGACCAAAGTCCTGACCGCCACCGCCTTCAAAGGCGATGCGATAGGTGTAGCTCACGAGCAGATCGGTATAGCCGGCTGGCGTGGTGGTACCGAGACGATCCGGGCCACCGTTGGTCAACAGCTGAATCAGCACGAAGTTGTTAAAGTTGAAGGCAAAGCTGGCAATCATCAGCGGAGTCAGCGGCTTGATGAGCAGCGGCAGCGTAATCTTAAAGAAGTTCTGGAACGGACCTGCGCCATCCATTGCCGAGGCTTCGTACAGGTCGTCCGGGATAGCCTTCAGCAGGCCCATGCACAGGATCATCATGTACGGATAACCCAGCCAGGTGTTGACGATGATAATCATCGAACGGGCGGTGGTCGGGTCGCTGAACCAGGCCGGTTTGATGCCGAACAGCGCGCTCAGCATCATGTTGATTTCACCGAAGCTCTGGTTAAACAGCCCTTTGAAAATCAGAATTGAGATAAACGACGGTACGGCATACGGCAGGATCAGCAGCACGCGGTAGATCGCTTTGCCTTTCAGGGCTTCCCACTGCACGAGGCAGGCCAGCACCATACCCACGGCAACGGTCAGGAGTACCGTCAATACGGAGAAGATTACCGTCCAGACGAAGATAGCAAAGAACGGCTTCTGGATCCCTTCGTCGGTAAACACGCGGGTAAAGTTGTCCCAGCCGATAGTCACGGTATAGCCCGGGCTGAGTTTGTCATCGCCCCAGCTGCCGTCGGCGTTTACAGACTGATAGAAACCAATATCGTTGTTCGGACGGTACTTCACGCCGCTCTGGTTATTCGTCAGCGTGCCGTCATCCGCCAGGGTATAGAGTGGCTGCGTGCCGGAAAACTGGCGCAGCGAGCTCATGGTCACTTTGCTTTCATCTGGCAGCACGGCGGTGAGCTGAGTCAGCGCCTGACGGTTCTGGGTAATGATACGCAGGTTAGCGCGTTCGCCTTCCGGCAGGGCAGGGGCCTCTTTTAAGGCCAGCTTCTGCTCGCCGCCAAATTTGAAAGCATCGGAAATATAGGTTTTGCCGCTCTCGCCGTCAGTCAGTGCTAATTTCCATTCGTCACCCGCAGGATACAAACCAAAGTTGAAGGTCTTTCCTGCCTGATAAGAACGATCCAGAAGCACCTGAGTGGCGCGCTCTTGTGCGAGCTGGTTGGTGCTGCTGTAGTTAGTGAATGCGATAGCGATAGTACAGATCAGCGGGAACAGGACAAACAGCCCCATCCCGGCCACGCCCGGATAGACATAACGCCAGGCATACGCCTTACGGTTGGCGAAAATATACAGGCCAGCAGAGCTTAAAATCAGCGTCATGATGGCGAACAGATATTCCCCTTGTACGTACATTAAAACAACAAGGTAACCCACCAGCAGACAGAGCAGACCGATCGCTGACCACTTCAGCACGTCGCTTTGCCACCAATGTTTCTTTTTAATGACATCCATGGGGTTCTTCCTCTACAACGTTTGATCTTTTCTCCCTCTCCTGGGGGAGAGGGCCGGGGTGAGGGCGTGCGGATAGCGACAACCCTCACCCTAACCCTCTCCCAGAGGGAGAGGGGACTACGGTATTACTTAGTAATACGACCCTGCGCATCTTTCAGCGCGGCATCGACAGTCTGACGACCGCTTGCGGCGTTAATTACCGCAGTACGGGTGGCATACCAGAACGCGGCCATCTGTGGGATGTTCGGCATGATTTCGCCTTTCTGGGCGTTATCCATGGTTGCCGCGATACGTGGGTCTTTTGCCAGCTGATCCTGGAAGGATTTCAGCGCAACGGCACCCAGCGGTTTGTCCTTGTTCACTTCATCCAGACCCTGATCGGTCAGCAGGTAGTTTTCGAGGAACTCTTTCGCCAGCTCTTTGTTCGGGCTGGCGGCGTTGATACCTGCGCTCAGCACGCCAACAAACGGTTTAGACGGCTTGCCGTTGAAGGTTGGCAGCAGCGTCACGCCATAGTTGATTTTGCTCTTGTCGATGTTGGTCCAGGCCCACGGACCGTTGATGGTCATCGCGGTTTCGCCTTTGTTGAACGCCGCTTCCGCGATGGAGTAATCGGTATCCGCGTTCATGTGTTTGTTCTTGATCAGATCGACCAGGAAGGTCAGACCCGCTTTCGCACCCGCGTTGTCCACGCCCACGTCTTTGACGTCATATTTGCCGTTTTCAAACTTGAACGCGTAACCGCCATCGGCAGCAATCAGCGGCCAGGTGAAGTACGGCTCCTGCAGGTTGAACATCAGCGCGCTCTTACCTTTCGCTTTCAGCTCTTTATCCAGTTTCGGGATCTCTTCCCAGGTTTTCGGCGGGTTAGGCACCAGGTCTTTGTTATAAATCAGAGACAGGGCTTCCACTGCAATGGGATAAGCGATCAGCTTGCCGTTATAGCGAACGGCGTCCCAGGTGAACGGGAACAGTTTGTCCTGGAAGGCTTTATCAGGCGTGACTTCCGCCAGCAGGCCGGATTGTGCATAACCCCCGAAACGGTCATGCGCCCAGAAGATGATGTCCGGGCCGTCACCGGTTGCCGCAACCTGCGGGAATTTCTCTTCCAGCTTGTCCGGGTGTTCTACGGTGACTTTGATACCGGTGTCTTTTTCGAATTTTTTACCCACTTCGGCCAGGCCGTTATAGCCTTTGTCGCCGTTAATCCAGATAACCAGCTTACCTTCTTCAATTTTGGCGAGAGCCGGTGCGGAAATCATCATTGCTGCAAGGGCGGACAATGCGAAAACGCGTGCGCCAGTCTTGATCTTCATATCTGCCATCCTTTTTTGGTGATGTGCTCGTGGATACATAAGGTGGTTCAACGTCACTCAGTCTCCTTATTTGACATCCTCTTTCCATCCTCCCAACCCCTACGCCCCACCCCCGGTTTGTGTGATCTGTGTTGCATAAATTTAAGTTATGAGTGCTGGCGCACATAAAAACACGCTGAATTTTGCAGGTGGCTTCACGAATTTTGCCTCAGCCCGCCAGCTGCGGTCGCAGAGCCTGCTCTCTCATCCTCCCGCCTCCTCCCCCATAAAAAAGCCGGGGGGTGGAGGATTCGCGAAAGTAATGGATACCCCATAGTGAACTTATCTTGAATGTTTCTGTCGGTGACAGGTTGTAACGAAGGGAGAAGGGCATGGCGAGCGTACAGCTGCGTAATGTAACGAAAGCCTGGGGCGACGTAGTGGTGTCAAAAGACATCAATCTCGACATCCATGAAGGTGAATTCGTGGTGTTTGTTGGCCCATCTGGCTGCGGTAAATCAACTCTGCTGCGTATGATTGCCGGTCTTGAAACCATCACCAGCGGTGATTTGCTGATTGGTGATACCCGAATGAACGACATTCCGCCTGCCGAACGTGGCGTTGGCATGGTGTTCCAGTCTTATGCACTTTATCCCCATCTCTCCGTCGCCGAGAACATGTCCTTTGGCCTGAAGCTGGCGGGGGCGAAAAAAGAGGTGATTAACCAGCGCGTCACGCAGGTGGCAGAAGTGTTACAGCTGGCACACCTGCTGGAGCGTAAACCGAAGGCGCTTTCCGGTGGTCAGCGTCAGCGCGTCGCGATTGGCCGTACGCTGGTTGCCGAACCACGCGTCTTCCTGCTGGATGAACCGCTTTCTAACCTGGATGCCGCGCTGCGCGTCCAGATGCGTATCGAAATCTCCCGTCTGCATAAACGTCTTGGCCGCACGATGATTTACGTCACCCACGATCAGGTCGAAGCGATGACGCTGGCTGACAAAATTGTGGTGCTGGACGCAGGCCGCGTGGCACAGGTGGGTAAACCGCTGGAGCTGTATCACTATCCGGCAGACCGCTTTGTTGCGGGCTTTATTGGCTCGCCAAAGATGAACTTCCTGCCCGTCAAAGTCACGGCGACAGCCATTGAACAGGTACAGGTGGAGTTGCCAAACCGTCAGCAAGTCTGGCTGCCGGTCGACAGCGCCAACGTACAGGTGGGGGCCAACATGTCCCTCGGTATTCGTCCTGAGCATTTACTGCCGAGCCACATCGCCGATGTGACGCTGGAAGGTGAAGTTCAGGTCGTCGAACAACTTGGTCACGAAACACAGATTCATATCCAGATCCCCGCCATCCGTCAGAACCTGGTCTACCGCCAGAATGACGTGGTGTTGGTAGAAGAGGGTGCCACATTCGCTATCGGTTTGCCGCCAGAGCGTTGCCATCTGTTCCGCGAGGATGGCACTGCATGTCGTCGGCTGCACAAAGAGCCAGGCGTTTAAGCAATCCCAAAAGAAGACACGAAACCGACAGGTCAAGTGTTCAAAGAAAAGCAATGATCTCAGGAGATAGAATGATGATTACTCTGCGCAAACTTCCTCTGGCAGTTGCCGTCGCAGCGGGCGTAATGTCTGCTCAGGCACTGGCCGTGGATTTCCATGGTTATGCTCGTTCCGGTATCGGCTGGACCGGGAGTGGTGGTGAACAACAATGTTTCCAGGCAACCGGTGCTCAAAGTAAATACCGTCTCGGTAACGAATGTGAAACGTATGCTGAGCTGAAACTGGGCCAGGAAGTGTGGAAAGAGGGCGACAAGAGCTTCTATTTCGACACTAACGTAGCGTATTCCGTGGCGCAGCAGAACGACTGGGAAGGTACAGACCCGGCATTCCGTGAAGCTAACGTGCAGGGTAAAAACCTGATTGAGTGGCTGCCAGGCTCCACCATCTGGGCCGGTAAGCGTTTCTATCAACGTCATGACGTCCACATGATCGACTTCTACTACTGGGATATTTCTGGTCCTGGTGCAGGTCTGGAAAACATCGACGTCGGTTTCGGTAAACTCTCTCTGGCAGCGACGCGTTCTTCTGAAGCGGGTGGCTCTTCCTCCTTCGCCAGCAACAGCATTTACGACTACACCACCCGTACAGCAAACGACGTGTTTGACGTCCGTTTAGCTCAAATGGAAATCAACCCAGGCGGTACTCTGGAATTGGGTGTTGACTATGGCCGTGCTAACCCACGTGATGACTATCGCCTGGTTGACGGTGCATCTAAAGATGGCTGGATGTTCACTGCTGAACACACCCAGAGCATGTTGAAAGGCTACAACAAGTTTGTTGTTCAGTATGCAACTGACTCTATGACTTCTCAGGGTAAAGGCCTTTCTCAGGGGGCTGGTGTAGGCATCGATAGTAATAGCGGCTTTGCCTATGACATCAATAATAACGGTAGTTTGCTGCGTATCCTCGACCACGGGGCGATCTCTTTGGGCGATCGTTGGGACCTGATGTATGTCGGTATGTATCAGGATATCGACTGGGATAACAACAACGGTACCAAGTGGTGGACTGTGGGCGTACGTCCAATGTTCAAATGGACGCCAATCATGAGTACCTTACTGGAAGTGGGTTACGACAACGTCAAATCCCAGGAGACTGGCGAAACGAACAACCAGTACAAAATCACCCTAGCGCAACAGTGGCAAGCTGGCGACAGCATTTGGTCACGCCCAGCAATCCGCGTCTTCGCAACCTATGCCAAGTGGGATGAAAAATGGGGCTACGACTACACCGGTAACCCTTCCAACAACGCAAACTTCGGTAAAGCAGTCAAAGATGGCTTTAACGGTGGTTCCTTCGGCCGTGGCGACAACGATGAGTGGTCCTTCGGCGCCCAGATGGAAATCTGGTGGTAAACCCGTCTTAATCTGACGTAATGACCAAACTGAGGGGCGCAAGCCCCTCAATCCTTGGGACGGCGCGCTATTGCCTGGCTACCGCTGACCTGTGCATTTTGAGGTGATAACAATGAAAATGAACAAAACTCTCCTTGCCCTTTGCTTATCCGCAGGGCTGCTGGCAAGCGTGCCTGCAGTGACGCTCGCCAATGTGAATTTCGTCCCGCAAAATACGGCGTCTGCACCTGCTATTCCGACAGCGGCATTGCAGCAGTTAAGCTGGATCCCCGTAGATCAATCTAAAACGCAGACGACCCAGCTTTCAACGGGTGGACAGCAGCTCAACGTCTCCGGCATCACGGGGCCGGTTGCCGCTTACAGCGTGCCAGCTAATATTGGTGAACTGGCGATTACACTGACCAGTGAAGTAAACAAACAAACGAGCGTATTTGCACCTAATGTTCTGATCCTCGATCAGAACATGACTCCTTCTGCTTTCTTCCCGAGTGAATATTTTACCTATCAGGAACCGGGCGTAATGAGCGCCGACCGTCTGGAAGGTGTTATGCGTCTCACGCCTGCGCTGGGTCAACAAAAACTCTATGTGCTGGTCTTTACCACCGAGCAAGATCTGCAGAAAACGACCAAACTACTTGACCCAGCTAAAGCTTATGCCAAAGGCACCGGCAATGCGGTTCCGGATATTCCAGACCCGATTGCACGTCATGTCACCGATGGCACGTTAAAGCTGAAAGTGAAAACCAATAGTGGGTCCAGCGTTCTGGTCGGCCCACTGTTTGGCTCCTCCGGTACCGGGCCTGTCACCGTTGGGAATACCGCTGCACCTGTTTATACCGCGCCAGCGGCTACGGCAGCCGCGACCGCAGCCCCAGCTCCGGCGAAGAAAGCTGAGCCGGTACTGAACGACACCGAAGAATACTTCAACAACGCCATTAAGCAGGCGGTGAAGCGCGGCGATGTCGATAAAGCGCTGAAACTGCTTGATGAAGCCGAACGTTTAGGTTCAACCACTGCCCGTTCCACCTTTATCAGCAGTGTAAAAGGCAAGGGGTAACCGTTTCCCCACAGTGCTGATTTGTTAGTAGTTTAGTGCGCCTGAGTGGGCGCACTTTTTTTCGTGCCGCTCGCGCTGTTGCACCATTGTTGCGATAGTGATCGCTAAATAACGTTTGACCGCCCTCAATGCGCTTTTCTGCGATACAATGCCATTACGTTATGTATCGGAGAGTCCGGCATGTCACACCCTGCGCTAACGCAACTGCGTTCGCTGCGCTATTTCGACCAAATACCTGCGCTTGACCCGCAGCAGCTTGACTGGTTGCTGCTGGAAGATTCCATGACTAAACGTTTTGAGCAACAGGGCAAGACGGTTACGGTGACGATGATTCAGGAAGGGTTTGTCACCTCTGCTGACATTGCCAGTGAGCTGCCGCTGTTACCAAAAGAAGAACGCTACTGGTTGCGTGAAATTCTGCTCTGCGCGGATGGTGAGCCGTGGCTCGCCGGACGAACCGTGGTGCCTGAATCCACCCTTTCCGGGCCAGAGCTGGCACTGCAACGGCTGGGAAATACCCCGCTCGGGCGGTATCTTTTTACCTCGTCTGAACTTACCCGTGATTTTATTGAAATTGGACGCGATGCCGAACTGTGGGGACGTCGTTCCCGTCTTCGCCTGAGCGGTAAACCGTTAATACTGACGGAGCTTTTTTTACCGGCATCGCCGTTGTACTGAGAGGAAGAAAAAAATGGAGTGGAGCCTGACGCAGAACAAGCTGCTGGCCTATCACCGCTTAATGCGTACCGATAAACCCATCGGCGCGCTACTGCTGTTGTGGCCGACATTATGGGCGCTATGGGTGGCGACGCCGGGCGTTCCACCGCTGTGGATCCTGGGCGTGTTTGTGGCCGGTGTCTGGCTGATGCGTGCGGCGGGCTGTGTGGTCAATGACTACGCCGATCGTAAATTCGACGGACATGTGAAACGGACAGCCAATCGTCCGTTACCCAGCGGGCAGGTCACAGAGAAAGAGGCCCGCGTGCTGTTTATCGTGCTGGTGCTGCTCTCCTTCCTGCTGGTGTTAACCCTCAACACCATGACCATCCTGCTTTCCGTTGCGGCCCTCGCGCTGGCATGGGTCTACCCGTTTATGAAACGCTATACCCATCTGCCGCAGGTGGTGCTCGGCGCGGCGTTTGGCTGGTCGATCCCAATGGCGTTTGCGGCGGTCAGCGAGTCGGTACCGCTGAGCTGCTGGCTGATGTTCCTGGCGAACATTCTCTGGGCCGTGGCTTATGACACGCAATATGCGATGGTTGACCGCGATGACGATCTGAAAATTGGCATTAAATCGACCGCCATTCTGTTTGGTCGTCACGACAAGCTGATTATCGGTATCCTGCAGGTCGCCGTGCTGGCGCTGATGGTGGCGATTGGTCGCCTGAACGGGCTCAACTGGGAGTTTTACTGGTCAGTGCTGGTGGCGGGGCTGCTGTTTGCTTATCAGCAAAAGCTGATCGCAAAGCGTGAGCGTGACGCCTGTTTTAAAGCGTTTATGAATAATAACTACGTGGGCCTGGTGCTGTTCCTGGGGCTGGCGATGAGCTATTTTGGCTGAAAAAAAGCCCGGTGACGCTGAAGCTTACCGGGCCTGCATGATATGAAGCGTCAGATTGTGAGCCGGGTAAGGCGAAGCCGCCACCCGGCTTTTTCACATCACTCGCCCTGCGTCGCACTCTCAATCGTCAAACGCACGTCGGAGGTAATCAGCTCTGCCAGCATCTGATACACCTTCAGCGTCTCTTCCGGCTCGGCATCGCCCGTGTCGCTAATGAAGCCTTCATCACGCAACGTCAGTACCAGTGAACTGAAGACCGCTTTGTCGAAGAATTCCGGGGCGTTGATGCCGTGCAGAACGGAAAGACGCTGTGCCAGCGTCCGGCTCTCTTTCTCCAGCGTACCGCGGTTAATGGAGGGGTTCGCGCTCAGCAGCCAGAAGGTGATAGCGTAGCGCTGCAGCGTTTCACGCGCACCCGCCGCCAGCAGTTGCAGCGTGCGGGAGCGTGACGGATTGATATGCAGCTCGTCGTTAACAACGGTAATTAGCCCCTGACGACGCAGCTCCTCGGTCATTTTATCCAGCTCAATCGCCAGCTCATCCTTGCTCCAGCGCAGGAACAGCTCTGCTTTCAGCATCGGATAGAGCGTCTCCACGTGACGCAGCAGCTCCTGACGAGAAATACGGCGATGCTGAGTAATGATCGCCGCCATCAGCGACGGCAGCATCAGCATATGCGCGATATTGTTACGATAGTAGGTCATCAGCACCGCCTGCTCGCGCGGGAGAATGATGATGTCGCCAATCGTATCTTTCTCGACTTCAAACTTGTTCATCTGCAGCGCATGGTCGATCAGCTCGCTCGCCGTGCTGGCAGGCGTCGTTGAATCCACCGAGTAGGGAACGTTGCGCATCAGGTCAAGATAGCAATCCAGCTGCTCCGTAAGCTGTTCACGGGTCAGCGAGCGTTGACGTGACGCCAGCAGCGCCGTACAGCACAGGTTCATGGCGTTTGCGGCACCGGCATTGTTAATACGCACCATCAGCTCAGCCGCGATACCGTTAACCGTAGGCGTCAGCCAGGCTGGACGCACCGCTTCGATAGGATCGATAGACTCGCGCCAATCGGGAACATGGTTGTTCAGATACGTCATCAACGGCATCGGCTCGCCGAAGTTTACGTAGCCCTGACCAAGATTGCGTAGCTTGCTCAGGCCGCGCAGCATCTGCGGCAGGCTCTCTTTCTCTTTAGTCGCCCCGCGTAGCTCTTTGGCGTAAGTCCCCACTTCCATGACGTGCTCATAGCCAATGTAAATGGGCACCAGCGTGATGGGACGAGTGCCGCCGCGCAGCATCGCCTGGATGGTCATCGACAGCGTGCCGGTTTTCGGATCCAGCAGACGGCCGGTTCGTGAACGTCCCCCCTCCACGAAGTACTCAACGGAATAACCGCGGCTGAACAGCTCGCCCAGATATTCACGGAATACGGTGGAGTAGAGCTTGTTGCCCTTAAAGGTACGACGAATGAAGAACGCCCCCAGGCGGCGGAAAATCGGGCCTGCTGGCCAGAAGTTCAGGTTGATACCGGCTGCGATGTGCGGTGGCACCAGCCCCTGGTGATAGAGCACATACGAGAGGAGCAGGTAGTCCATGTGGCTGCGGTGGCAGGGCACATAAACAATTTCATGGCCGTCATGCGCCAGTTGGCGAACGCGCTCGGCGTTATGGACGTTAATGCCCTGATAGAGGCGGTTCCATGTAAAGCCCAGGATGCGGTCAGAAAGACGGATCATCTCATAGGAGAAGTTCGCGGCAATCTCTTCCATCAGCGCAATGGCGTTCTGCTGTGCTTTTTCATGAGAAATCTTTTTACTGCGCGCTTCGTCTTCAACAGCACGGGCGATCGCTTTGGAAGCCAGCAGCTTGTTGAAGAGATCCTGACGCGCCGGAAGGCGAGGGCCAACGGCGGCCAGACGCTGACGAGCGAAATGCATGCGCGCCACGCGCGCCAGTTTTTGCGCGATGATCTTATCGGTGCCGTGCTCGTCGGCCATCCGGCGTAGCGAGACGGAAGGGGAGAAGCGCACAAAGCTGTCGCGCCCCAGCCAGGAGACGGCGAAGAATTTCTGGATGCCATTAAGCATGCGTAACGGTGGGTTCTCTTCCCCTTTTTCGCGGCCCGGACGACGACCAAACATCACCGACACCGGCACCATTTGCACATCCAGATCGGGATTGCTGCGATGCAGGTCGAGATAGTCGTGGAACAGCTTAATGGACTCTTCTTTTGGCGTGTAATAGGTAAACACGCGTGGCCCACCGTGAATGAACACGTATCGCGGCAACAGCGTACCGTCGACTTCTAACGGTTCAAGCGGGTCAGGTAAATCATGCGCCAGACACTGGGCGCGAAGCGTCAGCAAGTCTGCCTTCGAGTTATAAGGCAAAACATACATAATAGGGCGCGACGTATCGAGCCCCAATTCCAGCGCGGGTTCTGCTGGGATAGACTTACTTTTTACCAGGACGCTTAATGGTAAATTAAGTAATTTGTAGTAAATTCGTGGCCAGCCAGACATAAACGATGTAAAGCCTCTGGTTAATAATGCAATTGCGGCGCAAGGATAACAGAAAGCGCGCGAAATTACTGTTGTTACCCGTCATACTTCAGGCTACAGCGCAACACGTTGCGCCTCCTGTTATTGACGCTATTTCAAATAAAAGGTTCTTTTAATGGCCAATAATACCACTGGGTTAACCCGTATCATTAAAGCTGCTGGCTATTCCTGGAAAGGTTTTCGCGCCGCATGGGTCAACGAAGCCGCGTTTCGCCAGGAGGGTGTCGCCGCGATTGTCGCGGTGATTATCGCCTGTTTCTTGGATGTTGATGCCATTACCCGCGTGCTTCTGATCGGCTCCGTGCTGTTGGTGATGATAGTGGAAATTCTTAATAGCGCTATTGAGGCCGTAGTGGACCGTATTGGCTCTGATTTCCACGAACTTTCTGGCCGGGCAAAAGACATGGGCTCTGCTGCCGTGTTGCTGGCGATTATCACTGCGGTCATCACCTGGGTCACGCTGCTTTGGTCACATTTCCGATGAGCCTCGAGGAATAATTAAGTCCCTGGTTTTTTGTGCAGTTTTTGGTTCCAAAATCGCCTTTGACTGTATATACTCACAGCATAACTGTATATACACCCAGGGGGCGGAATGAAAGCGTTAACGACCAGGCAGCAAGAGGTGTTTGATCTCATTCGGGATCATATCGGCCAGACGGGTATGCCACCCACGCGTGCGGAAATCGCGCAGCGTCTGGGCTTCCGTTCTCCGAACGCTGCCGAGGAACACCTGAAAGCGCTGGCGCGTAAAGGCGTAATTGAGATTGTATCGGGTGCTTCACGCGGTATCCGCCTGCTGGTGGAAGAAGAGACGGGCATTCCGCTGGTGGGGCGCGTCGCGGCAGGTGAACCTCTGCTGGCGCAACAGCATATTGAAGGCCACTACCAGGTTGATCCCGGCATGTTCAAGCCGAGCGCGGATTTCCTGCTGCGCGTAAGCGGTATGTCCATGAAAGACATCGGTATTCTTGACGGCGATCTGCTTGCGGTACATAAAACGCAAGACGTGCGTAACGGCCAGGTTGTGGTGGCACGCATCGATGATGAAGTCACCGTTAAACGCCTGAAAAAGCAAGGTAATACGGTTCAGCTGCTGCCGGAAAACAACGAGTTTTCCCCCATTGTGGTAGACCTCCGCGAACAAAACTTCTCTATCGAGGGGCTGGCGGTAGGGGTCATTCGCAACGGAGAATGGCTGTAATCTCATCATGACAGGCTACGGATCTGCCGTGGCCTGATTCCTTATCCACTCCCGGTATTTTTTCATGTCACTGCTTACGGCATCCGATAAGGCATTGTGGCGTCTTGCACTGCCGATGATTTTTTCCAATATCACCGTTCCTCTGCTGGGGCTGGTGGATACGGCAGTTATTGGTCACCTTGATTCACCCATCTATCTGGGCGGCGTGGCGATTGGCGCGACGGCGACCAGCTTCCTTTTTATGCTCCTGCTCTTTTTGCGCATGAGTACCACCGGGCTTACGGCGCAGGCGTACGGTGCTAAAGATCCTTTGCGTCTGGCGCGCGCGCTGGTTCAGCCGTTAATTCTGGCGCTTGGGGCAGGCGCGTTAATCGCTATATTACGTACCCCACTGATTGATCTGGCGCTGCATATCGTTGGCGGCAGCGAGGCGGTACTGGAGCAGGCACGACGCTTCCTGGAAATTCGCTGGCTCAGCGCGCCCGCGTCGCTGGCCAATCTGGTTCTGCTGGGGTGGTTACTCGGCGTGCAGTATGCCCGCGCGCCCGTGATCCTGTTGGTGGTAGGCAACCTCCTCAACATCGTGCTCGATCTCTGGCTGGTGATGGGCCTGCACATGAACGTGCAGGGTGCGGCACTGGCGACGGCGATTGCCGAATACGGGACGTTTATCCTTGGTCTGTGGATGGTCTGGCGGGTGCTTGTCATGCGGGGGATTTCCCTTGCTCTGCTCAAGAGTGCATGGCGAGGCAATATCCGCACCCTGTTGGCGCTTAATCGCGACATTATGCTGCGCTCATTGCTGCTGCAGCTCTGTTTCGGCGCACTGACAGTCTTTGGCGCCCGGCTTGGGCCAGATATCGTCGCGGTGAATGCCGTTCTGATGACGCTGCTGACCTTTACCGCCTATGCACTGGATGGCTTTGCCTATGCTGTGGAAGCGCATTCCGGCCAGGCATACGGCGCACGTGAAAGTGGTCAGTTGCGGGATGTCTGGCGGGCGGCCTGTCGGCAGTCGGGGCTGGTGGCGCTGGCGTTCGCGCTGATTTACGCCTGGTTTGGCGAACAGATTATTGCGTTACTCACCTCCCTTCCTGCACTGCGCGAGCTGGCAAGCCATTACCTCATCTGGCAGGTCATTTTGCCGGTGGTGGGGGTCTGGTGCTATCTGCTGGACGGTATGTTTATTGGCGCGACGCGAGGAGCGGAGATGCGTAACAGCATGGCGGTGGCGGCGGCTGGTTTTGCCCTGACGCTGCTCACGCTCCCCTGGCTGGGTAACCATGGTTTATGGCTCTCCCTGGCGGTCTTTCTCGCGTTGCGGGGCCTGTCACTGGGCTTTATCTGGCACCGGCACTGGCAAAACAATACCTGGCTTCCTTCCCGCAACGATATATCGTGACGGTTAAAGATTCCGAATATGAAATCAACTGCCGAATCCTTAACTACAATTATTATCACGTCCAGCAGAAAAGAACGTAACGGACGTTACGACCCGACGCTTAACTAAGAGGACACGATGATGAATAAAGACGAAATCGGCGGCAACTGGAAGCAGTTCAAAGGTAAAGCGAAAGAACAGTGGGGTAAGCTGACGGATGACGATATGACGGTCATCGAAGGTAAACGCGATCAGCTTGTCGGTAAAATTCAGGAACGCTACGGTTACGAGAAAGACCAGGCGGAAAAAGAGGTCGGCGACTGGGAAAAACGCAACGACTACCGTTGGTAACCGTGTGATACCCGACAGTACAAGGAAGTACTCCCTGAGGGCGGCCATGGGCCGCCTTTGTTTTGGCTGTTAACGCGGCTTTTTCTTTACGAGGATAGAGTGGTCATGGTGGCACGCGTCCTGATGCCGACAGGCCTCCACTTCTACACACGCAGAGCATAATCCGTGTGCTTCAATGACGTTATGGCGCAAGGCAAAGCCCATTCTGGCCGCCAGCGTATGCATAATATCTTCTACGCCTTCCGCCCCTTCTTCTTTCACCACGCCACAACGGTCGCAGATAAACATGGCCGACGTATGGGTTGGCTGGTCAAAAAGATGACACAACACATAACTGTTTGTGGATTCGACCTTGTGTACAAACCCTTGTTCCAGCAGAAAATCTAGCGCACGATAGACCGTAGGCGGTTTAGCCTGTGGCTCGCTTTCGCGCAGCAGGTCGAGCAGGTCGTATGCGCTGATGGCGCCCTGCTGCAGGGTCATCAGACGCAAGACTTCAAGGCGCTGCGGAGTCAGGCGCACATTGCGTTGCGCGCACAGCTTCTCTGCCTGCGCTAACAGCTCTTTTGTGGACTTATCCATTTAGCACCTCGGATGTTATAGGCTGGAAAACCCTCACTTTACCATGTTCTGGTAAAAACGCCGAGATCCGCCAGGCTGTGCTATACCTGACCCATCGCAAACCGGGAAATTAATGATGAAAAAACCTGACTGTATTCGGCACTGGCGAGACGTGGAAGAGCCAGATAATTCAACCTATCCCGACAGCAACGAGCTTTTCTCCATCGGTGCACCGCTGGCTCGTCACCTGGGGCTCAGGCGAATCGGTATTCACCACGAGCGTTTGCCGCCCGGGCGTCGAACCTCCTATCCCCACGCGGAAAGCGACGAAGAAGAGTTCATCTATGTGCTGGAAGGGTATCCGGAAGCCTGGATTAACGGCTATTTGTGGAAGCTTGAACCCGGCGACAGCGTAGGGTTTCCTGCTGGCACCGGCGTCTGCCATACCTTTATTAATAACACCGAAGAAGAGGTGCGATTACTGGTCGTTGGCGAGGCTAACAAGAAGCACAACCGAATCTACTATCCGCTTAACCCGGAGTATGCCGCCACGCGTGAAGATCGCTGGGTTGATCATCCCCCTCAGTTCTTTGGGCCGCACGATGGAAAACCTGGGAAAAAATAATTTCCTCTTCTATAAATATTGAGGGCCGTCACAAATAACAACAGGCCTGTCCGGAGTTTTACTTAAGGAAATAGCGGGTCTTTTTGTACTTATTCACAGCAATAGTTCGTTCCTGTTTGGGTGATAACAAACAGGGTGATGTTATTAACGACAATAAGACGAGCATACTGTGAAAAAACATTTTAAATTTTCGGTGGTTAGCATCGCTGTCTCCCTGTTTATGGCAAATCAGGCGGGAGCAGCCAATACCTGGACAGAATCACGTAGCGACGCAATGGGTGGCACGGGCGTCGCTTCGGGCAGCTATGGCAGCGGGGCGTTAATCAACCCTGCGTTGTTGGCAAAGGCGAAACCGGACGATGATGTGACGGTTATTTTACCGTCCGTCGGCGTGCAGGTGACGGATGAAGACAATCTTCAGGATGAGATTGATACCATCAACGATAAAATCAATCACTATAAGGATGTGGTTGATAGCCTGACCCCCATCGAAGTGATTACCAACCCGCTGGGCTCAATCGATCAGTTCCAGGGAGCGGCAAAAGATCTTGCCGATGAACTGGACTATCTCAAAGGCAAAACCGCACGCGCTACGGCAGGCGCGGGGATTGCGGTGAGTATCCCTAACGATGTGCTCTCCGTGGCCTTTATGGCGAAAGGCTATGCCCACGGGCGCGTCAGCTCTTCCATCGATCAGCAAGATATTGATTACCTGCGCAGTATCCAAAACAGCGATGCGGTGGCGGCGGGCGTGGCACTGGATGCGGCGCTAAACGGTACCGATCAAATCACAAAAAACCTTAACTCTACGGCGTCTGGCCGGGCGGCAATTGTCTCCGATTATGGTGTTGCCATTGCCCGTCAGTTCGATCTGGGTGGCGTCCCGGTTTCCCTTGGTGTCACGCCAAAACTGCAGAAAACCTGGATCTACAACTACACCACCTCAATTTACGATTACGACAGTAACAAGTGGAACGACAGCCGCTACCGGAAAGACGATACCGGCTTTAACGTGGATGCCGGTATCGCGGCCGATTTCGGCGAGCACTGGACGGTCGGGGTGAGCGGGCAAAACCTGATGTCGCGCGATATTGACACCAAGGACATTCGCATCCGCAACGGGCGCACGGGGGAAGTGGTGAGCTATAAAGACACCTATCAAATCCGTCCGCTGGTGACGGCCGGTGCCGCCTGGCACAACGATCTGGTGACCCTGACCGCCGATGGCGATCTGACAGAAACCAAAGGTTTTAAAAGCGAAGATACCTCGCAGTATGTTGGCGTGGGTGCGGAAGTGACGCCGCTGAGCTGGCTGGCCGTGCGGGCGGGTTATCGTGCCGATATGAAAGGGAATGACAGTAACGTCTTTACCGGTGGTGTCGGTTTTGCACCGTTTAACACGGTCCACGTCGACCTGATGGGGCTCTACGGTGAAGATGAAACCTGGGGCGCAGGGGCGCAGTTGAGTATGACGTTCTAAAGGGCACCGGAGGCGTTGCGCCTCCGGCTTTTCTTTATGCTATAGTAGCGCCCCTTTTCCACCAGATGCTTAAAACTTCGCCATGTCGTCAGAACACCAGACTGCCTTTCCCGCACACCGTTTCTCCATTGCGCCCATGCTCGACTGGACGGACAGACACTGCCGCTATTTCCTGCGCCAGCTCTCCCGACATACGCTGCTGTACACCGAAATGGTCACCACTGGTGCAATTATTCACGGTAAGGGCGACTATCTGGCGTACAGCGAAGAAGAGCATCCGGTTGCCCTGCAGCTGGGGGGCAGCGATCCGGCTGCGCTGGCGCACTGTGCGAAGCTGGCAGAAGAACGTGGCTACGACGAAATTAACCTTAACGTTGGCTGTCCGTCCGATCGCGTACAAAACGGCATGTTCGGCGCCTGTCTGATGGGGAACGCACAGCTGGTAGCGGACTGCATCAAGGCGATGCGTGATGTGGTCTCCATTCCGGTGACGGTGAAGACCCGTATCGGTATTGATGACCAGGACAGCTACGAATTCTTGTGTGATTTCATCAATACGGTTGCCGGAAAGGGCGAGTGCGAGATGTTTATCATCCATGCGCGTAAAGCCTGGCTCTCTGGCCTTAGCCCGAAAGAGAACCGCGAAATTCCGCCGCTGGACTACCCGCGTGTGTATCAACTGAAGCGGGACTTCCCGCACCTGACCATGTCGATCAACGGTGGTATCAAGTCGCTCGACGAGGCCAAAACACATCTGGCGCATATGGATGGTGTGATGGTCGGTCGCGAGGCATATCAGAATCCGGGTATTCTGACGACGGTCGATCGCGAGATCTTCGGCGTTGAAGGCGCAGACACTGACCCGGTTGCCGTGGTGCGGGCCATGTATCCGTACATTGAACGTGAGCTGAGTAACGGCACTTACCTTGGCCATATCACGCGTCATATGCTTGGCCTGTTCCAGGGGATCCCGGGCGCACGCCAGTGGCGTCGCTATCTGAGCGAGAACGCGCATAAAGCTGGCGCGGATATCAAAGTGCTGGAACAAGCGCTACGCCTGGTTGCAGATAAACGATAAATCTCGCTAAAAATTCGTCAAATTCACCACGCCCCGCACAGCCTTGCGGGGCGTTTTGCTTTTATAACAACACGTTAGTGTTGGCATGGATCTTGTAATGGTTGCGACATCATTCGGGAACTCGTGGGAGAGAACCATGCTGGAACTGCTTTTTGTGATTGGCTTTTTTGTCATGCTGTTAGCCACCGGCGTGTCGCTGCTCGGCATTCTGGCAGCGCTTGTGGTGGCAACAGTGGTCATGTTTATTGGCGGATTATTTGCCCTGACGATCAAACTTCTGCCGTGGCTGCTGCTGGCCGTTGCGGTGGTGTGGGTTATACGGGCGATTAAATCACCAAAACTGCCCACTTATCAGCGTAATAACCGCTTTCATTACTAAGGTATTGAGGGGTTCGTCACATACCTGCAACTTTTCCGGCGGCATTGCTTAGAACGGAATAGGATTTACTTATCGAATCTGTCACTATGGCTGCCGCTAAAGAATTCATCGAGCTGTACCCTACATACAGCCGAACTAAAAAAAGAAAGGGCTTCCTCAGGGAAGCCCAATTTCTTTTCTGGGATCAGGGAATTAACAGACTCGACCCCTGCGTTGACCGGCTCTCCAGCACCTCATGCGCACGTTGCGCATCGCTTAGCGCGTACTTCTGCGCATCTGCCACATCCACTTTGATGACCCCGCTGGCAATCAGCGAGAACAGTTCGTTACTGGCTTCGAGCAACTCTTCGCGATTGGTGATGTAGCCCTGCAGGGATGGACGAGTGACATACAGCGAGCCTTTCTGGTTCAGAATACCCAGATTCACACCGGTCACCGCGCCTGACGCGTTACCGAAGCTCACCATCAGACCGCGGCGCTGCAGGCAGTCCAGAGACGCTTCCCAGGTATCTTTCCCTACCGAGTCATATACCACGCGCACTTTTTTGCCGCCGGTTACCTCTTTTAAGCGTTCAACGATGCTCTCTTCCCGGTAGTTAATCACCTGCCAGGCGCCGGCCTGCAGCGCGCGCTGGGCTTTTTGCGCGCTCCCCACGGTGCCGATCAGTTTTGCGCCTAACGCTTTGGCCCACTGGCAGGCGATGAGCCCTACGCCGCCCGCTGCCGCATGGAACAGGAACTGCTCGTCGGGTTTGATTTCATAGGTTTTGCGCAGCAGATAATAGACCGTCAGCCCTTTAAGGAAGGAGGCCGCGGCCTGTTCAAACGAAATGGCATTGGGCAGGAGAGCAACTTTGTCAGCCGGAACGTTGTGCACGGAGCTGTAAGCGCCCAGCGCCGATTGCGCATACACCACGCGATCGCCTTCTTTAACATGCTTAACGGCGCTGCCCACTTTGCTGACCACGCCCGCCGCCTCGGTACCCAGACCGCTCGGCAGTGACGGCGGTGGATAAAGACCGCCGCGAATATAGGTGTCGATGTAGTTAATGCCGATGGCTTTATTTTCAACCTGCACTTCATTTTCGCCAGGCGCGGCGGGGGTAAACTCCACCGCGTTGAGTACGTCAGGGCCACCATGCTTGTGAAATTCAATACGTGTTGCCATGCTTCCTCCAGAATGTGGTAATCTTTCGACCCACTCTTTATCTCGGTAACTCCATTCACTATGGCAGGAAACAAACCCTTCAACAAACAGACTGAACCTCGTGAGCGTGATTTTCAGGTCGCCGGGTTAAAAGTCCCGCCGCACTCGATTGAAGCGGAACAGTCGGTGTTGGGCGGTTTAATGCTGGATAACGAGCGCTGGGATGACGTCGCCGAGCGCGTCGTGTCCGACGATTTCTACACTCGCCCGCACCGCCACATCTTCACCGAAATGGCGCGCCTGCAGGAGTCCGGTAGCCCGATTGACCTGATTACGCTCGCGGAATCGCTTGAGCGGCAGGGGCAACTGGACAGCGTTGGCGGTTTTGCTTATTTAGCAGAACTGTCGAAAAACACGCCAAGTGCAGCGAACATTAGCGCTTATGCTGACATCGTCCGCGAACGCGCCGTTGTTCGTGAGATGATCTCGGTCGCGAATGAAATCGCCGAAGCGGGCTTTGATCCGCAGGGTCGCACCAGCGAAGACCTGCTCGATCTCGCGGAATCCCGCGTCTTTAAAATCGCTGAAAGTCGCGCCAATAAAGACGAAGGCCCAAAAAACATCGCCGATGTGCTCGATGCCACCGTCGCCCGTATTGAACAGCTCTTCCAGCAGCCGCACGATGGCGTAACCGGAGTTAACACCGGCTATGACGATCTCAATAAGAAAACCGCAGGCCTGCAGCCGTCGGATTTGATTATCGTCGCCGCGCGTCCGTCGATGGGTAAAACCACCTTTGCGATGAACCTCGTCGAAAACGCGGCGATGTTGCAGGATAAACCGGTCTTAATCTTCAGTCTGGAGATGCCATCTGAGCAGATCATGATGCGTTCTCTGGCGTCGCTTTCTCGTGTGGATCAGACCCGTATCCGTACCGGTCAGCTCGACGATGAGGACTGGGCGCGTATCTCCGGCACCATGGGGATCCTGCTGGAAAAACGTAACATCTATATCGATGACTCCTCCGGCCTGACGCCGACAGAAGTGCGCTCCCGTGCGCGCCGTATCGCCCGCGAGCATGGCGGTATTGGCCTTATCATGATCGACTACCTTCAGCTGATGCGCGTGCCGTCGCTCTCCGATAACCGTACGCTGGAGATTGCGGAAATTTCCCGCTCGCTCAAGGCATTAGCCAAAGAGCTGCATGTGCCTGTCGTGGCGCTCTCGCAGCTTAACCGCTCCCTGGAACAACGTGCCGACAAACGTCCGGTCAACTCCGACCTGCGTGAATCCGGCTCCATCGAGCAGGATGCCGACTTAATCATGTTCATCTACCGTGATGAGGTTTATCACGAGAACAGCGACCTGAAAGGGATCGCCGAAATTATTATCGGTAAACAACGTAACGGCCCTATCGGTACGGTACGTCTGACCTTTAACGGACAGTGGTCGCGTTTCGACAACTATGCCGGTCCTCAATATGATGATGAGTAATTTCTAAGGAAATCAAATGCAAGCGGCAACTGTTGTGATTAACCGCTGCGCTCTGCGACACAACCTGCAACGTCTGCGTGAACTGGCTCCCGCCAGTAAACTTGTTGCAGTCGTGAAAGCGAACGCTTACGGACACGGTCTTCTTGAGACCGCGCGAACGCTCCCCGATGCCGACGCCTTTGGCGTTGCCCGTCTTGAAGAAGCCCTCCGCCTGCGCGCGGGGGGGATCACCCAACCGATTTTGCTGCTCGAAGGCTTTTTTGAGGCTGCAGACCTGCCGACCATTGCAGACCAGCATCTGCACACGGCGGTACACAACGAAGAACAGCTTTCCGCCCTCGAAACCGCTGAGCTGAGCGAGCCAGTCACCGTCTGGATGAAGCTCGACACGGGCATGCACCGTCTGGGCGTACGTCCGGAACACGCGCAGGCGTTTTATCAGCGTCTGTGCCAGTGCAAAAATGTCCGCCAGCCGGTAAATATAGTCAGTCATTTTGCCCGGGCTGATGAGCCTGACTGCGGCGCTACTGAACAACAACTCGACATCTTTAACACCTTCTGCGAAGGCAAGCCGGGGATGCGCTCTATCGCGGCCTCCGGTGGCATTCTGCTGTGGCCGCAGTCGCACTTCGACTGGGCGCGTCCGGGGATTATTCTTTACGGCGTATCGCCGCTGGAGAACAGACCCTGGGGACCGGACTTTGGCTTCCAGCCGGTGATGTCCCTGGTGTCTAAGCTGATTGCGGTGCGTGAGCACAAGGCGGGGGAACCGGTGGGTTACGGCGGCACCTGGACCAGCGAGCGTGACACCCGGCTGGGTGTGGTGGCGATGGGGTATGGCGACGGTTATCCACGTGCTGCGCCGTCCGGTACGCCGGTTCTGGTCAATGGCCGCGAAGTGAAGATTGTCGGTCGCGTGGCGATGGACATGATTTGCGTAGATCTTGGCCCCGATGCCCAGGATAAAGCGGGCGACGATGTGGTGATGTGGGGTGACGGTTTGCCCGTCGAACGCATCGCGGAAATCACGAAAGTGAGTGCTTACGAACTTATAACGCGCCTGACATCAAGGGTGGCAATGAAGTACATCGATTAAACTGCTGTGAATGCCGGGGGGCAGCGTTGCCTGACCCGGCATGGAACAGGTTAAACGCTCGATCTTCTGTCATATCCGGTTTATTGTTGAATTCCCTGCCTCATCGAATTCCGGAGAACCATCGCGTGTTTCAGAAAGTTGACGCCTACGCCGGCGACCCCATTCTCTCCTTAATGGAGCGTTTCAAAGAAGATCCTCGCAGCGACAAAGTGAATCTCAGCATTGGTCTGTATTACAACGAGGACGGCATTATTCCTCAGTTGAAAGCCGTTGCTGAAGCGGAAGCGCGTCTTAACGCCGCCCCGCACGGTGCTTCTCTTTATCTGCCGATGGAAGGGCTCAATACTTACCGTAACGCCATCGCGCCGCTGCTGTTTGGTGCCGATCACGCGGTGCTCGCACAAAAACGTGTTGCAACCATCCAGACCCTGGGCGGTTCAGGCGCGCTTAAAGTGGGTGCGGACTTCCTGAAAAAATACTTCCCGGATTCAGGGGTATGGGTCAGCGATCCCACCTGGGAAAACCACGTGGCGATTTTTGAGGGTGCCGGCTTTAAGGTGGCGACCTATCCATGGTTCGACAGTGAAACCAACGGCGTGCGCGTTGACGCGCTGCTGGAAAAACTAAATACCCTGCCAGAGCGCAGCATAGTACTGCTGCACCCGTGCTGCCACAACCCGACCGGGGCAGATCTCACCAACACCCAGTGGGATGCGGTGATTGAGGTGCTGAAAGCGCGCAACCTGATCCCCTTCCTCGACATCGCCTATCAGGGCTTTGGCGCAGGGATGGAAGAAGATGCCTATGCTATCCGTGCCGTGGCCAGCGCCGGTCTGCCTGTTCTGGTCAGCAACTCGTTTTCAAAAATCTTCTCCCTGTACGGCGAGCGCGTGGGTGGCCTCTCTGTGGTGTGCGAAGACGCCGAAGCGGCAGGTCGCGTACTGGGGCAACTGAAGGCGACCGTGCGCCGCATCTACTCCAGCCCGCCAAACTTTGGCGCGCAGGTGGTGGCGACCGTGCTGGGAGACGAACAGCTAAAAGCCAGCTGGCTTGCCGAAGTGGAATCCATGCGTAAGCGTATTCTGTCGATGCGTCAGGAGTTGGTCAACGTGCTGAAAGAGGCCGTACCGGGGCATAACTTCGACTATCTGCTTAAACAGCGTGGGATGTTTAGCTACACCGGGCTGAGCGCCGCACAGGTTGAACGTCTGCGCGAAGAGTTCGGCGTCTACCTGATTGCCAGCGGACGTATGTGCGTGGCGGGTCTGAATGCCAGCAACGTTCATCGCGTGGCGCAGGCATTTGCTGCAGTAATGTAAGTACTTACTCACCCCCCCTCTCCCCGTGGGAGAGGGCCGGGATGAGGGCATCAGGCCGCACAAACAGGTTGCCCGGCATTCTGTGATCTTCTTCTTTTTATCCAACCTCATAAGCAAAAACTCCTTCCCTTCATCTCCCGCTGGGGTTATGGTCGGATAGATTTTTGACCAGTCGCTCAAATTAAAACGATAACAAACTGAATATTCAGGGGAAAATATGCGCAAGATCACACTGGCGCTCAGCGCCGCCTGCTTATTGTTCTCGCTTAACAGTACGGTCGTCGCGCGCGCTTCCGCACCGACGCCGCTTTACACCGGCACTACCGCCGCTATTCTGGCTGAACAAGCCCCCATTCACTGGGTCTCTGTAGCCCAGATTGAAAACAGCCTGATGGGCCGCCCGCCAATGGCCGTGGGCTTTGATATTGACGATACCGTTCTCTTCTCCAGCCCCGGGTTCTGGCGCGGTAAAAAAACATACTCACCGGACAGCGAAGCGTATCTGAAAAACCCGGAGTTCTGGGAAAAGATGAACAACGGCTGGGACGAATTCAGCATCCCGAAAGAGGTGGCCCGCGCGCTTATCGCCATGCATGTAAAACGTGGCGACAGCATCTACTTCGTTACCGGACGCAGTCAGACCAAAACGGAAACCGTCTCTAAAACCCTGCAGGATGATTTCCTGATCCCGGCGGCCAGCATGAACCCGGTGATTTTCGCGGGTGACAAACCGGGACAAAACACCAAAACCCAGTGGCTGGAGCAGAAACATATCAAAGTCTTCTACGGTGATTCAGACAACGATATCAGCGCCGCGCGTGATGTGGGAGCCAGAGGGATCAGGGTGTTACGCGCCTCAAATTCGACCTATCGCCCGCTGCCAATGGCCGGGAAGTTTGGCGAAGAGGTCATTGTGAACTCAGAGTATTAAATCGTTGGCGGCGAGTTTGGCTCTTTTTTAATCAAATCTCGTCGCTGCGGGTTTTACCTTTCGTCTTCTTGCTGCACACTTAGAAAGATTCACTTTCATAACGGAGCAGCACATGTGGTACCAACAAACCCTGACCTTAAGCGCTAAACCTCGCGGATTTCACCTGGTGACGGATGAAGTTATCGGGCAGATCCGCGATCTGTCGCGCGTCAAAACGGGTTTGCTGCATCTGCTGCTTCAGCACACGTCGGCCTCTCTCACGCTTAATGAAAATTGCGATCCCACCGTCCGGTCTGATATGGAGCGGCATTTTCTGAAAACCGTTCCGGACAACGCCTCCTACGAGCATGACTATGAGGGGGCGGACGACATGCCTTCGCATATCAAATCTTCTCTGCTGGGCGTATCGCTAATGCTGCCGGTACACAACGGGCGGCTTCTGCTGGGAACATGGCAAGGGATCTGGCTGGGAGAACATCGCATTCACGGTGGTTCGCGTAAAATTATCGCAACGCTACAAGGGGAATAAAGATGACAATTTCGGAGCTACTGCAGTACTGCATGAGTAAGCCAGGCGCGGAGCAGAGCGTTCACAGCGACTGGAAAGCCACGCAGATTAAAGTTGGAGATGTGCTGTTTGCGATGGTGAAAGAGGTGGAAGGCCGCCCGGCGGCGTCGCTCAAAACCAGCCCGGAGCTGGCGGAGCTATTACGTCAGCAGCACGACGATGTCCGGCCGAGCAAACATCTGAACAAAGCGCACTGGAGTACGGTCTATCTCGACGGTTCACTCCCGGGATCGCAGATTTACTACCTTGTGGACGCGTCTTATCAGCAGGCGGTTGAGCTGCTGCCGGAAGCGACCCGACAGCAACTCTCCGTATGACAATTACAGCAACGGTTTAAGGAAGCGCGCGGTGTGCGAGGCTTCGCACTCTGCAACGGTCTCTGGCGTACCGGAGACGAGGATTTCACCGCCGCCGCTGCCGCCTTCCGGGCCGAGATCGACAATCCAGTCCGCGGTTTTAATCACGTCCAGGTTGTGCTCAATGACCACAATGGTGTTGCCCTGATCGCGAAGCTGATGCAGAACGTCGAGCAACTGCTGGATATCCGCAAAGTGCAGACCGGTGGTCGGCTCATCGAGAATGTACAGCGTCTGCCCGGTACCGCGTTTGGACAACTCACGCGCCAGCTTCACGCGCTGCGCTTCACCTCCAGAGAGCGTGGTCGCTGACTGCCCCAGACGAATGTAGGTCAGGCCTACGTCCATCAGCGTCTGCAGCTTACGCGCCAGCGCAGGCACGGCATCAAAGAACTCGCGCGCCTCTTCGATGGTCATGTCCAGCACTTCGTGGATGGTCTTGCCTTTGTACTTAATCTCCAGCGTTTCACGGTTATAGCGTTTGCCTTTGCACTGGTCGCACGGCACGTAGATATCCGGCAGGAAGTGCATCTCAACCTTGATCACGCCGTCGCCCTGACAGGCTTCACAGCGGCCGCCGCGAACGTTAAAGCTGAAACGTCCTGGCGTGTAGCCGCGCGAACGCGCTTCCGGTACACCGGCGAAGAGTTCACGGACGGGCGTGAAGACGCCGGTATAGGTCGCCGGGTTGGAACGCGGCGTACGGCCAATCGGGCTTTGGTCGATGTCGATAACTTTATCGAAATGTTCCAGCCCCTGAATGTCGCGGTACGGTGCAGGTTCGGCCAGCGTCGCGCCGTTCAGCGCCGTCTGCGCAATCGGGAACAGCGTATCGTTGATCAGCGTCGACTTACCGGAACCGGATACGCCGGTGATACAGGTAAACAGCCCGACGGGCAGCGTCAGCGTCACGTCTTTCAGGTTGTTGCCGCGAGCGCCGGTGAGCTTAAGCACTTTTTCCGGGTTCGCCGCCACGCGCTGTTTCGGCACTTCAATTTTGCGCTTGCCGCTCATGTACTGGCCGGTTAACGACTCTGGCACCGCCATGATGTCTTTCAGGGTGCCTTCCGCGACCACCTGGCCGCCGTGCACGCCCGCGCCCGGGCCGATGTCGATCACATGGTCGGCAGCACGGATCGCATCTTCGTCGTGCTCGACCACAATCACCGTGTTGCCGAGGTTACGCAGATGAATAAGCGTTCCGAGCAGACGCTCGTTGTCGCGCTGGTGCAGGCCGATGGACGGTTCGTCCAGGACATACATGACGCCCACCAGGCCCGCGCCAATCTGGCTGGCCAGACGGATACGCTGGGCTTCACCGCCGGACAGCGTCTCTGCGGAGCGGGAAAGCGTCAGGTAGTTCAGGCCGACGTTCACCAGGAATTTCAGACGGTCGCCGATCTCTTTCAGCACTTTTTCGGCAATCTTCGCACGCTGGCCGGAGAGCTTCAGGTTGTTGAAGAAGTCCATTGCGTGACCGATGCTCATGTCTGAGATGGTCGGCAACGCCGTGTTTTCGACAAACACGTGGCGCGCTTCGCGACGCAGACGCGTGCCCTCACAGGTGGCGCAGGAGCGGTTGCTGATGAACTTCGCCAGCTCCTCGCGCACCGCGCTGGATTCGGTCTCTTTGTAGCGGCGCTCCATGTTGTGCAGCACCCCTTCGAACGGGTGGCGACGCACGGAGGTATCGCCGCGATCGTTCATGTATTTGAACTCGATGTTCTCTTTACCGGAACCGAACAGGATCACTTTGTGCACGTTCGGGCTCAGGCTGGCCCACGGCGCCTCCACGTCGAACTTGTAGTGCTCTGCCAGCGATTTAAGCATCTGGAAGTAGTAAAAGTTACGCTTATCCCAGCCACGGATCGCACCGCCAGCCAGCGACAGTTCAGGATTCTGGATCACGCGGTCCGGGTCAAAATACTGCTGTACGCCCAGGCCGTCGCACGTCGGGCAGGCTCCCGCCGGGTTGTTAAAGGAGAACAGACGTGGCTCCAGCTCACGCATGCTGTAGCCGCAAATCGGGCAGGCAAAGTTGGCGGAGAAGAGCAGTTCTTCCGCGTTCGGGTCGTCCATATCGGAGACCACCGCCGTACCGCCAGAGAGTTCCAGCGCGGTTTCAAAGGATTCCGCCAGACGGGTCGCCAGATCGTCACGCACTTTAAAGCGGTCAATCACCACTTCGATGGTGTGTTTTTTCTGCAGCTCCAGCTTCGGGGGATCGGACAGGTCACACACCTCGCCGTCGATACGGGCGCGGATATACCCCTGGCTTGCCAGGTTTTCCAGCGTTTTGGTGTGCTCGCCCTTACGCTCTTTAATGATTGGGGCAAGCAGCATCAGGCGTTTGCCTTCTGGCTGCGACAGCACGTTATCCACCATCTGGCTCACGGTCTGCGCCGCCAGCGGCACGTCGTGATCCGGGCAGCGCGGCTCTCCTACGCGGGCATACAGCAGACGCAGGTAGTCATGAATTTCGGTAATGGTACCGACCGTTGAACGCGGGTTGTGGGAGGTGGACTTCTGCTCAATAGAGATAGCAGGCGAAAGCCCCTCGATATGGTCTACATCCGGTTTTTCCATCAATGACAGGAACTGGCGCGCATACGCAGAGAGTGATTCAACGTAACGGCGCTGTCCTTCGGCATACAGAGTGTCGAAAGCCAGTGAGGATTTGCCAGACCCCGAAAGCCCGGTCACGACGATGAGTTTGTCGCGAGGGATTATGAGGTTGATATTCTTGAGATTGTGGGTGCGGGCGCCCCGAACTTCGATCTTATCCATTCACCTTTCCCGGTTGGAACACGGATTGCCTGGTTTGTTTGAAGGACAAACGGCTGTCAGAAACGGCTAATTATGACACAATTTAACCTGTTTGAATATACAGTATTGGAATGCATTTTCTGATTAGCTGTGTAACAATGCCGAGTTCGCGAGAGATTTCTGAACCCGCCACGCAACTATGCAAATTGACGCGTGGAAATGGTACACTCGCGCGTTTACACTATTAAGAAACGTATTCAGGAGACACGAACATGGCCAGCAGAGGCGTAAACAAGGTGATTCTCGTCGGTAATCTGGGCCAGGACCCGGAAGTACGCTACATGCCGAGTGGTGGCGCAGTTGCCAACATTACGCTGGCTACTTCCGAATCCTGGCGTGACAAAGCAACCGGTGAGATGAAAGAGCAGACCGAATGGCACCGCGTTGTGCTGTTTGGCAAACTGGCAGAAGTGGCCGGTGAGTATCTGCGTAAAGGCTCTCAGGTGTATATTGAAGGCCAGCTGCGTACCCGCAAATGGACCGATCAATCCGGTCAGGAAAAGTACACCACTGAAGTGGTGGTAAACGTTGGCGGCACCATGCAGATGCTGGGTGGCCGTCAGGGCGGCGGCGCACCAGCAGGTGGTGGCCAGCAGCAGGGCGGTTGGGGCCAGCCTCAGCAGCCACAGGGCGGCAACCAGTTCAGCGGCGGCGCGCAGTCTCGTCCGCAGCAGCAGTCCGCTCCGGCACCGTCTAACGAACCACCAATGGACTTCGACGACGACATTCCGTTCTGATTCACGGATATGCAAAATAAAAAAACCCAGACATCGGTCTGGGTTTTTTATTCAGTCAGGTATCAGGTAATTACCATCGGCCAGTCTGGTGGCGTATGGCTCATTGCCTCAACCATCACTACTTTAATATTTTCCCAGACGGCGGCAATATCCAGCAGGGTGATACCAAGCAGACCCGTTGCAAACCAGCAAGCCGCGCCCAGTCCTAACAGCGTACTGATGACCGCAAGACCCGCGTAGTCAGATTTACGAAACTGAATGTTCAGCGTGCTGGCTAAAAACATCAGTACCGCACTCAACAAAGGCCAGCGCAGGAGAACCATGCTGGTCGTAATGGTTGCCATAAAACCCATCCTCTCCAAAACAGACGAACTGAATGAAACAGTGTTTCTCGTTACATGATATGTGTGAACTATATCACATTTGTTGATTTATTCGCCAGTGCCTGTGCGAGCAGATTGGGGATTTTATTACGTTGAAAAAGAGAGGCGGCAGGATGGGGTTGCCTTCGACATCGGCGGATGCGAACCCACCACGTGCCGGGAGCAACCTCCTTCGAACGAGCGGAGGAGGGCAACGGCGTTCCCAGCGATGCCTTTTTATAAATGAAGCCTTATTCTCTGCTGATCCTGGAAATAATGTGGTAATAGCCGAACGTTTATAAAACATTGATCAAATTACATCCGCGCAAATAGTATAAAACGTCATGTTGATGTTGTACTTTTTTCATGCTGCCAGAAGTTTGGCTTAATCAACGATCCTCTGTTGCGTTATCTTCAATCCCCCCGTTCAGGCTGGATAAATATTTTCCTTAATAGAAACGGAACGAATACTTTTAGTTTAGCTTACGGACAAATATTATCGTCATAACGAAATTTAAGATTTTTAATACTAAAAGTCAGTTGCTAACTTCGCATGATTCATGCAACGTAATCACCTGTTTATCAAAGCATCCGGCCTTCATTACTACAGGCGTACAACATGCAGGGATATAGGGCGGGAAATGAATCGTAGCGCGCGGCGCAAGATGCTCAGAGTGGTAGGGATCATCATGGTAGTTATGCTGCCGGTGATGCTTGCGCTATGGTTTGCCCAGCTAAGAGCGGTGTCGGAAACAAGCGCGCAGTTACGCACATTTGCTGAACTGGCTTTAGACAAAACTGAACTGGTTATTGAACAGGTTGATCTGGCCCGGGCCGAAGCGGAAAAATATCAGGGTAAAGTTTGTACGCCGTCACATCGGCAATATATGTTGAACGTGGTTCGCGGCCGTCTGTTCATCGCTGATTTAATTTATGCCGAAGGCCAGAATTTTCGTTGTTCATCCATTTTTACCCCGGATCATCCTTATGCGATCTCCCCCGCTAATTACATCCGTAAACCCGATATCGCTATCTATTATTACCGTGATACGCCATTTTTCACTGGCTATAAAATGACATATATGCAGCGCGGGAATTATGTCGTGGTGGTTAATCCGCTCTCGTACAGTGAAGTGATGTCCACCGATCACTCTCTCTCATGGGGCGTGTACGATACGGTAACGAATGCCTTCTTTTCCGTCAGTCAGAAAGCCAACGTTTCTTTATTAAACTCGATGATTCGGGATAAGGACGTGGTATTTCAAAAAGATGACCGTTTTTATACGGTGGTAAAATCGGATAAACGTCCGATTGCCGCCATCGTTTCAACGTCGAATAAACGCTTCTATGAAACGCTCTACCATCAGGCGACGTTGACGCTGCCGCTGGGAATGATCTGTAGCATCATTATTTTGCTGGTCTGGTCGCGCACCCACCGTGAGCTGAACTCCCCAGGACGATTGCTGCATCGGGCGCTGAATAAACGTCAGCTTTGTGTCCATTATCAGCCAATCATCGATATCAAGAATAATCAGTGCGTGGGGGCAGAGGCGTTGTTACGCTGGCCTGGTTTTAACGGGCCTGTCATGAGCCCGGCGGAATTCATCCCGCTGGCGGAAAAAGAGGGGATGAGTGAACGCATCACGGATTATGTTGTAGAAGAGGTCTTCAGCGATCTGGGCCATTTCCTGGCCGCGCATCCTGACCTCTATATTTCGATCAACCTGTCGGCGACGGATTTTCACTCTTCGCGGCTGATCGCCATGATATCCGACAAAGCGCGGCACTATGCCGTGCGTGCGCAGCAGATCAAAATCGAAGTGACGGAGCGCGGATTTATTGATGTGCCGAAAACTACGCCGGTTATCCAGGCTTTTCGTCAGGCGGGTTATGAAGTGGCAATCGACGATTTTGGTACAGGTTACTCGAACCTGCATAATCTCTACTCGCTGAATGTCGATATTCTGAAAATCGACAAATCCTTTATCGACACCCTAACCACCAACAGCACCAGCCATCTTATCGCCGAGCATATTATCGAGATGGCGCAGAGCCTGCGGCTCAAAACCATTGCGGAAGGGGTAGAAACTGCCGAGCAGGTAAGCTGGTTGTTGAAGCGCGGCGTACAGTTCTGTCAGGGATGGCACTTCGCGAAAGCGATGCCGCCCCAGGAGTTTATGACCTGGCAGCAGCAACCTTTGCACTGATAAACCTTAATTCAACTGGTGACGGTAATCGCTTGGCGTGCGGTCAAACTCGCGGCGAAACACGCGGGAAAAGGTTTGTTGCGACACATACCCCAGATCCATCGCGATATCAAAAATAGGCCGCTGCGTAGAGCGTAACGCCTGCGCCGCCAGCAGTAACCTGCGCTGACGAATGTACTCACCCAGCGTCTGGTGCATTACGGTCCGGAACATTCTCTGTAAATACCATTTCGAATAGCCCGACTTTTTCGCGACCACATCAATGTTCAACGGTTGGTCGATATGTTCATCAATCCATTCAATAAGTGTCTGAATAATTTGCTGATGCGACATAAGGTTGCCCTCTGTAGATACAACTTTCCTGGTTGATTCGTCGTTTTCTCTGTGGGGGAGTATAATTCCTCAAGTTAACTTGAGGTAAAGAGGTTTTATGGAAAAGAGATTGCCGAGAATAAAAGCGCTTTTGACCCCGGGTGAAGTGGCTAAGCGAAGCGGTGTGGCAGTATCGGCGCTCCACTTCTATGAAAGTAAAGGGTTAATCAAAAGCATCCGTAACGCCGGAAACCAGCGGCGCTACACCCGTGACGTGCTCCGCTACGTGGCGATTATTAAAATTGCGCAACGAATCGGAATTCCCCTGGCCACCATCGGTGAAGCGTTCGGCGTGTTACCGGAAGGCCATACGCTGAGCCCGAAAGAGTGGAAAGAGCTGTCATCCCAGTGGCGTGAGGAGCTGGACCGGCGTATTCATACGCTGGTGGCGCTGCGTGACGAACTGGACGGGTGCATCGGTTGCGGTTGTTTGTCGCGCAGCGATTGCCCGTTACGCAACCCCGGTGACAAACTGGGCGAACAGGGGACGGGGGCGCGGCTGCTGGAAGAGGATTGAGATCTGTTTGCCGGGTGGCGAAGCGCCATCCAGCAAAAAGCATAATAAAGAACTAAAGCGCCACATAAGGGCGCTTTAGTTTTTTCCGGTCTTTGTCTTTCTCTCTATCCCGCTGGCTCACGGGAGGGTTTCCCCCGACATCAGCACCCCTCATGTCGAGCTGGTTGAGGAGGTTCCGGTTTGTGCTGACACTTTAATTCTATGTAAGGGCCGCTTTTTCGCCAGTCACCGGGGCCGCTTTTTTGGCGAATATTTTTCGCGGTGTTGTTCAATTTTCTATAGTTAAAAAGTATGAATAACAGGAGACCACTATGCTCACGGTACATCACCTTAACCAGTCGCGCTCACACCGCGTGATCTGGGCTCTGGAAGAACTTTCTCTGCCCTATGAGATTGTTCACTACCAGCGCGAAAAAACGATGCTGGCTCCCGAGTCCCTTAAACGCGTGCATCCGTTGGGCAAGTCACCGGTCATTGAAGACAACGGGCTGATCCTTGCTGAATCCGGTGCCATTCTGGAGTATCTGCAAGAAACCTACGACGCAGAATCGCAGCTTAAGCCGCTGGATCCTGCCCACAAGGTGCAATACCGCTTTTGGCTACACTATGCAGAAGGTTCTCTTATGCCGCTGCTGTTAATGAAGCTGGTATTTAGCAGCTTCGGTAAACCGCCCGTGCCGTTTGGGATACGAACGCTGGGGAAAGCGCTGGGTCAGGGCGTGCAAAAAGCCTATCTCAACCCCCAGCTCGAAACCCACGCGCGTTTTATTGAATCTCACCTGGCTGAAAATAGCTGGTTTGCCGGAGAGACTCTCAGCATGGCCGATATTCAGATGAGTTTCCCGATTTTTGCTCTGCTGGCACGCGGCGGTGTCGAGGATCTTCCGCACACCCATGCCTGGAAGAAAAAGGTCGAAAATCGTCCTGCCTGGCAGAGAACCCTGGAACAAGGTGGGCCGTTAACGATCCCTGGCGAGGCGTAATTTGTAACCCCATTGCGCATAAACGATAACGTTTGCGCATCCTCTGCTTATTTCTTCATCGTCATAAGGGAAATTTAGCGAAAAACGAGAAAGTTCAGTTGAAAAGGGCGGTGATTAGGCTGGATAATCGTTTGCCTAAATTTGACCACCCGTTTTGTAAGCGCGGAGCTAAACGTTTGCTTTTTTTGTGACGCCCCTTTTCGTCGCAAACGCAGCACAAGGATTTGACGTTTTGCTGGCAGTGGAGTCTCCACCACGCTTACGGACTTTCTATAAAAACTCTCAGGGGATGTTTTCTATGTCTACGCCATCCGCGCGTACCGGCGGTTCACTTGACGCCATCTTTAAAATTTCTGCTCGCGGCAGCACCGTGCGCCAGGAAATCGTTGCCGGTCTGACAACGTTTCTGGCAATGGTGTACTCCGTCATCGTTGTGCCGGGCATGCTCGGTAAAGCAGGCTTCCCACCGGCAGCGGTCTTTGTTGCAACCTGTCTTGTCGCCGGTGTTGGCTCCATCGTAATGGGGCTGTGGGCGAATCTGCCGATGGCGATTGGCTGTGCCATTTCCTTGACCGCCTTCACCGCGTTTAGCCTGGTGCTGGGCCAACACATCAGCGTACCGGTTGCCCTGGGCGCCGTCTTCCTGATGGGCGTGCTGTTCACCATTATCTCGGCAACCGGTATTCGTAGCTGGATTTTGCGCAACCTGCCGCACGGCGTAGCACACGGCACCGGTATCGGTATCGGGCTGTTCCTGCTGCTGATTGCCGCCAATGGCGTGGGTCTGGTCATTAAGAACCCGCTGGACGGTCTGCCGGTGGCGCTGGGTCACTTCGCCAGCTTCCCGGTGATCATGTCCCTGATTGGCCTGGCGGTGATTATTGGTCTGGAAAAACTGAAAGTCCCAGGCGGCATTCTGCTGACCATTATCGGTGTGTCCATTGTTGGCCTGATTTTCGATCCGACCGTGCATTTCTCCGGTATTTTTGCCATGCCGTCACTGAGCGATGACAACGGTAACTCCCTGATTGGCAGCCTGGATATTGTCGGCGCGCTGAACCCGGTGATCCTGCCAAGCGTGCTGGCGCTGGTGATGACGGCGGTGTTTGATGCCACCGGTACCATCCGTGCGGTGGCCGGTCAGGCGAACCTGCTGGATAAAGACGGTCAGATTATCGACGGTGGCAAAGCGCTGACCACCGACTCCCTGAGCAGCGTCTTCTCGGGTCTGGTAGGCGCTTCTCCGGCTGCGGTCTATATCGAGTCCGCTGCGGGCACCGCGGCAGGCGGTAAAACTGGCCTGACCGCCATTACCGTTGGTGTGCTGTTCCTGCTGATCCTGTTCCTCTCGCCGCTCTCTTACCTGGTGCCAGCCTACGCTACGGCTCCTGCACTGATGTACGTCGGCCTGCTGATGCTGAGCAACGTGGCGAAAATTGACTTTGCGGACTTTGTGGACGCGATGTCAGGCCTGATCACTGCGGTATTTATCGTGCTGACCTGTAACATCGTGACCGGCATCATGATCGGCTTCGCGTCGCTGGTGATTGGTCGCCTGGTCTCCGGTGAGTGGCGCAAGCTGAACATTGGCACCGTGGTTATCGCCGTTGCGCTGGTGGTGTTCTACGCGGGCGGCTGGGCAATCTAAATTGTCCTTTGATGCGAAAACGGGTGGCTCAGGCCGCCCGTTTTTATTTTCAGGACTCATCCCGTTGCCTTTTGCGTTACTCTGGGGAAGATAGAATAAAAGGCACGACGCCTTCCGTAGTACATAAGTAACACAGCAAACAGGGAACGCATGGAAATCTTTTTCACAATACTCATCATGACCCTTGTGGTCTCATTATCCGGGGTGGTTACACGCGTACTGCCCTTTCAGGTCCCCCTGCCATTAATGCAAATTGCCATCGGCGCGCTGCTGGCGTGGCCGACGTTTGGCCTGCACGTTGAGTTCGACCCGGAACTGTTCCTCGTGCTGTTTATCCCGCCACTGCTGTTTGCTGATGGCTGGAAAACACCCACGCGCGAGTTTCTGGAACATGGGCGCGAGATCTTCGGTCTGGCACTGGCGCTGGTCGTCGTGACCGTGGTCGGGATTGGTTTCCTGATCTATTGGGTGGTTCCGGGGATCCCGTTAATCCCCGCTTTTGCGCTGGCCGCAGTCCTGTCGCCAACCGATGCCGTGGCGCTGTCCGGCATTGTGGGTGAAGGGCGGATTCCGAAGAAAATCATGGGCATCTTACAGGGAGAGGCGCTGATGAACGACGCCTCCGGTCTGGTTGCCCTGAAGTTCGCCGTGGCCGTCGCAATGGGGACGATGATCTTTACCGTGGGTGGCGCGACCCTGGAATTCTTTAAGGTTGCTATTGGCGGTATCCTGGCGGGCTTCGTGGTGAGCTGGCTGTATGGCCGCTCGCTGCGCTTCCTCAGCCGCTGGGGCGGTGATGAACCCGCAACGCAGATCGTACTGCTGTTCCTGCTGCCGTTTGCCTCCTATCTGATTGCCGAACATATTGGCGTGTCGGGCATTCTGGCAGCGGTCGCGGCAGGGATGACCATCACCCGCTCCGGCGTAATGCGCCGCGCGCCGCTGGCCATGCGTCTGCGTGCAAACAGCACCTGGGCAATGCTGGAATTTGTCTTTAACGGCATGGTCTTCCTGCTGTTGGGTCTGCAGCTGCCGGGCATTATGGAATCCTCTCTGGTGGCGGCGGAGGCCGATCCGAACGTTGAAGTCTGGATGCTCTTTACCGACATCGTGCTGATCTACATGGCGCTGATGCTGGTGCGCTTCGGCTGGCTGTGGACGATGAAAAACTTCAGCGTGCGCTTCCTGAAGAAAAAGCCGATGGAGTTTGGTTCGTGGACCACGCGTGAGCTGCTGATTGCCTCCTTTGCGGGGGTACGCGGGGCGATTACCCTGGCCGGTGTGCTCTCCATTCCGTTGCTGTTGCCGACGGGCGATGTCTTCCCGGCGCGTTATGAACTGGTCTTCCTGGCGGCGGGCGTGATCCTGTTCTCACTGTTTGTCGGGGTGATTATGCTGCCGATTTTGCTGCAGCATATCGACGCCGGGGACGCCACGCAGCAGCATAAAGAGGAGCGGATTGCCCGCGCTGCCACTGCCGAAGTGGCGATTGTCGCTATTCAGAAAATGGAAGAGCGCCTGGCCGCCGATGCCGAAGAGAACATCGACAATCAGCTGCTGACGGAGGTGAGCTCACGCGTGATTGGTAATCTGCGTCGCCGGGCTGACGGGCGTAACGATGTAGAAAGCTCGCTGCAGGAGGAGAACCTGGAGCGCCGGTTCCGTCTGGCGGCGCTGCGCTCCGAGCGTGCCGAGCTGTACCACCTGCGCGCCACGCGGCAGATCAGCAACGAGACGCTGCAAAAGCTGCTGCACGATCTGGATCTGCTGGAAGCGTTGTTGATAGAGAATCAGTAACGCTGTTTTTGCCCGGTGGCGCTGCGCTTACCGGGCCTACGTGCTCGATCGGTTCCCTCTTCCTGTGGGAGAGGGTTAGGGTGAGGGCACCCAAAATCCCTCACAACATTGCAGCCACGCCTGGGCGCTGTGCGACAAATATATCCCTTCTCGCCAGATCATCCCCAGCTGCCAGTGCAAATCGCTTTCGAGTGGGATCCAGCGCAGCGTGTTTTTATCCAGACGCTCGCAAATCGGCTGCGGCAGAATGGCAATCCCCACGCCTGCCTGCACCATCGCTGCCAGGAAATCCCACTGGCCGCTGCGCACCGCAATGCGCGGCTTCACGCTATGTTGATTAAACAGCGTCATCAGCTGGCGGCTGAGGGCGAAATCTTCGTTGTAGATCAGCAGAGGGTATTCACCGAGCAGTTCAGGTTTCACTGAATCTCGCTTCAGCCAGTCGCCGGAGCGGGGAACCAGCACGCACAGCGGATGGCTAAAGAGCGGAAGCGTCGCCAGACCGCTCTCTTCCTCAACGGGGAGGGCTGTCATGGCGACGTCCAGCTCGCCGTTGGTTACGGCCTGCTGGACGGTTAATCCACCAAACTCCGAAATTTTGAGTTCAACGCCGGGGTAACGCTGGCGAAACAGGCTAATCGGCCCGGCCATCATCATCCCGACCATCGGCGGAATACCAAGGCGCAGCACCCCTTTGGTCAGGTGGTTAATATCGTCTAGCTCCGCTTCCAGCTGACGAAACTCGGCCAGGATCGCCAGGCCACGTTCAAACACCACGCGCCCGGTATCGGTAAGCAACAGCTTGCGTCCGTCGCGGATCAGCAGGGTACAGTTGAGTTCATCTTCGAGGTTTTTCAGCATTTTGCTGATGGTGGGCTGGGTAACAAATAACTTCTCCGCTGCGCGGGTAAAACTCTGCTGGCGAACCACTTCGACAAAATAGCGCAGCGTTCTTATGTCCATGATTATTCCTCGAAACTATACCTTCGATGATTTTAATTCATTTCAGTCCATACCGTGCGCTCACTATACTGGCGCCTCGTCTCATTTTTGAGGAAAACCCCCATGGCCGTGGCGTTAAGCCGTGTTACGCCTGCCGTTGTGCAACGACTCCAGGTACCGGTTCAGGTACTGCTCTACGCGGGACTGTTTGTTTTTGCGGAATATCTTGTCGGCTGGCTGCATCTGCCGCTGCCTGCCAACCTGGTGGGGATGGTGTTGATGCTGACGCTCATTCTCTGCCGCGTTATCCCCCTTAGTTGGGTGCGTGCCGGCGCGCGCTGGCTGCTGGCAGAGATGTTGCTGTTCTTTGTTCCTGCCGTGGTGGCAGTGGTGAACTATGCGCAACTGCTGATGGTGGACGGCTGGCGGATCTTCGCGGTCATCGCCCTGAGCACGCTGATGGTGCTGGGCGCCACCGCCTGGGTGGTGGACAAGGTTTATCGCTTCGAGATCCGCAGGCAAAAACATGACTAACTTCCAGATAAGCGTGCTGTGCCTGATTGCCACGCTGGTTATCTACTTTGCCAACAAGCGCCTGTATCGCCGCTTTCACGCGCTGCCGCTGATGCCGCTGGTCTTCACGCCGATCCTGCTGGTGCTGATGCTGGTTTTTGGCCATATCTCCTGGCAAAACTACATTGGTGAATCCCACTGGTTGCTGTGGCTACTGGGGCCAGCCACCATCGCCTTTGCGGTACCGGTGTACGACAACCTGAATATCATTAAACGTCACTGGATGTCGCTCAGCGCGGGGGTGATTACCGCCACGGTGGTGGCGGTCTGTAGCTCCGTCTGGCTGGCGCGGCTGTTTACGCTGCCCGATGAAATTCAGCGTAGCCTGGCCGTGCGCTCGGTGACGACGCCATTTGCGCTGGCAGCCGCTAAACCGCTCGGCGGACAGCCAGATCTGGTGGCGCTGTTCGTGGTTGTCACCGGTGTCTTCGGTATGGCGGTAGGCGACATGCTATTTCTGCGGCTTTCTATCCGTGAAGGGTTGGCAAAAGGGGCGGGATTTGGCGCGGCGTCACACGGCGCGGGAACGGCACGCTCTTATGAGTTGGGTCAGCAGGAGGGGGTTGTAGCAAGCCTGGTGATGATGCTTTCCGGCGTGTTGATGGTGCTGATTGCGCCGCTGGTGGCGTGGGTGATGTTCTGAACTCCCCGGCCCGAAGGCCGGGGATCAAGACTCAGTGTGCGCGGCCTTGTTCCACGCCCAGGCCGGTTTGCGAGCGGATAAACTGGGCGCGGAATTTCTCACGCTCCAGGTTCCCCTCCGGCGAGTTGTCGGTTGCAGAGAAGATCCAGATACCGATAAACGCCACGGCGATTGAGAACAGCGCCGGGTACTCATACGGGAAGAGCGCCTTTTCGTGACCGAGGATCTGCACCCAAATCGTCGGGCCGAGGATCATCAGAATCACCGCGGTCAGCAGCCCCAGCCAGCCGCCTACCATTGCGCCACGGGTGGTCAGTTTAGACCAGTACATGGAGAGCAGGATGATAGGGAAGTTACAGCTCGCCGCAATTGAGAAGGCCAGCCCCACCATGAAGGCAATGTTCTGCTTCTCGAAGAGGATCCCCAGCAGGATCGCCACCACACCCAGAATCAGTACGGTGATTTTGGAGACTTTGAGCTCTTCACGCTCGGTTGCGCCTTTGCGGAACACGTTCGCGTACAGGTCATGCGACACCGCAGATGCTCCGGCAAGCGTAAGCCCGGCCACCACGGCAAGGATGGTGGCAAAGGCCACGGCTGAGATAAAGCCGAGGAACAGATTGCCGCCTACCGCATCCGCCAGATGCACTGCCGCCATGTTGTTCCCGCCAATCAGCGCGCCCGCCGCGTCTTTAAATGCCGGGTTCGCTCCCACCAGCATGATGGCGCCAAAACCGATGATAAAGGTCAGTATGTAGAAGTAACCCATAAACCCGGTGGCGTAGAAGACGCTCTTGCGCGCTTCGCGGGCATCGCTCACGGTGAAGAAACGCATCAGGATATGTGGCAAGCCTGCGGTACCAAACATCAGACCCAGACCGAGTGAAAGCGCGGATATCGGGTCTTTCACCAGCCCGCCCGGGCTCATGATCGCTTCCCCTTTCGGGTGGACAGCCATTGCTTCGGTAAACAGGTTGTTGAAGCTAAAGCCGACGTGTTTCATCACCATAAAGGCCATGAAGCTCGCACCGAACAGCAACAGAACCGCTTTGATAATTTGCACCCAGGTGGTTGCCAGCATGCCGCCAAACAGGACGTACATCACCATCAGCACACCCACCAGCACCACCGCGACGTGGTAGTTCAGGCCGAACAGAAGTTCGATCAGTTTGCCTGCGCCAACCATCTGGGCGATCAGATACAGCGCCACCACCACCAGCGAACCGCAGGCGGAGAGAATACGAATCGGACCCTGCTTCAGGCGATACGAAGCCACGTCAGCAAAGGTGAAACGCCCCAGGTTGCGCAAGCGTTCGGCGATCAGGAACAAAATGATCGGCCAGCCCACCAGGAAGCCGAGAGAGTAGATCAGACCATCGTAGCCGGAGGTGTACACCAGCGCGGAGATCCCAAGGAAAGACGCGGCAGACATAAAGTCGCCCGCAATCGCCAGCCCGTTCTGGAAACCGGTAATATTACCGCCCGCAGTGTAGTAATCATTACGGGAACGGACGCGTTTCGACGCCCACCAGGTGATATACAGCGTCAGCACCACGAAAATCAGGAACATGATAATCGCCTGCCAGTTGGTTGGCTGGCGCTGAACCTCGCCGGTAATGGCATCTGCGGCGTGTGCCGCAAAGGGAAGTGTGGCGGCAAGCGCCGTCAGGACTCTCTTCATGATGCTTTTACCTCACGCAGTACCGCTTTATTAAGACGATCGAATTCGCCGTTCGCGCGCCAGACGTAGACGCCGGTCAGCACAAACGAAATCACAATCACGCCAATGCCAATCGGGATGCCCCGTGTGACGCTGGTGCCCTCATGCAGCGGCGTACCCAGCCAGTGCGGGGCAAAGGCGATAAGCAGAATAAAGCCGACGTAGATAATCAGCATGATGATGGAAAGTAAGAAGGCAAACCGTTGCCGTTTATCAACGAGCTCCCTGTAGTGCGCACTATTCTCTATCTGCTGACAAATATCGTTATTCATCACAGAGTTCTCCAGAAGTAAGGTTGGTTTGTTTTATCCCCTCTCCCCTATGGGGAGAGGGTTAGGGTGAGGGGAGGAAGGTGCGGTCTGATGCCCTCACCCCGGCCCTCTCCCACAGGGAGAGGGAGAAAAGGTTACGAAGGCATTGTGATGGACTGCTTCTCTTCGAGCAGTTTTTCCACCACGCCCGGATCGGCGAGCGTTGAGGTATCACCAAGGTTGCTGGTGTCCCCTGCCGCAATTTTGCGCAAGATACGGCGCATAATTTTGCCGGAACGAGTTTTCGGCAGCGAGTCAGTCCAGTGCAGTACATCCGGCGTGGCAAGCGGGCCAATCTCTTTGCGGACCCAGTTGCGCACGTCGGCATACAGTTCTGGCGATGGCTCTTCACCGTGGTTCAGCGTCACGTAGGCGTAAATCGCCTGGCCTTTAATGTTGTGCGGGATCCCCACAACGGCGGCTTCGGCAATCTTCGGATGCGATACCAGCGCGGATTCAATCTCCGCGGTGCCCAGACGGTGGCCGGAGACGTTCAGCACATCGTCCACGCGCCCGGTGATCCAGTAATAGCCATCCTCGTCGCGACGCGCGCCGTCACCGCTGAAGTACATGTTTTTAAAGGTTGAGAAGTAGGTCTGCTCGAAGCGTTCGTGGTCGCCAAAGAGCGTACGTGCCTGGCCCGGCCAGGAATCGACGATCACCAGGTTGCCTTCGGTGGCACCATCCAGCGGATTGCCTTCGTTATCCACCAGCGCAGGCTGGACGCCGAAGAACGGTTGGGTCGCTGAACCGGCTTTTAAGCGGGTCGCACCTGGCATTGGGGTGATCATGAACCCACCGGTTTCGGTCTGCCACCAGGTGTCCATTACCGGGCATTTTTCGTTGCCGATCTTCTTCCAGTACCACTCCCAGGCTTCCGGGTTGATAGGCTCGCCGACGGAGCCGAGGATGCGCAGGGAAGAGCGGTCAGTGCCTTCTATCGCTTTATCCCCTTCCGCCATCAGCGCACGGATCGCCGTTGGCGCGGTGTACAGAATGTTGACCTGGTGCTTATCGACCACCTGGCACATCCGCGCCGGGGTTGGCCAGTTTGGTACACCTTCAAACATCAGCGTTGTTGCACCGCAGGCCAGCGGGCCGTACAGCAGATAGCTGTGACCGGTGACCCAGCCCACGTCGGCGGTGCACCAGTAGATATCGCCCGGATGGTAGTCGAAAACGTATTTAAAGGTGGTGGCTGCATAGACCAGATAGCCACCGGTGGTATGCAGTACGCCTTTCGGTTTGCCGGTGGAGCCGGAGGTATAGAGGATAAACAGCGGATCTTCCGCGTTCATCTCTTGCGGTTGATGCTGGTCGCTTGCTTTTTCAATCAGGTCGCTCCACCACAGGTCACGCCCTTCATTCCAGTCGATCTTGCCACCGGTACGCTTAAGGACGATAACGTTGCTGACGGTTTTGACGTTCGGGTTTTTCAGCGCTTCGTCGACATTTTTCTTCAGAGGAATACCGCGCCCGGCGCGCACGCCTTCATCAGCGGTGATCACCAGTTTCGAACTCGAGTCGACAATACGCCCGGCAACCGCTTCCGGCGAGAACCCGCCAAAGATAACGGAATGGATCGCGCCGATGCGCGCGCAGGCCAGCATCGCCACCGCCGCTTCCGGCACCATCGGCATATAGATGGCGACCACATCGCCTTTTTTAATGCCCTGGTCCAGCAGCACGTTAGCGAAGCGGCACACGTCGCGGTGCAGCTCTTTATAAGAGATATGTTTGCTCTGAGAGGCGTCGTCGCCTTCCCAGATAATGGCCGTTTCGTTACCGCGTTCGGCAAGGTGGCGATCGAGGCAGTTCGCCGCAAGGTTTAGCGTGCCGTCTTCATACCATTTAATAGAAACGTTACCCGGCGCAAAGGAGGTGTTCTTCACCTTCTGGTAAGGTTTGATCCAGTCAAGAATATGGCCCTGCTCGCCCCAGAAAGCGTCAGGATCAGAGACAGATTGCTGATACTTCTCGTGGTACTGCTCCGGGTTGATCAGGCAACGGTCCGCAATGTTAGCGGGAATGTCGTGTTTGTGTATTTGGCTCATGGCTTTTTTTCTCCTTGTAAGATGTTAATAATATGTCGCAAAAACGTTAATAGTAGGGGCTTTACAAGCTTTGTTTATTATTTGGGCGGCAGATCACGCATTGTTTGAAGCGTATGAAAAATGAGCGAATGAAACTTTGAAGAAAAATAATTTACCGGACGGATTATTCACATTTGCGCCTAAAAAATCGTTTTTATAACAAATGGTTATTTATAAGAATTATCGTAAACTCGCGTCATAACGGCTTTTCGTAGTGAAATGCGTTGTTCTTTAAGGCTTGCGCAACACACCGCGCAGATGATACTCATACGCCGCGTTAAAAAATCCCATAAACCAACGCAACACAATTCATACCCTTTCAGTATGTCTCCATATTCATGCAGTCTGCATGAATAGGGCGCTTCATTGAGGAAGTCAGTTTCTATGAAAAACGTTAAAGTCAGCCTGGCCTGGCAAATCCTGCTGGCCCTTGTGCTGGGTATCCTGCTGGGTAGCTATCTCCATTATCACAGCGACAGCCGCGAGTGGCTGATTGCGAACTTGCTCTCCCCGGCGGGCGATATCTTTATTCATTTGATCAAAATGATCGTAGTGCCGATTGTCATCTCGACGCTGGTGGTCGGTATTGCCGGAGTCGGTGATGCAAAACAGCTGGGCCGCATCGGTGCAAAAACCATTCTCTATTTCGAAGTGATCACGACGATTGCCATCATCCTTGGCATTACCCTGGCGAATGTCTTCCAGCCAGGTTCCGGGATCGATATGTCGCAACTCGCGACGGTGGATATTTCGAAATACCAAAGTACGACCGCTGAAGTGCAGAGCCATGCGCACGGCCTGATGGGCACCATCCTGTCGCTGGTGCCGACTAACATTGTGGCGTCGATGGCGAAGGGCGAGATGCTGCCAATCATCTTCTTCTCGGTGCTTTTTGGTCTGGGTCTTTCCTCTCTGCCTGCTACGCATCGTGAACCGCTGGTTACCGTGTTCCGCTCCATATCTGAAACCATGTTTAAAGTGACCCACATGGTGATGCGTTACGCGCCGGTTGGGGTGTTTGCGCTTATCGCGGTAACCGTGGCGAACTTCGGTTTTGCCTCCCTGTGGCCGCTGGCGAAGCTGGTAATTCTGGTGCATTTCGCCATCCTGTTCTTCGCGCTGGTGGTACTGGGCATTGTGGCGCGCCTGTGTGGGCTGAGCATCTGGATCCTGATCCGCATTCTGAAAGATGAGCTGATTCTGGCGTACTCCACAGCCAGTTCTGAAAGCGTGCTGCCGCGTATTATTGAGAAGATGGAGGCCTATGGTGCTCCGGCTTCTATCACCAGCTTCGTGGTGCCAACCGGCTACTCCTTTAACCTGGACGGCTCGACGCTGTACCAGAGCATCGCAGCCATCTTTATTGCCCAGCTGTACGGCATTGATCTGTCGCTGTGGCAGGAAATTGTGCTGGTGCTGACGCTGATGGTGACCTCAAAAGGGATCGCGGGCGTGCCGGGTGTCTCCTTCGTGGTGCTGCTGGCGACGCTTGGCAGTGTCGGTATTCCGCTGGAAGGCCTGGCGTTTATCGCCGGTGTTGACCGTATCCTCGATATGGCGCGTACGGCGCTGAACGTGGTTGGAAACGCGCTGGCGGTGCTGGTTATCGCCAAGTGGGAACACAAGTTCGACCGTAAAAAAGCGCTGGCGTATGAACGCGAGGTGCTGGGTCGTTTTGATAAGACGGCTGACCAGTAACATCCTAAGCCCGGTGGCGCTGCGCTTACCGGGCCTACGGGTTTTGTAGGCCGGGTAAGGCGAAGCCGCCACCCGGCACGTTATTCTCCGCTCAACGCATCAAACTCTTCACATCCCGTATCAAACCCTTCCGTACAGCTCAGGTTCAACCAGTAGAGCGCCTTCTGTTTATTGGGCGTGATAAAGCCTTTCTCGCCCTGCTGGAACAGCATCCCTGCCCAGTATTCGGCATAGCCAGTGCGTGACAGAGACGAGCTGCGCTTAAACCACGATGCCGCCAGAGCATCGTCCTGGGCCACTTCTACACCGTTGGCATAAATCAGACCCAGCAGCATTTGCGCATCTACCGCTGAGTCGTTGTCGATATCTTCAGTGGCCGTCTGCAGCAGTTTGATGGCCTGCGGGTAGTCTGTTTTGCCACCCTGGGTATTCACCAGGACGCGTGCCAGCATAATGGCGCCACGCTTGCTGCCCGCAATCGTGGCCTGCTGTGCCAGCGCTTTAGCCTGAGCGTAATCGCCCTGAGTAAAGTGGATCTGAGACAACAGGGCCATGGCATCGATGTCGCCCCCTTTTGGGGGTCGTTTGCGGGAGAGGGCGAAATCCTACGCTAAGGCTTTGGCCAACGATATTCTCCGGTAAGATTGATGTGTTCCCAGGGGATAGGAGAAGTCGCTTGATATCTAGTATGACGTCTGTCGCACCTGCTTGATCGCGGCCGCGATAGCTAGATCGCGTTGCTCCTCTTCTCCATCCGCGTTCCAAGCTGCGGAAAGGCACCCATAAGCGTACGCCTGGTCGAGCAGGCGACGCGGATCGACGTCCAGCGCACGAGAGAATGCGTCCGCCATCTGTGCAATGCGTCTAGGATCGAGACAAAGGTCGTCTCTGTCAGCCGGATCGTAGAACATATTGGCGGCGCCAAAGCCCACTTCACCGACCAGACCGACGGGATCTATCACCAGCCAGCCGCGACTGGAGAACATGATGTTTTCATGATGCAGATCGCCATGTAGCCCACGCAGTTCCGAGGCATTGCTCATCATTTGATCGGCTATAATCGCCGCGTGGACGTAGTCAGTTTGACAACCTGCGTTTTGATCATCGCGCGCCCGCTGAAACAAAGCTGCAAAGCGATCCCGGATCGGGAGAAGGGCAGAAGGCAGGGGTTCCTCAGATGCGGCATACAGCTTCGCCATTAGTTCCGCTGCAATTTCGGTCGCCTGGTAGTCGCCGTGCTCGGCAACGATGTGAGAGAGCATTCGCTCCCCGGCATATTCGAGCAACATCAGATTGTTCTCACGACCGAGCAACCGGACTGCTCCCCTCCCATTGCGCCATACCAGATAGTCGGCCCCGCGCAGTTCATCAGCAATGTCTTCTATAGGTTTCAATCCCTTGACGATTGCAGGAGTCCCGTCTGGCAATGAAACTTTCCAAACGAGGCTGGAAAAGGTGTCCGCAATGAGAACAGGTTGCGAAACGTGCCAATGAGCAGGAAAAACAGGCGGCATGAACATCAACCCCAAGTCAGAGGGTCCAATCGCAGATAGAAGGCAAGGCGTTCGCGGTCGGGGGCTTCGATCCCCAATACATTGAATAGGACAGCGAAGGCGCGCTCTGCTTCATCTGGCGCTGCCCAGTTCTCTTCGGCGTTAGCAATCATGAGTGCCAAATCGGCATAGCGATCTGCTGTTCCGAGCCGCCCAAGGTCGATCAGACCCGTGCATTGAAGAGTTTTAGGGTCCACCATGAAGTTCGGCATGCAGGGATCACCATGGCAAACAACCATATCGGTGCGCTCTTGGTCGAGCCGCACCGGTAGCTCTCGTTCGACACGAGCCAAAAGATCGAGCTGCGGCGTACTCTTGTCCTCGTCCGGTAAGAAGTCGGGATTGACGGCATTGCGGGACACCACATCAACGGCGCGTCCGAACATTCGCGACAGCCTGCGCTCAAACGGACATTGATCAACCGATAGGCTGTGAACAGCGCCAAGTTGCTGCCCCATTGACGGCCACGCTTTGAGCAAATCCGCTCCAGACAGATCAGCCGCCGGTACTCCCGGAATTGCCGTTATCACCAAGCATGCACCCTCCTGTTCCTCCTGCCAGTTGATCACCTCGGGGCAAGCCACACCTCGACCTTTGAGCCAAATGAGGCGGTCACGCTCTCCAGCGAGCTCACCGCGGCGGGAAGCAGGTGCGATTTTCGCGAAGGCATGCCCGTCACCACGTCGAAAAACAAAATCACCAGATTCTCCGCCTCTGACAGGCAACCAGTCAGAATGCGATTCACCAAAAAAAATATTAGTTCGATTCAATGGAGGTTCCTTCAGTTTTCTGATGAAGCGCGGAGGTGGCTCAACCTGCGAAAAGAAACGAGTTGCTATGGACTTGCACCGGTTGTGTTCCGGTCTATCTCTCATTTTAAGCGGCTTTTTTCTCAAATGCCACCGGCGATTTCCAGCCGAGTGTTGAATGTCTTCGGCGTGGATTATAAAAGCCATTTATATATTCGAAGATTGCAATCTCAATATCTCGCCTTGTTTGCCAGTGTCTGCGCCAAATCAACTCAGCCTTTAATGATTTAAAGAAGCTTTCTACTGCGGAGTTATCAAAACAATTGCCTTTCCCGCTCATGGACGGCAGCAATTGATGTTTGAGCAGTAGCTTTTGATATTCATGAGCGCAATATTGGCTCCCACGGTCTGTGTGTTGAATACAACCCGGTGGTGGTTTGCGTAAAGCCAACGCCATATTCAGTGCCCTTAATGCAAGATCCTGCTTTAATCGCTCACCTGTTGCCCAGCCAATCACGCGACGGGAATACAGGTCAAGGATAACAGCAAGATAGACCCATCCTTCTCTGGTCCAAACATAAGTGATATCGCCTGCCCATTTCTGGTTGGGTGCGCTTGCGCTAAAGTCTTGTTTTAATAGGTTCGGTGCAATGTTGAAGGTATGATGACTATCCGTTGTCCGTTTGAATTTACGCGTTCGAACAACTGTAATGTTATTCTGGCGCATCAAACGTCCAACCCGACGCTGCCCAACCTGCAGGCCCAGCGCTTTCAACTCTTCTGTCATACGCGGCCTACCATAGCTCCCCAAACACAACCGATGCTGCTCACGTATATGCGCTAGAAGTATAAGATCACGACGCTGGCGCAGTGATGGAGGACGGCGTTTCCATGCACGTAAACCACGATCTGTTACGCCCATCAAACGACATATGCGTGAACGTGAGAGAGAGCCACGGTAATCCGTAATAAACTGAAATCTCACAGCTTTTGTACTGCGAAAAATATTGCTGCCTTTTTTAATATCTCCCTCTCCTCCCGAAGGATACGGTTCTCTTTGCGTAAACGTTCATTCTCACGCAGAAGATCAGTGTCTTGGGTAGGAATTTTAGTTTCATCGGAAATTGATGCGATCCATTTCCCAAGCGTGGAAAGCCCAATACTTAAATCTGACGCAACTTGACGGCGTGTTAAGCCACTAGTGAGTGCTATGCGAACTGCATCACGCTTAAATTCATCACTATGCTTTAATGACATATATGGTCTCCTTGATAACAAATAATGCTCTCAAAAAGACCGGAACGAAACCGAGGCAAGTCCACTACGTAAGTCCGAGAACATGCTTTCCATGGTCTCTGAGCTCGCCTTTGGGACCGACATATCGGTAGAGAGTGACGCGCTCGATGCCGAGTTCCTTGCAGAGATCGGAAACTGAAGTATCGCGCTGGGCCATGGCGGCTTGCGCGAGACGCACCTGAGCTTTGGTGAGCGCGAATTTTCGTCCGCCCTTGCGACCGCGCGCTCTCGCGGAGGCGAGACCCGCCATGGTGCGCTCTCGGATCAGATCCCGCTCGAACTCGGCCAAGGTGGCGAAGATTCCGAACACCATGCGACCGGACGCAGTCGTGGTGTCGATCTGAGCGCCCTTTCCAGTCAGAACCCGCAGGCCGATCTTGCGGTCTGACAGCTCCTTCACCGTGTTGACCAGATGGGCAAGCGATCGTCCGAGGCGATCGAGCTTCCAGACCACCAGCACATCGCCGTCACGCAATGACTTGAGGCAGGCAGTCAAGCCAGGGCGATCATCACGACCGCCGGAAGCAAGATCATCATAGATATTGTCCCGTTCGACACCTGCGGCGCGCAAGGCGGCACTGTTGCAAAGTTAGCGATGAGGCAGCCTTTTGTCTTATTCAAAGGCCTTACATTTCAAAAACTCTGCTTACCAGGCGCATTTCGCCCAG
>NZ_JBMKJG010000026.1:0-74917 GCF_049237765.1 Enterobacter cloacae complex sp. SHL021 | reverse complement strand
GTTTAATTTGCTTTTCTCTGCTGACCCGGCGGCGTGTGTGCCGTTGTTCCGTGTCAGTGGAGGCGCATTATAGGGAGTTATTCTGAAGTGACAAGAGGAAATTTAAAAAAAGTTTCCGTCCGTGTTTTTTTTCACCAATAGCGATGAAATCAAGCTACAAAGTGTTCTATTTGATGTATCTGCAACCACAATCACATTCACGGTGGCATACTTATCGACAAGAATCATTAAGGAATAAAAGCAATGCCATTGAGCGCACAACAGCTGGCAGCCCAAAAAAACCTGTCTTATGTGCTGGCAGAAAAGCTAGCTCAGCTGATTTTAGCGGGTAAATATGCCCCGGGTAGCATCCTGCCGGGCGAAATGGAGCTGGGCGAGCAGTTTGGCGTGAGTCGTACCGCCGTTCGCGAAGCAGTGAAAACCTTAACAGCAAAAGGCATGGTGCTACCGCGTCCGCGCATTGGCACGCGGGTGATGCCACAAAGCAACTGGAACTTCCTCGATCAGGAACTTCTCTCCTGGTGGATGACAGAAGACAACTTCAATCAGGTCGTCGATCACTTTCTGGTGATGCGCAGCAGTCTTGAGCCGCAGGCCTGCCTGCTTGCCGCCACGCTCGGGACAGCCGAACAAAAAGCCCAGCTCAACACCTTAATGGAAGAGATGGTGTTCCTGAAAAAGCACTTCAACCGCGAGCGCTGGGTTGAGGTCGATATGGCCTGGCATGAACATATCTATATGATGAGCGCCAATCCGTTCCTTACCTCTTTTGCTTCTTTATTCCATTCGGTGTACCACACCTACTTTACCTCTATTACTCAGGACGAAGTGGTGAAGCTGGATCTGCATCAGGCCATTGTCGATGCCATTCAGGAGAGCGACGGGCAACGAGCCCTGAGCGCGTGCCAGGCGTTACTGGCCGCGCCAACCCACCAGCAGGTGAATAAATGACAAAGAAAAAAGCACGCAGCATGGCCGGGCTGCCGTGGATTGCAGCCATGGCGTTCTTTATGCAGGCCCTGGATGCCACCATCCTCAACACTGCACTTCCCGCCATTGCGCAAAGCCTTAACCGATCGCCGCTGGCGATGCAGTCCGCCATCATCAGTTACACCCTGACGGTTGCAATGTTGATCCCGGTGAGCGGCTGGCTGGCCGATCGCTTCGGCACCCGTCGCGTATTTATGTTGGCCGTAACGCTCTTTACGCTCGGTTCGCTGGCCTGTGCATTATCATCCTCTCTGACCGAACTGGTTATCTTCCGCGTTCTGCAGGGAATTGGCGGCGCGATGATGATGCCCGTGGCGCGCCTGGCACTTTTGCGCGCCTATCCACGCAGTGAATTGCTTCCCGTGCTCAACTTCGTCACCATGCCCGGCCTGGTCGGCCCGATACTTGGCCCGGTGCTGGGCGGTGTGTTTGTCACCTGGGCCAGCTGGCACTGGATCTTCCTGATTAATATTCCAATTGGCGTAGCGGGGCTGCTGTATGCCCGCAAATATATGCCGAACTTCACCACGCCAAGACGCTGTTTCGATATGGGTGGTTTTTTCCTGTTTGGTCTGAGCCTGGTATTGTTCTCCAGCGGGATGGAGCTGTTTGGTGAGAAGATAGTGGCAACATGGCTTGCGCTGGCTGTCATTCTTGGCGGTATTTTGCTGTTCCTTCTTTATATACGTCATGCACGCCGTCACCCGACACCGCTGATTTCGCTCTCTCTCTTTAATACGCGCACTTTCTCGGTAGGTATCGCGGGGAATATTGCTTCGCGCCTGGGGACGGGCTGCGTACCGTTTTTGATGCCTCTGATGCTGCAGGTCGGTTTCGGCTATCCGGCCCTGATAGCCGGCTGCATGATGGCGCCCACGGCAATGGGCTCAATTCTGGCCAAATCAACCGTCACGCAGGTGCTGCGCTGGTTTGGCTATCGGAAGACGCTGGTTGGCGTAACGGTCTTTATCGGGCTGATGATTGCGCAGTTCTCGCTACAATCTGCCTCGCTTCCCGTCTGGATGCTGATCCTGCCGCTGTTTGTGCTGGGTATGGCAATGTCAACGCAGTTCACGTCGATGAACACGATTACTCTCGCGGATCTGACTGACGACAACGCCAGTAGTGGCAACAGCGTGCTGGCGGTGACTCAACAGTTATCAATCAGCCTTGGGGTGGCTGTCAGTGCCGCGGTACTGCGGTTCTATGAAGGTTTTGACAGCGCGAACACCGTCGAGCAGTTCCACTATACCTTTATCACGATGGGCGTACTTACCGTCGTTTCAGCGCTGGTCTTTATGCTGTTAAAACCGAAAGATGGTCGAAACCTGATTAAAGAACGCCACAAAACAAAAGCTAAACCGAACCCCGTTCCATCAGAACAGGAGTAAGCTGCAGACGTTGCTGCTGCAGCGTGGGCTGCGCCATTCGGTGGATTAATACATCAATGGCCAGCTCACCCAGTTCATCTTTTGGCTGATGGATCGTGGTCAGCGGCGGGGTCATGTAGCTGGCCAGTTCGATATCATCGTAGCCAATCACCGCCATATCGTCAGGAATACGCAATCCCGCCTGGTACAACGCCTTATACGCCCCAAATGCCATGGCATCGTTGCCAATAAAGACGGCCTGCGGGCGCGGTGTCTGTGCCAGCAATGTCTGCATCGCCTCGAAACCGCCCTGAAATTCAAAATCGCCGGTAATACGGTAACCCTCCGGAACCGCGAGTCCCGCCCGAGCCATCGCGGAAAGGTACCCCTCCAGACGCAGACGCGCCGGGGTTTTATCCAGCGGACCAGTAATGCAGGCGATGCGGGTATGGCCTTTGTCGATCAGATACTGGGTTGCCATATCTCCGCCCAGCAGGGAGTTATCCTGAATCAGATCGCTGGTCCCGTCGAACGGCGCCCAGTCCATCATCACCGTGGGGATAGACGGATAACGCTGAATGATCTCTTTCGAGGGTTGATGCGTTTCGGTACACAGCAGCAGTAACCCGTCGACGCGTTTTTGCATCAGCGTCTCCAGATTACGGTTCATGCGCTGCTCATCCCCTTCGGTATTGCACAGCACCAGACTATAGCCGCGTTCGAAGCAGCTGCGTTCCACCCCGCGGACAAGTTCAGAATAAAAGGGATTCGTACTGGCGGTGATCAGCATGCCAATGGTGCGCGTCTGGTTGAGCTTCAGGCTGCGGGCCAGCGCAGACGGCGCATAGTTGAGATCTTTCACTGCGGCTTCGACTTTCTCCCGAATCGCCTCGCTGACGAAGCGATCGTTATTAATGACGTGGGAGACTGTCGACGTAGAAACGCCCGCCAGGCGGGCGACATCTTTCATTGTGGCCAAGCGTTACCCCTGCTGACTTAAGAATTCATCGATCTCTTTACGCCACGGAACGGAGGGCTGGGCACCTTTGCGCGTGACGGCGATAGCCGCAGCAGCATGCGCAAAGCGGATAGCATCATCCATTCCCTTTCCTTCCAGCAGCGCTGTCACCAATGCTCCGTTAAACGTATCGCCTGCCGCGATGGTGTCAATCGCCTTGACCTTAAAGCCCGGCACGCGACGGCCTTCGCCGTTTACGCTTGCCCACACGCCGCGGCTACCGAGGGTAATGATAACGGTGCTGATGCCTTTATCGTGCAGCGCTTTCGCGGCACGCGCTGCGTCATCATCATTTTCAACACGAATGCCCGTCAGTTTTTCCGCTTCGGTTTCGTTCGGTGTAATGATGTCCACCCGCGCCAGCAGTTCGTCTGATAATACACGGGCAGGCGCAGGATTAAGTACGACAGTGGTATGATTTTGATGCGCAATGTCAGCGGCCGCCAGTACGCTTTCTACGGGCGATTCCAGCTGCATCAGTAACGCGTCGGCATTAGCGATAAGCTCGCGCTGTGCTTCAACGCGGTCCGTCGTAAGACGGGCATTCGCGCCTGCATGAATACCGATGACATTCTCACCTTCCGCGTTGACGAAAATCAGCGCCACGCCGGTCGATTCCCCTGCAACAACGCTGACTGGCGCAACATCGATGTTATCGCTGGCGAGCTGTTTACGCACGCGCTCACCGGTATCGTCATCACCTGTACAGGCGATAAACGCGATATTTGCCCCACTGCGTCCTGCTGCAACCGCCTGGTTGGCACCTTTACCGCCAAATGCCACCTGATAATGGTTGCCGGTGACGGTTTCGCCCGGCGTCGGGAAGGATTCAAGGTTAAGAATGTGATCGGCATTGATACTGCCAAGGACGACGAGGTTGCCTGCGGTTTTCATGGTTGAGCTGTCCATCTGAGAGCGCCACCGGTGTTACCCGGTGGCGTATGCCACACTTTTCTTTATTGGTGTCCCTCAGGCAGCCAGCGACTGCCTGAATCGCCTTTTTACTGCTTGATGACCAGTTTCAGGTCAACTGGATATTTAGCCTGAACTTTTTCGCCCTTCAGCACTTTGTCAGCAGTCTGCACGCCAGTCGCGCCGATCTGCTCAGGCAGCTGAGCGATGGTCGCCGCCAGTTTGCCATCATTTACCGCTTTTTCACCATCTGGTGTGCCGTCAAATCCGACAACCATCACATCAGATTTACCTGCAGTCTGCAGGGCACGCAGCGCGCCGAGCGCCATTTCGTCGTTCTGTGCGAACACCGCCTGCACGTCTGGGTGCGCGGTCAGCAGGTTCTGCATGACGTTCAAACCTTTAGTACGGTCGAAGTCAGCAGGCTGGCTGGCCAGAACGTTAAATTTGTGAGCCGCAACCGCCTGCTGGAAACCTTCGCCACGTTCGCGGGCAGCGGACGTACCGGCAATACCCTGCAGTTCGATAACTTTCGCGCCTTCACCTGCTTTCTTCGCGATGTAGTCACCTGCGATTTTACCGCCCAGCACGTTATCAGACGCAATGTGGCTCACAACGTCGCCTTTCGTTGCCTGACGGTCCAGGGTGATCACCGGGATCTTCGCCTGGTTTGCCATCTTCACGGCGTTACCCACCGCGTCAGAATCGGTTGGGTTGATCAGCAGAATTTTGGTGCCGCGAACGGTTAAGTCCTGCACGTTAGCCAGCTCTTTCGCCGGGTTGTTCTGTGAATCCAGCACCACCAGGTTGTAACCCAGTTTGTCGGCTTCTTTTTGTGCGCCATCCTTCAGGGAGACGAAGAACGGGTTGTTCAGCGTGGAGATAACCAGCGCGATGGTGTCTTTCGCCATAGCGTTAGCACTTACGGTTGCGCTCAGCGCGACAGCAGAAACCAGGGTAGCCAGTTTTTTCATGTTCATATCTAAGATGTCCTGTAGTGTCGTCAGTTACTGTTTTTTGTTGTCTACCAGGACCGCCAGCAAAATCACCACTGCTTTAACGATCATCTGGTAATAGGAGGAAACACCTAACAAATTCAAACCATTATTCAGGAAACCGAGAATCAGTGCGCCGATCAATGTCCCAACAATGCGACCTTTACCGCCCGCAAGACTCGTACCGCCCAGAACCACTGCCGCAATGGCATCCAGCTCATACCCCGTACCCGCCGTTGGCTGCGCGGAAGAGAGGCGCGCCACTTCGATGATACCCGCCAGAGAGGCCAGCAAACCGCACAGTGAGTAAACGATAATTTTAACTTTGTTGACGCTGATACCGGACAGACGCGTTGCCGCTTCGTTACCGCCCAGTGCATAAATATAGCGGCCCAGACGCGTGTGGTGCAGCATGTACCACGCCGCCAGGAAGACGATGGCCATGATCCAGACCGGCGTCGGGATACCCAGCGGGCGACCGATACCGAACCAGCCAAACAGATCGGCGTTGTCCGTAAAGCCGGTGTTAACCGGGCTGCCGTTGGTATACACCATGGTGACACCGCGCAGCAGCAGCATCATGACCAGCGTCGCAATAAACGCCTGAACACGACCTTTCGCCACAATAACCCCGGTGACAGCACCAATTGCCGCACCCAGCGCCAGCGCAGCGGCAACGGCCACCAGCGCATTGACCTCAATCCCGACGATTGAAGCAGCAACCGCACCGGTGAGCGCCAGCAGGGAACCGACGGACAGATCGATACCCGATGTCAGAATCACCAGCGTCATCCCGACCGCCATAATGGCGTTCACGGAGGTCTGCTGAAGAATGTTGAACAGGTTATTAACGGTGAAGAAATTGGGGCTCATGGTCGACACAATCGCGATCAGCACCAGCAGGGCAATCAGCGATTTTTGTTCCATCAGCCATGCCTTTGTGAAATAACGGCGACCAGAAACAGCCTGGGTAGTCATCTTCTTACTCCTGATTCACGCGATTAAGCTTGCCCACAGCGGCAGCCATCAGAACTTCCTGGGTGGCCTGCTCGCGAGTGAATTCACCGCCGAGATGCCCTTCATGCATGACGATAATGCGATCGCTCATGCCTAATACCTCTGGCATCTCGGAAGAGACCAGAATGATGCTCAGACCGTCGGCCTTGAACTGGTTAATCAGCTGATAGATCTCTTTTTTGGCCCCTACGTCCACGCCGCGGGTAGGTTCATCAAGGATCAACACTTTCGGGCGCGTCATCAGCCCGCGTGCAATCGCCACTTTCTGTTGATTACCGCCGGACAGCAGGCCAATCGCCTGTTCCATCGAGGGGGTTTTCACATTAAAGAGGCGGATAAAATCGCTGACTGCCTGCTGTTCATCTTTATGTTTCAGGCTGCCGCCGCTGCGGCTGAAATAGCGCAGGGCGGTAAGAGACATGTTCTCTTTCACCGACATGCCCAGCACTAAGCCGTCGCGCTTACGGTCTTCGGAGATATAAACAATACCATTCGCCAGGCCATCCTGCGGAGAGCGCGTCACCACTTCATGCCCGTCGAGAGTGACATAACCGCTGGATCGCGGCAGCGCACCGTACAGCACTTTCATCAGCTCGGTACGGCCGGCGCCCATTAGCCCTGCCACGCCAAGAATTTCCCCTTTGCGCAGGGTAAAGGAGACATTATCCACGCCCGGGCCACAGAGATTATCCACCTTCAGGCGGATCTCACCCGGTGCTTTGTCGAGGTGCGGGTATTGATCTTCGAGCTTGCGTCCCACCATCATTTCGATAAGCGTATCTTCCGTCAGCGATGCCACTTCACGCTCGGCAATAAACTGCCCGTCGCGGAAGACGGTAACGTCGTCGCAGATCTCGAAAATCTCTTTCATACAGTGAGAGATATAGACAATTCCACGTCCCTGCGATTTCAGCTCGCGGATGACGCGGAACAGGGATTCGGTTTCGGTATCGGTCAGGGCGTCCGTCGGTTCATCCATAATGATGACCTTCGACTCAAAGCTCAGCACTTTCGCGATCTCCACCATCTGCTGGTCGCCAATGGAGAGTTCGCCCACCAGACGGTGGCTTTTGAAGCGCAGGTTGAGCTTCGCCAGCAGCTTATCCGCTTCGGCATACATCGTTTTCCAGTCAATTTTGCCAAACCGGTTAACAAATTCGCGGCCAAGGAAGATGTTCTCCGCAATAGTGAGCTGCGGGATCAGGTTCAGTTCCTGGTGAATAATGCCGATCCCCGCTTCCTGCGAGGCTTTTGGACCGCTGAAGGTGGTCTCTTTACCCAGCCACAAAAGTGAACCGGCATCGCGTTGATAGATACCGGTCAGCACTTTCATCATGGTGGATTTGCCGGCGCCATTCTCGCCCACCAGCGCCATTACGCGTCCGGCATAAACGTTCAGCGCCGCGCCAGAAAGGGCTTTTACGCCCGGGAACGATTTATCGATCCCTTTAAGTTGCAGTAATGCGTCCATGATGGCCTCAGAAGGTGACGCCAGCACAGAGAATGATATTCGCATACGGGGAACACTCCCCGCTGCGAATCACCGCCTGACTGTCTGCGGTTTGTTGTTTGAACTGTTCGTGCGTTGTGTAACGAATTTCTATGGTGTTTCCCTGGTGTTGTTGCAGTTGCTCAATGTGATTGAGCAACGTTTCGTGGAGTTGCGGATTATGTTGTTTAATTTCCGTCGCGAGAATGGCCGCCTCAACCTGCATCTCCGCGGTCACTACATCCAGTACCTGCATAAACGAGGGCACGCCCTGCGTTAACGCCATATCAATACGGGTTGTGTTGCGCGGAACCGGTAAGCCTGCATCGCAAACCACCAGCGTATCGGTATGCCCAAGACGGGAAATAACCGACGAGATTTCTGAGTTGAGAACCGTGCCTTTCTTCATTTTCTTGCTCCACTAGCGAAACGTTTCGCTGAAATCAGTTTAGTCTTAAGAGTGTTCAGAAAACCACCATGACGTAACAGAATTGTGATCGGTGTCGAAACGTTTCGCTAAGTAAAATGAGACGTAAATTTTGGCGGGAATATTGAGTATGAATAGGCCGGGTAAGCGAAGCGCCACCCGGCATTTTAAGAAGCTTAAATCTCGACCTGGGTTCCCAGCTCGATCACGCGGTTAGGCGGGATCTCAAACTGGTCCGGCGCACGAAGGGCGTTTCGCTGCAGAATAAGATACAGCTTGCCGCGCAGGCGCAAATACCACGGACGTTTACCGATAATCAGCGACTCATGCGACATAAAGAACGATGTTTCCATCATGCGGCAGCTTAAGCCTTCCAGACCGCAGCGGTGGAAGACCTCTTCCACGTTCGGCGTCTCACGCCAGCCGTAGCTCGCCACCACGCGCCAGAAGGTTGGCGACAGTTGCTCAATTTGAACACGGCGCACATTGTGAACATACGGTGCATCTTCGGTGCGCAGGGTCAGCAGGATAACCCGCTCATGCAGCACCTTGTTGTGCTTGAGGTTATGCATCAATGCGAACGGAATAACGTTCAATGCACGAGACATATACACCGCCGTGCCCGGTACGCGAACCGGTGGGGATTTCTCCAGCGAGGCAATCATCGCCTCCAGGGAGTTTCCGTGTTCATGCATACGACGCAGCAGACGAAAACGCTCGCTTTTCCACGTGGTCATCACAATGAACATCAACAGACCAAGCGTCAGCGGCAGCCAGCCGCCGGAGACAATCTTATCGAGGTTTGCCGAGAACAGCGGTACGTCGATGCACAGGAAGCCCACCAGAATCATCGCCACGAGGAACTTGTTCCAGTGCCAGTTTCGGTACGCCACCGTGGTGGAAAGAAGCGATGTCAGCACCATGGTGCCTGTTACCGCAATACCGTACGCTGCGGCCAGGTTGCTGGAGTGCTCAAAGCTGACGATCACGATCACCACAGCAAAATAGAGCAGCCAGTTAACAAACGGGATGTAGATCTGGCCCGATTCCATCTCTGAGGTATGGATGATACGCATGGGAGAGAGATACCCCAGACGCACGGCCTGGCGCGTCAGAGAGAACACGCCGGAAATGACCGCCTGAGAAGCGATAACGGTGGCCAGCGTGGCCAGAATAAGCATCGGCACCAGCGCCCAATCCGGGGCCAGCAGGAAGAAGGGGTTTTTAATCGCGTCCGGGTTTTTCAGCAGCAGCGCCCCCTGCCCGAAGTAGTTCAATACAAGCGATGGCAGGACAACTAAAAACCACGCCACGCGAATCGGCAGTTTGCCGAAGTGCCCCATATCTGCATACAGCGCTTCGACACCGGTAATAGAGAGCACAACGGCGCCGAGCGCCACGAAGGAAACGACTTTGTATTCAAGGAAGAAATGGATAGCCCAGTATGGGTTCAGCGCCTGCAGAACCTCCGGGTTGCCAATAACTCCGCGCAAACCGAGCGCCGCCAGAATCAGGAACCAGGCCAGCATAATCGGTGCGAACAGTTTCCCCACCAGCCCGGTACCGTGCTTCTGGATAATAAACAGCAACGTCAGAACGATTATCGCCAGCGGAACCACCCACGTATCAAGCTGTGGTGCGATAATCTCAAGCCCCTCAATCGCCGAAAGCACCGAGATAGCAGGCGTGATGACCACTTCCCCATAGAAGAAGCTGCCACCAATCAGGCCAATAATAACCAGTACCGACGTCATTCTGGCCGAGGTGTTGCGCCCCGCAAGGGACATCAGGGTCAGGATCCCCCCCTCACCTGCGTTATCTGCACGCATCACAAAGGAGAGGTATTTAACAGAAACCACCAGGATCAGCAGCCAGAAGATGAGGGACAGGAAGCCAAATACGGCATCGCGTTCAACACCAAAGCCAAACTGGCCGGACAGACATTCACGAAGCGTATAAAGCGGGCTGGTGCCGATATCACCGTAGACAACCCCGATCGCCGCAAGCGTAATTGCGGGTAATGATTGCTTATTATCAGTGCTCATAGACTAGTCTTTTCGTTTAAATAACAAATGTGTTCCTGTTCCCTTGGTCCACAAAAAGCGCACAGTATGCACGATTCGTTGCAAAATCGAACCCCTAAATGCAACCGCATTAATGTAGCGCAAAGAAAATTGCGCCGCACTTCAGCCTATTACCAGCCCTGACTGAAACGTCTATACTCGCTTCAATTAGCCGCCACGACGGCGAAAGGATGCAAAAACTATTATGGCTCACTCACATTTATTAGCAGAAAGAATTTCCCGTCTCAGCAGCGCACTGGAGAAAGGTCTTTTCGAACGCAGTCACGCCATCCGCCTCTGTTTACTGGCGGCGTTGAGCGGTGAAAGCGTATTTCTGCTTGGCCCGCCGGGCATTGCCAAAAGCCTGATTGCCCGTAGGCTGAAATTTGCCTTTCAGAATGCACGCGCCTTCGAATACCTGATGACCCGCTTTTCCACCCCTGAAGAAGTTTTCGGCCCGCTGTCCATCCAGGCGCTGAAAGATGAGGGGCGTTATCAACGCCTTACCGAGGGGTATCTGCCGGAAGCAGAGATTGTTTTTCTCGATGAGATCTGGAAAGCGGGACCGGCCATTCTGAATACCCTGCTCACGGCGATTAACGAACGCCGGTTCCGTAACGGCGCCAACGAAGAAAAAATCCCGATGCGCCTGCTGGTGGCCGCCTCGAACGAACTTCCCGAAGCCGACAGCAGCCTTGAAGCGCTGTATGACCGCATGCTGATCCGCCTGTGGCTGGACAAAGTGCAGGATAAATCGAACTTCCGCTCCATGCTAACCAGCCAGCAGGATGAAAATGAAAACCCGGTAGCCGCTTCACTGCAGGTCACGGACGAGGAGTATCAGCAGTGGCAGGTGGATATCGGCAAAATCACACTGCCGGACGCGGTCTTTGAGCTGATCTACCAGCTCCGTCAGCAGCTTGATCTCCTTCCTTCTGCACCTTATGTTTCCGACCGTCGCTGGAAAAAAGCAATCCGTCTGCTGCAGGCCAGCGCCCTGTTCAGCGGGCGCGACGCGGTTGCCCCTATCGATCTGATCCTGCTGAAAGACTGCCTCTGGCACGATGCCGAAGGGATGAATCTGATGCAGCAGCAGCTTGAAATATTGATGACCGGACACGCCTGGGGCCAGCAATCAATGCTCAACCAGCTTGGGGCGATAGCCCAACGGCGCATTCAGCTACAGCAGCAGCAAAGTGATAAAACAGCACTGAAGGTGAACCGTCTTGGCGGCATGTTCGCCCGTAAACCGCACTACGAACTGCCCGCTGAGCTGACCAGCCCAACGCTGACGCTGCTTCTCCAGCAGCCGCTTAAACTCCATGACATGCAGGTGGTGCACATTACGCTTGAGCGTGACGCGCTGGCCCAGTGGCTTGATAAGGGCGGAGAGATCCGCGGTAAGCTTAACGGTATAGGCTTTGCACAGCCGCTGAATATGGAAGTGGACAGCAGTCAGCACCTGGTGATCCGCGACGTAAGCCTGCAGGGGTCACGCCTTGCCCTCCCGGGAAGCGCCTCTGACAGCGTACCGGAAGAGATCACGCAGCAGCTGGAGGCGCTGGATACCGAATGGCATCAGCAGCATACGCGCTTCAGCGAACAGCAAAAGTGCCTCTTTATTCACAGCGACTGGTTAGGTCGCATTGAAGCCAGCCTGCAGGATGTGAGCGCGCAGATCAAACAGGCTCGTCAATGCTAACGCTGGATACGCTTAACGTCATGCTGGCCGTCAGCGAAGATGGGTTGATCGAAGAGGTGATTATTACTCTTCTGGCGTCTCCTCAGCTGGCGGCTTTTTTTGAAAAATTCCCGAAGCTAAAAAAAGCGATGACGGACGATCTCCCGCGCTGGCGGGACAACCTGCGACAGCGGTTTAAAGAGACCGAAGTGCCACAGGAGTTAACCGAAGAGGTGGCCTGCTATCAGCAGTGCCAGCGGCTTTCCACGTCGCAGTTTATTATTCAGATCCCGCAAACCCTGACGTTACTCGATAAAGTACACTCCCCATTTGCCAGCCAGGCCCGGGCGCTGGTCACCGATAACGCCACCTTCACCCCCGCCTTACACACACTCTTTTTACAGCGCTGGCGCCTCAGCCTTGTGGTTCAGGCCACGACGCTGAACCAGCAGCTGCTGGATGAAGAGCGTGAACAATTGCTCAGCGAAGTTCAGGAACGCATGACCTTAAGCGGTCAGCTGGAGCAGGTACTGGTAGAAAATGAAAACGCCGCCGGACGTCTCTGGGATATGAGTGCAGGCCAAATCAGGCGTGGGGATTATCAGCTGATTGTCCGGTATGGTGATTTCCTGGCGCAGCAGCCCGAGCTGATGAAGCTTGCGGAACAGCTGGGTCGCTCAAGGGAGGCTAAATCGGTCCCAAAGAAGGATGCCCCGATGGAAACCTTCCGCACCCTGGTGCGGGAACCGGCCACCGTGCCGGAACAGGTGGATGGGCTCCAGCAAAGCGATGACATTTTACGCCTGCTGCCTACGGAGCTGAGCACGCTCGGGATGACCGAGCTGGAATATGAGTTTTATCGTCGGCTGGTGGAAAAACAGCTTCTGACCTATCGCCTACATGGCGAAGCCTGGCGCGAAAAAATCAGCCAACGTCCGGTGGTCCATCAGGATTTTGATGAGCAACCGCGCGGCCCATTTATTGTTTGTGTGGATACATCCGGATCGATGGGCGGTTTCAACGAACAGTGTGCCAAAGCGTTCTGCCTGGCGCTGATGCGCGTGGCGCTCGCTGACCGGCGTCGCTGCTTTATCATGCTCTTTTCCAGCGAAGTGGTCAGCTATGAGCTGACCCATCAGCAGGGCATTGAGCAGGCGATCCGCTTTTTAAGCCAGCGTTTTCGCGGCGGTACCGATCTGGCCAGCTGTTTTCGCAGCATTGTGGAACGTATGCAGGGCGGCGACTGGTACGACGCTGACGCGGTGGTGATTTCCGATTTTATTGCCCAGCGGCTGCCGGATGACGTGGTGAATAAAGTGAAAGAGTTACAGCGGGTGCATCAGCACCGTTTCCACGCAGTGGCGATGTCCGCCCATGGAAAACCCGGCATCATGCGCATCTTCGATCATATCTGGCGCTTTGATACCGGGTTGCGTAGCCGCCTGCTCAGACGCTGGCAGCGTTAATTACAGAAGCGAGCTGACGCTTTCGCGTACCTGCTGCGGCCAGACACCACACTGCACCTGACCAATATGCGACAACTGCAGCAGCAGCATGGTCAGACGGGACTGGCCGATACCGCCGCCAATGGTCTGCGGCATCTCACCGCGCAGCAGCGCCTGGTGCCATTCCAGCGTGAGACGATCTACATCACCGGTCACCGCCAGCTGGCGTTTCAGCGCATCAGCATCCACGCGGATCCCCATTGAGGAGAGTTCAAACGCATCTTCCAGCACCGGGTTCCAGACCAGAATATCGCCGTTCAGACCAGCAAACTCGCCCTCGCTCATGGTGCTCCAGTCATCATAATCCGGTGCACGAACATCATGACGTTTACCATCCGACAGCTTACCGCCGATCCCCATCAGGAAGACGGCACCCAGTTCTTTGGCGATCGCACGTTCACGACCTTTAGCATCCAGATCCGGGAAACGACTAAGCAACTCCTGGCTGTGAACAAAGTGGATCGATTCCGGCAGGAACGGTGCCAGACCAAACTCTTTGCTTACGGCCGCTTCGGTCGCTTTGATCCCGGCGTAGATCGCCTCAACGGTGGATTTCAGCGTGCCGACATGGCGCTCGCCATCACCCATTACGCGCTCCCAGTCCCACTGGTCAACGTAAACGGAGTGAATGGCAGACAGGCGGTCTTCATCGGGGCGGAGGGCTTTCATGTGCGTGTAGAGTCCTTCGCCCGCGCTGAAGTCGTGCTGTCCCAGGGTTTGACGCTTCCACTTCGCGAGGGAATGAACCACTTCGAACTGGGCGTCTGGCAGTGTTTTCACTTTCACCTGCACCGCTTTTTCGCATCCGGACAAGTTATCCTGCGTCCCATCACCCACGCGGCTGAGAATCGGTGCCTGAACTTCAATCAGACCCAGCTTCTCTTCCAGCTGGCGGGAAAAATGGGATTTAACGAAACTGATCTGGCGTTGTTTTGCGATATAAGCGGTTTTCATTATTTATACTCCTGCGTCCTGTTGGTATTGATTAAGCAACAGAAAAGGCATTCAATTCAATAATCAAACAACAAAAAGCCACCTTCACTTTTGATTCGTTAAAATTTAACGCTAGAATAGAGTGATTCATTAATCTTCATAAGAAAAAGCTATGGAAAATTATCAGATCGATAATCTGGACCGCGGCATCCTGGAGGCGTTAATGGCCAATGCCCGTACCGCCTATGCCGAACTGGCGAAGCAGTTTGGCGTCAGCCCGGGGACGATTCATGTTCGTGTAGAGAAGATGAAACAGGCGGGGATCATTACCGGGGCACGTATTGATGTCAGCCCAAAACAGCTGGGTTATGACGTCTGCTGCTTTATTGGCATTATTCTTAAAAGCGCAAAAGATTATCCTTCCGCGCTGGCGAAGCTGAACGCGCTCGATGAAGTCACAGAGGCGTACTACACCACCGGCCACTACAGCATCTTTATCAAGGTGATGTGCCGTTCCATCGACGCCCTGCAGCAGGTACTTATCAACAAGATCCAAACAATCGATGAAATTCAGTCCACCGAGACGTTGATCTCCCTGCAAAACCCGATCATGCGTACCATTCGCCCCTGATCGGGCAAATCCATACCCACATTTTCCACAGGTAGATCCCAGCCCGTTCACAGCGTACAATGGCCCCCTCTTTATCTGAGCGAGCGATCAATGGCGGACATTACCCTTATCAGTGGCAGCACCCTTGGCGGCGCGGAATATGTAGCGGAACATCTGGCTGAGAAGCTGGAGGATGCGGGATTTTCCACACAAACGCTGCACGGGCCTTTGCTTGAAGATCTCCCGACTGATGGGGTCTGGCTGGTGATCACCTCCACGCATGGCGCAGGCGATCTACCGGATAACCTGCAACCTTTATATGACGAACTGCAGGAACAGCAGCCAGACCTGTCAAACGTGCGTTTTGGCGCAGTGGGTATTGGCAGCCGTGAATATGACACCTTCTGCGGTGCTATAGAAAAAGTCGAAGCCGCTGTCACCGCCTGCGGAGCAAAACAGGTGGGTGAAACGCTGAAGATCAACATCCTCGATCATGATATTCCGGAGGATCCGGCTGAGATCTGGCTGGGTGAATGGAAAAATTTACTCAAAAACGATTAAAGATCGCGCGAACAGATGTGGATAACTCTGGTTAAAAGCTCGTATTAAGCAGTAGTTATCCAAAGAACAACGTTGAAGTCGTTTTTGCCCTGTGTATAAAGTCGCGTTCTGATCCCAACTTATACGGGCCAGGATCACCGTTCATTCACAGCAAACGATCCTTTCTAACCCCATGATCTTCTTTATGAGATCGGACTTATCCACAAAGGTCCGCGATCCTAATAAGAGATCACAATAGAACAGATCTCTAAATAAAAAGATCTTCTTTTTAATAGCCCAGGATCCCAATGCTTTCTCGAAAGACTAAAGTTGAGTAGAATCCACGGCCCGGGCTTCAATCCATTTTCATACCGCTTTACGCGAGGCAGACCACCATGTTTTATCAGGATCCTTTTGACGTCATCATCATTGGCGGGGGTCACGCAGGCACTGAGGCCGCAATGGCCGCAGCGCGAATGGGTCAGCAGACCCTGCTTTTGACACACAATATCGACACGCTGGGACAAATGTCCTGTAATCCGGCGATTGGCGGCATTGGGAAAGGACACCTGGTAAAAGAAGTGGATGCACTTGGCGGCCTGATGGCGAAAGCGATCGATCACGCAGGCATTCAGTTTAGGATACTAAACGCCAGTAAAGGCCCCGCTGTGCGAGCGACCCGCGCTCAGGCAGACCGCGTGCTTTATCGTCAGGCGGTGCGTACCGCCCTGGAGAACCAGCCGAACCTGATGATCTTCCAGCAGGCAGTGGAAGATCTTATCGTGGAGAACGATCGTGTCGTTGGCGCGGTTACCCAGATGGGGCTCAAATTCCGCGCCAAAGCGGTTGTTCTGACCGTCGGGACATTCCTGGACGGTAAGATCCATATCGGTCTGGATAATTACAGCGGCGGACGTGCTGGCGATCCGCCATCTATCCCACTGTCACGCCGTCTGCGTGAACTGCCGCTGCGTGTCAGCCGTCTGAAAACCGGTACTCCACCGCGTATTGATGCGCGCACCATTGATTTCAGCGTGCTGGCACAACAGCACGGTGATAACCCAATGCCGGTCTTCTCGTTCATGGGCAATGCAGCGCAGCATCCGCAGCAGGTACCGTGCTATATCACGCATACCAACGAAAAAACCCATGACGTGATCCGCAATAACCTCGATCGCAGCCCAATGTACGCCGGCGTGATCGAAGGGATCGGCCCACGCTATTGCCCGTCGATCGAAGACAAAGTCATGCGCTTTGCCGATCGTAACCAGCACCAGATCTTCCTGGAGCCAGAAGGGCTGACCTCGAACGAAATCTATCCGAACGGCATCTCCACCAGCCTGCCGTTCGATGTGCAGATGCAAATTGTTCGCTCAATGCAGGGGATGGAGAATGCGAAAATCGTTCGCCCTGGCTACGCTATTGAGTACGATTTCTTCGATCCGCGTGACCTGAAGCCAACCCTGGAGAGCAAATTCATCCACGGTCTGTTCTTCGCAGGTCAGATTAACGGCACCACCGGTTACGAAGAAGCTGCTGCACAGGGCCTGCTGGCCGGTCTGAACGCCGCCCGTTTCTCTGCCGAGAAAGAGGGCTGGGCTCCGGCGCGTTCTCAGGCTTATCTGGGCGTGCTGGTCGACGATCTCTGCACGCTGGGCACCAAAGAACCGTACCGTATGTTTACCTCTCGCGCGGAATATCGCCTGATGCTGCGCGAAGATAACGCCGACCTGCGTCTGACCGAAATGGGTCGTGAGCTGGGTCTGGTGGATGACGAACGCTGGGCGCGCTTCAACGAGAAACTGGAGCGCATTGAGCAGGAACGTCAGCGCCTGAAAACGACCTGGGTTAATCCGCAGGCTGAAACCGCTGCGGAAGTGAACGCTCACTTAACTGCGCCGCTCTCGCGCGAAGCCAGCGGTGAAGATCTGCTGCGTCGCCCGGAAGTGACCTATGAGAATCTGGTGAAACTCACCGCCTTTGCCCCGGGTCTTGAAGACGCTGAAGCGGCAGAGCAGGTTGAGATCCAGGTGAAATACGAAGGTTACATCGCGCGTCAGCAGGATGAGATCGAAAAGCAGCAGCGTAACGAAAACACGCTGCTGCCGGAAATGCTGGACTATCGTCAGGTGACGGGGCTGTCCAACGAGGTGATCGCCAAGCTGAACGATCACAAACCGGTGTCGATCGGCCAGGCCTCCCGCATCTCGGGCGTTACCCCAGCAGCGATTTCGATTCTGCTGGTGTGGCTGAAAAAGCAGGGCATGCTGCGCCGCAGCGCGTAATATGTGTAATTCGCCCGGTGGCGCTGCGCTTACCGGGCCTACAGAACTCCGTAGGGCGGGTTAGCGAAGCGTCACCCGCCACTTAAGTCTCTCAACAGGTATTCACCGTGCTCAATAAACTCTCTCGTCTGCTGGATCAGGCAGGTATTTCGCTCACCGATCACCAGAAAAATCAGCTGGTGGCCTATGTCGATATGCTGAACAAATGGAATAAAGCGTACAACCTCACCTCCGTACGCGACCCCAACGAGATGCTGATTCGCCATATTCTCGATAGCATTGTGGTTGCGCCGTACCTGAACGGTGAGCGCTTTATCGATGTGGGCACGGGTCCTGGCCTGCCGGGTATTCCCCTGTCAATTGTCCGCCCGGAAAGCCATTTCACGCTGCTGGATAGCCTTGGCAAGCGCGTGCGTTTTTTGCGCCAGGTACAGCATGAGCTGAAGCTTGAGAACATCACGCCTGTGCAAAGCAGGGTAGAGGAGTTTCCGGCAGAGCCACCGTTCGACGGGGTTATCAGCCGTGCGTTTGCTTCGCTTAATGACATGGTGAGCTGGTGTAAGCACTTACCGGCAGAGAATGGCCGTTTTTATGCGCTGAAAGGGCAGTTGCCCGGCGATGAAATTGAACAGCTTCCGGACGGTTTTGCCGTCGAGTCCATTGAGAAATTACAGATTCCTCAGCTCGAAGGCGAACGTCATCTGGTGATAATTAAGCCAAACAATTTTTAAAAATTTAATAAAAAATGTGGAATTTGTGCTGTTCTGTCAGTGTTAAAAAACAGCACAACACAACGGATTTTGCCGGAGAGAATTTAACCGTGTTTTTACTAAGGGTTTTCTAATGGTTAACTTCCTCACCATTGTTCACCCTGAAGATAATCAACCACGAAAATATCAGCCTGCTAAAAGTGGAAAGCAGCAACCAGAATGCAATGTTAAATATTTATTAAGAATGTCAATAAAAGGTTTTTATTGTATACGGGGCTGTTTTGAAAATAGTTGCGACATTTTATCTTTAATTTCAGAAAGATGAAATTAAGCGATTTACGAGTTTGATAAATACAACCTTATCGCAAATGTGTATTTTGTGATCTCGTGCACGCTTTGTAGTCAACGTTTTCGCGCTGTTTGCAGTTTTGCTCGAAGGTCGGGGCTTTCATCAAAAGTTGAAAAATAGCGGCGGGGAAAAATATTTAAACATTTATTCACCTTTTCGCTACTTAATGTTTGAAATCACGGGTGCGCACCGTATAATTTGACCGCTTTTTGATGCTTGACTCTGAGCCTTAAAGGACGTTTTATACGACACGCGGCATACCTCGAAGGGAGCAGGAGTAAAAACGTGATGTCTGTGTCGCTCTTGAGTAGAAACGTTGCTCGTAAGCTTCTGTTCATTCAGTTTCTGGCTGTGATAGCAAGTGGACTGCTGTTTAGCCTCAAAGACCCCTTCTGGGGCATCTCCGCCGTGTGCGGGGGTTTGGCGGTTGTGCTGCCAAACGTGTTGTTTATGATTTTTGCCTGGCGTCATCAGGCGCATACACCTGCCAAAGGCCGCGTGGCCTGGTCCTTCGCCCTCGGCGAAGTGTGTAAGGTGTTGCTGACCTTTGCTCTACTGGTGATGGCGCTGGCGGTTTTGAAAGTGGTATTCATGCCGCTGATAGCTACGTGGGTTTTGGTGCTGGTGGTACAAGTTCTGGCTCCAGCTGTAATCAATAACAAAGGGTAAAAGGCATCATGGCTTCAGAAAATATGACGCCGCAGGATTACATAGGTCACCATCTGAATAACCTTCAGCTGGACCTGCGTACATTCTCGCTGGTGGATCCGCATAACCCCCCGGCCACCTTCTGGACGATCAACATCGACTCCATGTTCTTCTCGGTGGTTTTGGGTCTTCTGTTCCTGGCCATGTTCCGCGGTGTTGCTAAAAAGGCGACCAGCGGTGTTCCAGGGAAATTCCAGACGTTCGTTGAGATGATCATCGGCTTCGTCCATGGCAGCGTGAAAGACATGTACCATGGTAAGAGCAAGCTGATTGCGCCACTGGCACTGACCGTGTTTGTGTGGGTCTTCCTGATGAACCTGATGGACCTGCTGCCAATTGACCTTCTGCCGTTTATCGGCGAGCACATCTTCGGCCTGCCTGCGCTGCGTGTGGTTCCGTCTGCTGACGTGAACATCACCCTGTCGATGGCGCTGGGCGTGTTTATCCTGATTCTTTTCTACAGCATCAAAATGAAAGGCGTAAGCGGCTTTGTGAAAGAGCTTACCTTGCAGCCGTTCAACCACTGGGCGTTTATTCCGGTCAACCTGATCCTGGAAGGCGTTAGCCTGCTGTCCAAACCTGTTTCACTGGGTCTGCGACTGTTCGGCAACATGTATGCGGGTGAGCTGATTTTCATTCTGATCGCGGGTCTTCTGCCGTGGTGGTCACAGTGGGTTCTGAATGTGCCGTGGGCCATTTTCCACATCCTGATCATTACGCTGCAAGCCTTTATCTTCATGGTTCTGACGATCGTCTATCTGTCGATGGCGTCTGAAGAGCACTGATTTTTTACCAACACTACTACGTTTTAATTGAAACAAACTGGAGACTGTCATGGAAAACCTGAATATGGATCTGCTGTACATGGCTGCCGCTGTGATGATGGGTCTGGCGGCTATCGGTGCTGCGATCGGTATCGGCATCCTCGGGGGCAAATTCCTGGAAGGCGCTGCGCGTCAACCTGATCTGATTCCTCTGCTGCGTACTCAGTTCTTTATCGTTATGGGTCTGGTGGATGCTATCCCAATGATCGCTGTAGGTCTGGGTCTGTACGTGATGTTTGCTGTCGCGTAGTAGTTGTTTTAAAACCCCAAGCCACAGAAATTTAAGAGGTATTGTGCTGTGAACATGAACGCAACAATCCTCGGCCAGGCCATCGCGTTTATTATCTTTGTCTGGTTCTGCATGAAGTATGTATGGCCGCCTTTAATGGCTGCCATCGAAAAACGTCAGAAAGAAATTGCTGACGGTCTGGCTTCTGCAGAACGTGCAAAGAAAGATTTGGACCTTGCACAGGCCAACGCGACAGACCAGCTGAAAAAAGCGAAAGCGGAAGCTCAGGTAATCATCGAACAGGCTAACAAACGCCGTTCTCAGATCCTGGACGAAGCCAAAGCTGAAGCAGAACAGGAACGTACTAAGATCGTGACACAGGCTCAGGCTGAAATTGAAGCTGAGCGTAAACGTGCTCGTGAAGAACTGCGTAAGCAGGTTGCGATTCTGGCTGTTGCTGGCGCCGAGAAGATCATCGAACGTTCCGTGGATGAAGCTGCTAACAGCGACATCGTGGACAAACTTGTCGCTGAACTGTAAGGAGGGAGGGGCTGATGTCTGAATTTGTTACGGTAGCTCGCCCCTACGCCAAAGCAGCTTTTGACTTTGCTGTCGAACACCAAAATGTCGATCGCTGGCAGAATATGCTGGCGTTTGCCGCTGAGGTGACGAAAAACGAACAAATGGCCGAGTTGCTTTCTGGTGCATTAGCACCTGAAACCCTCGCCGCGTCGTTCATCGCCGTGTGCGGAGAGCAACTGGATGCCAACGGCCAGAACCTGATTAAGGTAATGGCAGAAAATGGTCGTCTCCGTGTGCTCCCGGATGTTCTCGAGCAGTTTGAGCACTTACGTGCCCTTAGTGAAGCTACTGCTGAAGTTGAAGTAACTTCTGCGACTGAACTGAGTCATGAACAGCTTGCGAAAATTACCGCCGCGATGGAAAAACGTCTGTCACGCAAAGTTAAGCTGAATTGCAAAATCGATAAGTCTGTAATGGCAGGCGTAATCATCCGCTCGGGTGATATGGTCATTGATGGCAGCGTACGCGGCCGTCTTGAGCGCCTTGCAGACGTCTTGCAGTCTTAAGGGGACTGGAGCATGCAACTGAATTCCACCGAAATCAGCGAACTGATCAAGCAGCGCATTGCTCAGTTCAATGTTGTGAGCGAAGCTCATAACGAAGGTACTATTGTTTCTGTAAGTGACGGTGTTATCCGCATCCACGGCCTGGCCGATTGTATGCAGGGTGAGATGATTTCCCTGCCGGGTAACCGTTACGCTATCGCACTGAACCTGGAGCGCGACTCCGTAGGTGCAGTTGTGATGGGTCCATACGCTGACCTCGCCGAAGGCATGAAGGTTAAGTGTACTGGCCGTATTCTGGAAGTTCCGGTTGGCCGTGGCCTGCTGGGTCGTGTTGTTAACACCCTGGGTGCACCAATCGACGGTAAAGGTCCGGTTGAGCACGATGGCTTCTCTCCAATCGAAGTTATCGCACCGGGCGTTATCGACCGTCAGTCCGTAGATCAGCCTGTTCAGACGGGTTATAAGTCCGTTGATGCCATGATCCCAATCGGTCGTGGTCAGCGTGAACTGATCATCGGTGACCGTCAGACCGGTAAAACCGCGATGGCTATCGATGCCATCATCAACCAGCGTGACTCCGGCATCAAATGTGTGTACGTGGCTATCGGCCAGAAAGCGTCCACCATTTCTAACGTGGTTCGTAAACTGGAAGAGCACGGCGCGCTGTCTAACACCATCGTTGTTGTGGCTACCGCTTCTGAATCTGCTGCACTGCAATACCTGGCGCCATACGCCGGTTGTGCAATGGGTGAATACTTCCGTGACCGCGGTGAAGATGCACTGATCGTATACGATGACCTGTCTAAACAGGCTGTTGCTTATCGTCAGGTTTCCCTGCTGCTCCGTCGTCCACCAGGACGTGAAGCGTTCCCTGGCGACGTATTCTACCTCCACTCTCGTCTGCTGGAGCGTGCTTCCCGCGTTAACGCGGAATACGTCGAGAACTTCACCAAAGGTGAAGTGAAGGGTAAAACGGGCTCTCTGACCGCGCTGCCGATCATTGAAACCCAGGCGGGTGACGTTTCTGCGTTCGTTCCGACCAACGTAATCTCCATTACCGATGGTCAGATCTTCCTGGAAACCAACCTGTTTAACTCCGGTATTCGTCCGGCGGTTAACCCGGGTATCTCCGTATCCCGTGTAGGTGGTGCTGCTCAGACCAAGATCATCAAGAAACTGTCCGGTGGTATCCGTACCGCGCTGGCACAGTATCGTGAACTGGCTGCGTTCTCTCAGTTCGCATCCGATCTGGACGAAGCAACCCGTAAACAGCTGAGCCACGGTCAGAAAGTGACCGAGCTGCTGAAGCAGAAACAGTACGCACCAATGTCTGTTGCTCAGCAGGGCCTGGTACTGTTCGCGGCTGAACGCGGTTACCTCGAAGATGTGGAACTGGCGAAAATCGGTAGCTTCGAAGCCGCTCTGCTGGCTTACGTCGACCGTGATCACGCTCCGCTGATGCAAGAGATCAACCAGACCGGTGGCTATAACGACGAAATCGAAGGCAAGCTGAAAGCTATCCTCGATTCCTTCAAAGCAACCCAATCCTGGTAATCGTCCGGCGGCTTGTCTCAGGACAAGCCGCCTGGCATTGAGGAGAAGCTCATGGCCGGCGCAAAAGAGATACGTAGTAAGATCGCAAGCGTCCAGAACACGCAAAAGATCACTAAAGCGATGGAGATGGTCGCCGCTTCCAAAATGCGTAAATCGCAGGATCGCATGGCGGCCAGCCGTCCTTATGCAGAAACCATGCGCAAAGTGATTGGTCACCTTGCAAACGGTAATCTGGAATATAAGCACCCTTACCTGGAAGAACGCGACGTTAAGCGCGTGGGCTACCTGGTGGTGTCGACCGACCGTGGTCTGTGTGGCGGCTTGAACATTAACCTGTTCAAAAAACTGCTGGCGGATATGAAAGGCTGGTCCGATAAAGGCGTTCAGTGCGACCTCGCATTGATCGGCTCTAAAGGCGTCTCTTTCTTTAACTCCGTTGGTGGCAACATTGTCGCTCAGGTGACCGGTATGGGTGATAACCCGTCCCTGTCCGAACTGATCGGCCCGGTTAAAGTGATGTTGCAGGCCTATGATGAAGGCCGTCTGGACAGACTGTACGTTGTCAGCAACAAATTTATTAACACCATGTCTCAGGTGCCAACTCTCACTCAGATGCTGCCTTTACCGGCTTCAGAAGATGACGAGCTGAAACAGAAAGCCTGGGATTACCTGTATGAACCCGATCCGAAACCGCTGCTGGATACCCTGCTGCGTCGTTACGTTGAATCTCAGGTTTATCAGGGCGTTGTAGAAAACCTGGCCAGCGAGCAGGCCGCACGAATGGTGGCGATGAAAGCCGCGACCGATAATGGCGGCAGCCTGATTAAAGAGCTGCAGTTGGTTTACAACAAAGCTCGTCAGGCCAGCATTACTCAGGAACTCACCGAGATCGTCTCGGGGGCCGCCGCGGTTTAACCAGGTTTACGAATTACGTAGAGGATTCAAGATGGCTACTGGAAAGATTGTCCAGGTAATCGGCGCCGTGGTGGACGTCGAGTTCCCTCAGGACGCCGTACCACGCGTGTACGACGCGCTTGAGGTACAGAATGGTAACGAGAGCCTGGTGCTGGAAGTTCAGCAGCAGCTCGGCGGCGGTATCGTGCGTACCATCGCGATGGGTTCTTCCGACGGTCTGCGTCGTGGTCTGGAAGTTAAAGACCTTGAGCACCCGATCGAAGTCCCGGTAGGTAAAGCAACACTGGGTCGTATCATGAACGTATTGGGTCAGCCAATCGACATGAAAGGCGACATCGGTGAAGAAGAGCGTTGGGCTATCCACCGCGCGGCACCTTCCTACGAAGAGCTGTCCAGCTCTCAGGAACTGCTGGAAACCGGTATCAAAGTTATCGACCTGATGTGTCCGTTTGCGAAGGGCGGTAAAGTTGGTCTGTTCGGTGGTGCGGGTGTAGGTAAAACCGTAAACATGATGGAGCTGATCCGTAACATCGCGATCGAGCACTCCGGTTACTCCGTATTTGCGGGCGTAGGTGAACGTACTCGTGAGGGTAACGACTTCTACCACGAAATGACCGACTCCAACGTTCTGGACAAAGTATCCCTGGTTTACGGCCAGATGAACGAGCCACCAGGAAACCGTCTGCGCGTTGCGCTGACTGGTCTGACGATGGCTGAGAAATTCCGTGACGAAGGCCGTGACGTTCTGCTGTTCGTTGATAACATCTACCGTTACACCCTGGCCGGTACTGAAGTATCTGCACTGCTGGGTCGTATGCCTTCAGCGGTAGGTTATCAGCCTACGCTGGCGGAAGAGATGGGTGTTCTTCAGGAACGTATCACCTCTACCAAAACCGGTTCTATCACCTCCGTTCAGGCGGTATACGTACCTGCGGATGACTTGACTGACCCATCACCAGCAACCACCTTTGCGCACTTAGATGCAACCGTGGTACTGAGCCGTCAGATCGCGTCTCTGGGTATCTACCCGGCCGTTGACCCGCTGGACTCCACCAGCCGTCAGCTGGATCCACTGGTTGTTGGTCAGGAACACTACGACACCGCGCGTGGCGTACAGTCCCTGCTGCAGCGTTACCAGGAACTGAAAGACATCATCGCCATCCTGGGTATGGATGAACTGTCTGAAGAAGACAAACTGGTGGTAGCACGTGCGCGTAAGATCCAGCGCTTCCTGTCCCAGCCGTTCTTCGTTGCGGAAGTATTCACCGGTTCTCCAGGTAAATACGTTTCCCTGAAAGACACCATCCGTGGCTTTAAAGGCATCATGGAAGGCGAATACGATCACCTGCCAGAGCAGGCGTTCTACATGGTTGGTTCCATCGAAGAAGCTGTGGAAAAAGCCAAAAAACTTTAACGCCTTAATCGGAGGGTGATATGGCAATGACTTACCACCTGGACGTCGTCAGCGCAGAGCAACAAATGTTCTCCGGTCTGGTCGAGAAAATCCAGGTAACGGGTAGTGAAGGTGAACTGGGTATCTTCCCGGGTCACGCACCGCTGCTCACCGCCATTAAGCCTGGTATGATCCGCATCGTTAAACAGTTCGGTCACGAAGAGTTTATCTATCTGTCCGGCGGCATTCTTGAAGTGCAGCCTGGCAGTGTGACCGTTCTGGCCGATACCGCTATTCGTGGCCAGGATCTCGACGAAGCGCGAGCCCTGGAATCGAAGCGTAAGGCTGAAGAGCACATTAGCAGCTCTCATGGTGACGTGGATTACGCTCAGGCGTCTGCGGAGCTGGCCAAAGCGATCGCCAAACTGCGCGTTATCGAGTTGACCAAAAAAGCGATGTAACACCGGCTTGAAAAGCACAAAAGCCAGTCTGGATACCAGGCTGGCTTTTTTTTCGTCCTTAATTCATGACGAAAAAGATGTAGAATTTTAAGCACCAAACGTTTTTACTTCTCACTCAAACTACCGTCAGGATGCGTATGTCAAACAGTGCGATGAGCGTGGTGATCCTTGCCGCAGGCAAAGGTACCCGCATGTATTCCGATCTGCCTAAAGTGCTTCATACACTGGCAGGAAAGCCAATGGTGCAGCATGTTATTGATGCAGCAAATGAATTGGGCGCTCGCCAGGTTCACCTGGTCTATGGCCACGGCGGCGATCTGCTTAAAAAAACGCTGAGCGATGACAAGCTCAACTGGGTGCTTCAGGCTGAACAGCTGGGAACCGGCCACGCAATGCAGCAGGCAGCACCGTTCTTTGCCGATGACGAAGACATTCTGATGCTCTACGGCGATGTTCCGCTGATCTCCATCGACACATTGACTCGCCTGCGTGAAGCCAAACCGCAGGGCGGTATCGGTTTATTAACCGTCGTGCTGGACGATCCGACCGGCTACGGCCGCATCACCCGTGAAAACGGCAACGTCACGGGTATCGTTGAACATAAAGACGCCAGCGAAGCACAGCGCCAGATTCAGGAGATCAACACCGGTATCCTGATGGCTAACGGCGCGGACATGAAGCGCTGGCTGTCTAAGCTCAACAACAACAACGCGCAGGGTGAATACTACATCACCGACATCATTGCGATGGCGTACCAGGAAGGGCGTGAGATTGCGGCGGTTCACCCGGCGCGTATCAGCGAAACCGAAGGGGTGAATAACCGCCTTCAGCTTTCCCGTCTGGAGCGTGTTTATCAGTCCGAACAGGCCGAAAAACTGCTGCTGGCCGGCGTGATGTTGCGCGATCCGGCGCGTTTCGATCTGCGTGGAACGTTAACGCACGGGCGCGACGTTGAAATTGATACTAACGTTATCCTGGAAGGTAACGTCACGCTGGGTAACCGCGTCAAAATTGGTGCGGGCTGTGTGATCAAAAACAGCATCATCGGTGATGATTGCGAAATTAGCCCATACAGCGTGGTGGAAGATGCCCGTCTTGACGCAGCGTGCACTATTGGGCCGTTCGCGCGTCTGCGCCCGGGGGCTGAGCTGCTGGAAGGCTCACATGTTGGAAACTTCGTTGAGATGAAAAAAGCGCGTCTGGGTAAAGGCTCTAAAGCCGGTCATTTGACCTATCTGGGCGATGCGGAAATTGGCGACAACGTGAATATTGGCGCAGGAACGATTACCTGCAACTATGACGGCGCGAATAAGTTTAAAACCATCATCGGTGATGATGTGTTTGTCGGCTCCGACACTCAGCTGGTGGCGCCTGTTACCGTGGGTAACGGCGTAACGATTGCCGCCGGGACAACCGTTACGCGCGATATCGCCGATAACGAACTGGTATTAAGCCGTGTGCCGCAGGTGCACAAGCAGGGCTGGAAACGCCCGGTGAAGAAGAAGTAACGGATTTACCCCTCACCCTAATCCTCTCCCCAAAGGGAGAGGGGATCGTTCGGTGCGGTGTTTTTCTCCCTCGCCCCTTTGGGGAGAGGGCCGGGGTGAGGGGATAATATAATCCTCCCCCCACAAGCAATACCCATAACAATAACCCCACTCTCTACAAGGCTCGGGGCGCCCGGAAAGGGCAAATACAGGTCAGCGACAACGCATGGCATAACGCCATAATCAGGAAATCTAACTATGTGTGGAATTGTTGGCGCAGTTGCGCAGCGTGATATTGCTGAAATCCTTCTAGAAGGTTTACGTCGTCTGGAATACCGTGGCTACGACTCTGCCGGTCTGGCAGTGGTGGATGCAGAAGGTCATATGACCCGTCTGCGTCGCCTCGGTAAAGTGCAGATGCTGGCCCAGGCCGCGGAAGAACACCCCCTGCACGGTGGCACCGGTATTGCGCATACCCGCTGGGCGACACACGGCGAACCGTCTGAAGGCAACGCGCACCCGCATGTGTCTGAACACATCGTGGTCGTGCATAACGGCATTATCGAAAACCACGAACCGCTGCGCGAAGAACTGAAAGCGCGCGGCTATACCTTCGTTTCTGAAACCGATACCGAAGTGATTGCGCACCTGGTGCACTGGGAGCTGGCACAGGGCGGCACGCTACGTGACGCGGTGCTGCGCGCAATCCCACAGCTGCGCGGTGCGTACGGTACGGTGATCATGGACTCCCGCGATCCGTCCACCCTGCTGGCGGCGCGTTCCGGTAGTCCAATGGTTATCGGTATGGGCATGGGCGAAAACTTTATCGCTTCTGACCAACTGGCGCTCCTGCCGGTCACCCGCCGCTTTATCTTCCTGGAAGAGGGTGATATCGCAGAAGTGACTCGCCGCAGCGTGACGGTATTCGATACCAAAGGCGAGCAGGTGAAACGTCCTGAAATTGAATCCAATCTGCAGTACGACGCAGGCGACAAAGGCGCTTACCGTCACTACATGCAGAAAGAGATTTACGAGCAGCCAAACGCCATCAAAAACACCCTGACCGGTCGTATCAGTCACGGCGAAGTGGACCTGAGCGAACTGGGTGCCAACGCAAACGAGCTCCTCAGCAAGGTTGAGCACATTCAGATTGTGGCCTGCGGTACCTCCTACAACTCCGGGATGGTCTCTCGCTACTGGTTTGAATCGCTGGCTGGCGTGCCGTGCGATGTGGAAATCGCCTCTGAATTCCGCTACCGCAAATCCGCCGTGCGCCGTAACAGCCTGATGATCACCCTTTCTCAGTCTGGCGAAACGGCAGATACCCTGGCGGCGCTGCGTCTCTCTAAAGAGCTGGGTTACCTGGGATCGCTGGCTATCTGTAACGTGCCGGGCTCATCGCTGGTGCGTGAATCCGATCTGGCGCTGATGACCAAAGCGGGCACTGAAATCGGCGTGGCCTCCACCAAAGCGTTTACCACGCAGCTGACGGTTCTGCTGATGCTTGTGGCGAAACTGGCGCGTCTGAAAGGGCTGGATGCTTCTGTTGAGCATGACATCGTTCATGGTCTGCAGGCGCTGCCAAGCCGTATTGAGCAGATGTTGTCTCAGGATAAGCGCATTGAAGCCCTGGCTGAAGATTTCTCTGACAAGCACCACGCCCTGTTCCTCGGCCGTGGCGACCAGTACCCTATTGCGCTGGAAGGCGCGCTGAAGCTGAAAGAGATCTCCTACATCCACGCTGAAGCCTACGCGGCAGGCGAGCTAAAACACGGCCCGCTGGCGCTGATTGACGCGGATATGCCGGTTATCGTTGTGGCACCTAACAACGAACTGCTGGAAAAACTGAAGTCCAACATTGAAGAAGTTCGCGCCCGCGGTGGTGTACTGTACGTCTTCGCTGATAAGGACGCCGGTTTTGCCAGCAGCGACAACATGCACATCATCGAGATGCCGCACGTAGAAGAGGTTATTGCCCCTATCTTCTACACCGTGCCGCTGCAGTTACTGGCTTACCACGTTGCGCTGATCAAAGGCACCGACGTTGACCAGCCGCGTAACCTGGCGAAATCGGTCACCGTAGAATAATCCCTCCAGGCTCCACCTTCGGGTGGAGCTTTTTTACCCTGCCTGGTTTGTTTTTAATCAACGCATTCGCGTTTTTATTTATGACAATCTGTCATCTTCAGCTACTTTTTTCAGTGTCACATAAAGAAAATATTTCTGAAAAGTTGTTGTCATGATAGTGACTAACATGATGATAAATAAGAGATCTTTCGCTGGTTTTTAAGCTAAATTTTCATTGTCATAAAACTGTCATAATTCGTACATTTATCTGTCACCTGTTTGTCCTATTTTGCTCATCGTAGCCACTTAAACAATGATTTACGAAATCCTTGCAGGAGACATTATGAAAGTTATGCGTACCACTGTCGCAACTGTTGTCGCCGCGACCTTATCTCTAAGCGCTTTCTCTGTATTCGCAGAAGCAAGCCTGACTGGCGCTGGTGCAACCTTCCCTGCGCCGGTGTATGCCAAATGGGCGGATACCTACCAGAAAGAAACCGGTAACAAGGTTAACTATCAGGGTATCGGCTCCTCCGGTGGCGTGAAACAAATTACCGCAAACACCGTTGATTTCGGCGCATCCGACGCTCCGCTGTCTGATGACAAACTGGCTCAGGAAGGCCTGTTCCAGTTCCCGACCGTAATCGGTGGTGTGGTTCTGGCGATCAACCTGCCGGGCGTGAAGTCGGGTGAGCTGGTGCTGGACGGCAAAACCCTGGGTGATATCTACCTGGGCAAAATCAAAAAATGGGATGACGAAGCCATCGCTAAGCTCAACCCTGGCCTGAAGCTGCCTTCTCAGAACATCGCCGTGGTTCGCCGCGCGGATGGTTCTGGTACCTCTTTCGTCTTCACCAGCTACCTGGCGAAGGTGAACGAAGAGTGGAAATCTAAAGTCGGTTCCGGCTCTACCGTTAACTGGCCAACCGGTCTGGGCGGTAAAGGGAACGACGGTATCGCCGCGTTCGTACAGCGTCTGCCGGGTTCTATCGGTTACGTAGAATATGCGTACGCCAAGCAGAACAACCTGTCCTACACCAAACTGGTTTCTGCTGATGGCAAACCTGTCAGCCCGACTGAAGAGAACTTTGCCAACGCTGCAAAAGGTGCTGACTGGAGCAAATCCTTCGCTCAGGACCTGACTAACCAGAAAGGTGAAGACGCGTGGCCAATCACCTCTACCACCTTCATTCTGGTTCACAAAGAGCAGAAGAAACCTGAGCAGGGCGCAGAAGTGCTGAAGTTCTTCGACTGGGCATACAAAAACGGCGGCAAACAGGCTAATGACCTGGATTATGCCAGCCTGCCAGACAGCGTGGTTGAGCAGATTCGTGCTGCATGGAAAACCAACGTGAAAGACAGCAGCGGTAAAGCGCTGTACTAACAGGATATATTTAACGAAGATGGCGGGTGGCACTACGCTTACCCGCCCTACGGTTAACGCTGTAGGCCCGGTAAGCGTCAATGCCACCGGGCATATTCGTAAAACGTCTCAAACAGAAGAGTAATTTATGGCTGCAACCAAGCCTGCATTTAACCCTCCGGGTAAAAAAGGTGACATGATTTTCAGCGCGCTGGTGAAACTGGCTGCGCTGATTGTGCTATTGCTGCTGGGCGGCATTATCGTGTCTCTGATTTTCTCCTCCTGGCCGAGCATTCAGAAATTCGGTTTCTCCTTCCTGTGGACCAAAGAGTGGGACGCGCCGAATGATATCTACGGTGCGCTGGTGCCGATTTACGGCACGCTGGTCACCTCGTTCATCGCCCTGCTGATTGCAGTTCCGGTAAGCTTTGGTATCGCCCTGTTCCTGACGGAACTGGCACCGGGCTGGCTGCGACGCCCGCTGGGTATCGCCATTGAACTGCTGGCGGCCATTCCAAGTATCGTGTACGGCATGTGGGGTCTGTTTATCTTTGCGCCACTGTTTGCCACGTATTTCCAGGAGCCGGTGGGTAATGTTCTTTCCGCTATTCCGTTTGTGGGGGCGCTGTTCTCCGGCCCGGCATTCGGTATCGGTATTCTGGCGGCTGGTGTGATCCTCGCCATCATGATTATTCCGTACATTGCGGCAGTTATGCGCGATGTGTTCGAACAAACCCCGGTGATGATGAAAGAGTCGGCTTACGGCATTGGCTGCACCACCTGGGAAGTGATCTGGCGTATCGTTCTTCCGTTCACCAAAAATGGGGTGATTGGGGGCGTGATGCTGGGCTTAGGGCGTGCGTTGGGTGAGACCATGGCGGTGACCTTTATCATCGGTAACACCTACCAGCTCGACAGTGCTTCGCTCTATATGCCGGGCAACAGTATTACCTCCGCACTGGCGAACGAATTCGCCGAAGCGGAATCCGGGCTGCACGTGGCGGCGCTGATGGAGCTGGGTCTGATCCTGTTCGTGATTACCTTCATCGTACTGGCGATCTCCAAGCTGATGATCCTGCGTCTTGCGAAAAATGAGGGGGCACGCTAATGGCAACTCTCGAAATGCAAAGCACTGCTCAGCTTGCGGAATCCCGCCGCAAAATGCAGGCGAAGCGTCGTTTCAAAAACCGTATCGCGCTGACGCTCTCGATGGCGACGATGGCCTTTGGTCTGTTCTGGCTGATCTGGATCCTCTTCTCTACCGTGGTTCGCGGTATCGACGGCATGTCTCTGGCGCTGTTCACCGAAATGACGCCACCGCCGAACACGGCGGGTGGTGGACTGGCGAACGCCCTGGCAGGCAGCGGATTGCTGATCCTGTGGGCGACGGTATTCGGTACGCCGCTTGGCATCATGGCGGGTATCTATCTGGCGGAATATGGCCGTAAATCCTGGCTCGCAGAAGTGATTCGTTTCATTAACGACATTCTGCTCTCTGCGCCGTCTATTGTGGTGGGTCTGTTTGTTTACACCATTGTTGTGGCACAAATGGAACACTTCTCCGGCTGGGCGGGTGTGATTGCGCTGGCGCTGCTGCAGGTGCCTATCGTCATTCGTACCACCGAGAACATGCTCAAACTGGTGCCGGACAGTCTGCGTGAAGCGGCGTATGCGCTGGGTACACCAAAGTGGAAAATGATCTCCGCGATTACGCTTAAAGCCTCTGTCTCCGGGATCATGACCGGTATTCTGCTGGCCATTGCCCGTATCGCGGGTGAAACGGCACCGCTGCTGTTTACCGCCCTCTCCAACCAGTTCTGGAGCACGGACATGATGCAGCCGATCGCCAACCTGCCGGTGACGATCTTTAAATTTGCGATGAGCCCATTCGCGGAATGGCAGCAGCTGGCCTGGGCCGGGGTGCTGATCATCACCCTTTGCGTATTGTTGCTGAACATTCTGGCGCGCGTCATTTTCGCGAAGAAGAAACACGGTTAAATTTTTACGGCGCGGCAGCTCGCGGCGCCGAATGAGGAAATGAGTCAATGAGTATGGTTGATACTGCCCCGGGTAAGATTCAGGTTCGTGATTTGAACTTCTACTACGGCAAATTCCATGCCCTGAAGAATATCAACCTGGATATCGCGAAGAACCAGGTAACGGCATTCATCGGTCCGTCCGGCTGTGGTAAATCCACGCTGCTGCGCACCTTTAACAAAATGTACTCGCTCTATCCAGAGCAGCGTGCCGAAGGCGAAATCATCCTGGACGGTGAAAACATTCTGACCCAGGCTCAGGATATCGCCCTGCTGCGCGCCAAAGTGGGCATGGTTTTCCAGAAACCGACGCCGTTCCCGATGTCGATATACGACAACATCGCGTTTGGTGTACGCCTTTTTGAAAAGCTCTCCCGTGCCGATATGGACGAGCGCGTGCAGTGGGCCTTGACCAAGGCCGCATTATGGAACGAAACCAAAGATAAGTTGCACCAGAGCGGTTACTCTCTCTCCGGCGGGCAGCAGCAGCGTCTGTGCATTGCGCGTGGAATCGCGATCCGCCCGGAAGTGTTGCTGCTGGATGAGCCGTGTTCAGCGCTGGACCCGATCTCAACCGGTCGTATCGAAGAGCTGATCACCGAGCTGAAGCAGGATTACACCGTGGTTATCGTGACCCACAACATGCAGCAGGCTGCGCGTTGCTCCGACCACACGGCATTTATGTACCTGGGCGAGTTGATTGAGTTCAGTAACACGGACGATCTGTTCACCAAGCCCGCTAAAAAGCAAACAGAAGACTATATCACCGGTCGTTACGGTTGATTCAGGAGCGCGCTATGGACAATCTCAATCTTAATAAACACATTTCCGGCCAGTTCAACGCAGAGCTGGAAAGTATTCGCACTCAGGTCATGACCATGGGTGGCATGGTCGAGCAACAGCTTTCTGATGCGATCACGGCGATGCACAACCAGGACAGCGAACTGGCGAAGCGCGTTATCGAAGGCGATAAAAACGTCAACATGATGGAAGTGGCGATTGACGAAGCGTGTGTGCGCATCATCGCCAAGCGTCAGCCGACGGCGAGCGACCTGCGTCTGGTGATGGCCATCATCAAAACCATCGCCGAGCTGGAACGTATCGGTGACGTTGCGGATAAAATCTGCCGCACCGCGCTGGAGAAATTCTCTCAGCAGCATCAGCCGCTGCTGGTAAGCCTGGAGTCGCTGGGCCGCCACACGGTGCAGATGCTGCACGACGTGCTGGATGCCTTTGCGCGTATGGATCTGGATGAAGCGGTACGTATCTACCGTGAAGACAAGAAAGTCGACCAGGAGTATGAAGGCATTGTGCGCCAGCTGATGACCTACATGATGGAAGATTCACGTACGATCCCAAGCGTACTGACCGCCCTGTTCTGCGCGCGCTCTATCGAGCGTATCGGCGACCGCTGCCAGAACATTTGCGAATACATTTTCTACTTCGTGAAAGGTCAGGACTTCCGTCACGTGGGCGGCGACGAACTGGACAAACTGCTGGCGGGTAAAGATCCGAAAGAGTAATCAGTGGTTAAAATGCCCGGTGGCGCTGCGCTTACCGGGCCTACAAAAACCTATCGTGTAATATTCCACCCGCGCGCCTTCCACAATTCCGGCAACTGCGCCAGATCGGTAAAGGTCGTCACTTTTGGATGATCGATCGGCTTGTTGTGCGGGTCGGCACAGAAATAAAACACTTCCATTCCTGCATCAATGCCCGACTGCGCGCCCGCGGACGAGTCATCCACCAGAATACAGTTCTCTACGTTGACGTTCATTGCGTTTGCCGCATGGAACATCAGCGCAGGATCTGGCTTCCAGCGTTGAATATCGTAGCCGCTGAACAGTTTTTCCGGGAAGTGGTGCAGCATCTCAAGCTTACCCAGCGAGTGCTGCATTTTGCTGACCGGTCCGTTAGACACCACGCAGATCGGTACCGTCATGGCATCCAGCAGCGCGTTTGCGCCAGCAATGACCTCCAGCTCAGAATCGAACAGGCGTGCGACCTCGGCGCGGTACACCGGTTCCAGATCCGTTTTCGCCAGATCCACACCGTGTTCGGCGTTAATGATGTCGATGATCTCGTACAGCTTCACGCCCTTAAAGCGTTTGAACACCTCGTCGAGATTGAGCGTAATACCAAATTCCTGGAACATGGCGACATACGCGCGGGAACAAATGACCTCACTGTCGACCAGCGTACCGTCGCAGTCGAAAAATACCGCTTCAATTCCGGACATGCCTTTCCCTTTTTACAAGTTTAACGTTTACGTACTGCAGTTCAACGAGACGCAATCGTTGCCGTATAAGCAAAATCAATGAAAAAAGTATCTCGTAACCGCCACTATTGTCGCATTTTGGTATAGGATAGCGACGAATTTTCCCTCCTTGTTCGGAAATTGATGATGAGTCAACAACACACAACCCAGACATCGGGTCAGGGTCTGCTTGAGCGCGTGTTTAAACTGCGCGAGCACGGCACAACGGCACGTACCGAAGTGATCGCCGGTTTTACCACCTTCCTGACGATGGTCTATATCGTTTTTGTTAACCCACAAATTCTGGGCGTTGCTGGCATGGATACCAGCGCCGTCTTCGTGACCACCTGCCTGATCGCTGCACTTGGCAGCATTCTGATGGGCGTATTCGCTAACCTGCCGGTTGCGCTGGCTCCGGCGATGGGGCTTAACGCATTCTTTGCGTTCGTGGTAGTTCAGGCGATGGGGCTGCCGTGGCAAGTCGGCATGGGCGCTATCTTCTGGGGTGCGGTTGGTCTGCTGCTGCTGACTATTTTCCGCGTGCGTTACTGGATGATTGCTAACATTCCTGTCAGCCTGCGCGTGGGTATCACCAGCGGTATCGGTCTGTTCATCGGTATGATGGGGCTGAAAAATGCCGGTGTTATCGTCGCTAACCCGGAGACGCTGGTCAGCATCGGTCACCTGACCTCCCATAACGTGCTGCTGGGCGTGCTGGGCTTCTTTATCATCGCGATCCTCGCTTCCCGCAATATTCATGCGGCGGTGCTGGTGTCCATCGTAGTGACCACCCTACTGGGCTGGATGCTGGGTGACGTTCACTATAACGGCATTGTCTCCGCACCACCGAGCGTCTCTACCGTTATTGGTCATGTTGATCTGGCGGGTTCCCTGAATCTGGGCCTGGCGGGGGTGATTTTCTCCTTTATGCTGGTGAACCTGTTTGACTCCTCCGGCACGCTGATCGGCGTGACCGACAAAGCGGGCCTGGCGGATGAGAAAGGTAAATTCCCGCGCATGAAGCAGGCGCTGTTTGTGGACAGCATCTCCTCTGTCAGCGGTGCTTTTATCGGAACCTCTTCTGTTACCGCTTACATTGAGTCCTCTTCCGGTGTCTCCGTAGGGGGCCGTACCGGTCTGACCGCGGTTGTGGTGGGTATTCTGTTCCTGCTGGTGATCTTCCTTTCTCCACTGGCTGGCATGGTTCCACCGTATGCGGCTGCCGGTGCGCTGATTTACGTGGGGGTACTGATGACCTCCAGCCTGTCGCGCGTGAAGTGGGATGATTTAACCGAAGCGGTACCGGCGTTTATTACCGCGGTAATGATGCCGTTCAGTTTCTCTATTACTGAAGGTATCGCGCTGGGCTTTATCTCTTACTGCGTGATGAAGATTGGCACCGGTCGTTTCCGCGACCTCAGCCCGTGCGTCATCATTGTGGCGCTGCTGTTTGTGCTGAAGATTGTGTTTATCGACGCCAAATAAACATGTTTGCACCCTCTCCCGTGGGAGAGGGCTGAGGTGAGGGCATCAGCCCGCACCTCACTTAAGCCTTCACCCTCTTGATATAATCCCCAAACGCCGTCAACTGGCCAGAGAGATGGTCACGCGTGCTCTGATCCACCACTTCACCCGTCTGCGGGTCGACTTTATTCTGAATCACTCCACCCATAAATTCCGGCTTGTTCATGACCATTGCATCCAGGAATACCAGGATCTGACGCAGGTGATACTGGCAGCGCGCACCGCCAATGGCACCCATTGAACTGGTCTGAATCAGCACCGGCTTACCGGAAAGCGGCTGCTCCGGCAGGCGGGATAGCCAGTCAATTGCGTTTTTCAGACCACCCGGAACCGAGTAGTTATACTCTGGCGTCACAATCACCACCCCGTCAGCCTGGCGAATCTGCTCGGCCAGCGCTTCGACGCTCTGCGGAAAGCCTTCTTCCTGCTGCACGTCCGCATCGTAAAGGGGAATGTCACCAATGGACGGCAGGGCGCTAATCTCCATACCCGCCGGAGCCAACTGTGGCAACGTACGGGCAACCATCCCGTTAAATGAACCTTTGCGCAGGCTTCCCAGTAATGTAACGACTTTCAACGTTTCAGACATGATTACTCCTGTTTCATCATGATGACCCTGAACGGATCAGCTAAGGGTATATGCTTTTTCTGCCGGTAAACTGGTTAATCTCATCAGGCGCGCGGCGGGCTCGTTGGCACGTTCGGGCACATCCGGAAGGCTACTCCATCCCTGTTTACTGTCAAATTCCCAGATTTTCAGCCGTTCAATGGCAGGTGTCACTGCTACAGACCAGATCAGTACATCCTCAACATCGCTGAGCGCTTCTACCAGCGCGGCTTGCGTGGAGCGCAGGCGTCCGGAGCCCGGCAGGAGTTGCAGCTGACTGGCATCGTCTGACGCGCAGCCACAGAGCTTACGAATGCTCTGACGCAAGGTGATAAGCTGAGCCCGGGCTTCAGTGGGATCGTTCTGGTTGCGCACCCACAGCTGTTCATTGCTGGAGAGCGGGTAATCATCATGCGGGCTGGCGCCGTGAAAACCGCGTGTCGCGCGCTGAAGCTCCATATCCAGCCCGCAATCGCCTTCAGTGGTGAGTGCTACGCCAATAATATTGCCCGTATAGGCAATGGAGAAACGCGGCAGCTCCGGGTCGGCAAAGACCGGACGACCTTCAGGTTGGATGATGATGTCCGGCAGCTCACTGGTGCCGTACAGCATAAACAGCAGTTCAGCAAGAAGCGCCCGGGACGCCAAAAAACGCGACCGACGGTGCTCAGGAAGTTTGAGCGCTTCACTGTGACACGCTGAAGAAATTCTGGCCGATACGAGACGACCTTCTGTCAGTATCCCTCTTGCAAAGTGCGTAGCCATTTTTCGCTCCTTGATAATGGTCGTAGTCGGTTAAACGGTTACATCATTATCGCTTAACTCAACTCCTGTTTTAATCAGTAAATGATAGTAAGAAAAGGCTGAGGACCGAACTTTACATTTTCTTAGGTGAAAATTGGATCGCTGACACCCTATAACGCCTTGATGGTCTCGCGTAGCCAGAGGATTTTCGGATTATGGCTGTTCCGTTTATGCCAGATCTGCGTGAAGGGCTGGAGGACCATAAGTAAAAGGATGCAGAGCATGCTACAGCCAATCATAATCCCGATCAGCATATTGCGCGCAAACGGCGTCAAGAACGAGACCGCCATACTGACCATCGTGGAATACTGCTCGCGATTAAAACCCATGGTTTCCATCAGCAGCACCGGGGAAACGGTTACATAGGTGAGAATCGCCGCCACGCACAGGGTAGCGTTCAATAACCGGCTAATAAAAAACGGTTCAGTAGCTTTCGGCCGGATGGCTCTCTTTGAGTACGGCAATCGACTGGACAAGGGTGATTTCCTGGGGGAAATCACCCTTCAGTAACGAGGGTCACTTACCAATACAGAAGCTCGAGAAGATCCTCCCAAGCAGATCGTCCGACGTAAACTCCCCGGTGATCTCACTCAGATTCTGCTGCGCCAGGCGCAACTCTTCCGCCAGCAATTCCCCCGCCCATGCGCCAATCAGCTGCGCTTTGCCCTGCTCGAGGTGACGTGCCGCCTCTTCCAGCGCCTGCAGGTGGCGACGCCGCGCCAGGAAGCCGCCTTCCATGCTGGTGTCAAAGCCCATGCTCTGCTTGAGATGGTTACGCAGGTCGTCAACGCCCTCGCCAGTGCGGGCAGACAGACGGATAAGTGAGTGATCATTCACATCGCTGATGCCCAGCGTTTCGCCGGTGACGTCTGCTTTGTTACGCACCACGGTGATCGGCAGTTTAGCCGGCAGACGGGCGATAAAGTCCGGCCAGATCTCCGCCGGGTCAACGGCGTCGGTCGTGGTGCCATCTACCATAAACAGCACACGGTCGGCCTGCTCAATCTCCTGCCAGGCGCGCTCGATACCAATACGCTCCACTTCGTCGCTGGCATCACGCAGACCCGCAGTGTCGATGATATGCAACGGCATGCCATCGATGTGAATATGCTCACGCAGCACGTCGCGGGTGGTCCCGGCGATGTCGGTCACGATCGCCGCCTCACGGCCCGCGAGGGCGTTCAGCAGGCTCGATTTACCGGCGTTTGGACGACCCGCGATGACCACCTTCATCCCTTCACGCAGCAGGCTCCCCTGGCGCGCTTCGGCGCGAACGGCATCGAGATCGGCCATCACATCATTGAGCTGGGCTTCAATTTTACCGTCAGAGAGAAAGTCAATTTCTTCATCCGGGAAGTCAATCGCTGCTTCGACGTAGATCCTGAGGTGAGTAAGTGCTTCCACAAGGTGATTTACACGTGCGGAAAACGCGCCCTGCAACGAGTTCAGGGCGGAGCGGGCCGCCTGTTCAGAGCTGGCGTCGATCAGGTCTGCAATCGCCTCGGCTTGCGCCAGGTCGAGCTTGTCGTTGAGGAAAGCACGCTCGGAGAACTCGCCAGGCTTCGCAATACGCAGGCCCGGCAGAGTCAGAATACGTTTTAACAGCAGGTCGAGGATAACCGGGCCGCCGTGACCCTGCAGCTCCAGCACGTCTTCACCAGTAAAGGAGTTCGGGCCGGGGAACCACAGCGCAATGCCCTGGTCCAGTGGGGTACCGTCGCTGTCTTTAAACGGCAGATAATCAGCGTAGCGCGGCTTTGGCAGTTTACCCAGCACCGCTTCAGCGACCTCGCGCGCCTTCAGGCCGGAGATACGCAAAATGCCTACACCACCGCGTCCCGGTGGGGTTGCCTGGGCGACGATAGTGTCGTTATGGCTCATGGTTGCTCTCGTTCAATACAAATAAAAAAGGCGGTCAATCGACCGCCCTTATTTTAGCGTTAACTTACCGAATCAGGACTTTTTCTTTTCGCGGCTATGCAGGCCACGTTTTTCCAGACCACGGTAAATCAACTGCTGCTGGATGATGGTCACCAGGTTGCTGACGATATAGTACAGCACCAGACCTGACGGGAACCACAGGAAGAACACGGTGAAGATGACCGGCATAAAGGTCATGATCTTCTGCTGCATCGGGTCGGTCACGGTGGTCGGAGACATCTTCTGGATGAAGAACATCGTCACGCCCATCAGGATCGGCAGGATGTAGTACGGGTCCTGTGCGGACAGGTCATGGATCCACAGCGCGAACGGCGCATGGCGCAGCTCAACGGAACCCATCAGCATGTAGTACAGCGCAAGGAAGATTGGCATCTGAATCAGCAGCGGGAAACAGCCACCCAGCGGGTTCACTTTCTCTGCTTTATACAGGGCCATCATCTCCTGGCTCTGACGCTGTTTGTCATCGCCCAGACGCTCGCGCATTGCCTGAATCTTCGGCTGCAGCATACGCATCTTCGCCATGGAGGTGTACTGCGCTTTGGTCAGCGGGTACATGATGCCACGTACGATGAAGGTGATAACGATGATGGAGAAGCCCCAGTTACCCAGGAAGCTGTGGATGAACTTCAGCAGCTTGAACAGCGGCTGAGAGATGAACCACAACCAGCCGTAGTCAACGGTCAGATCCAGGTGCGGTGCAACAGCAGCCATTTTGTCCTGGATTTCCGGGCCGACCCACAGGGTGCTTGCCAGCTTACCGGTTTGACCCGGCTGAACCAGAACCGGCTGAGATTTGTAGCCGATAGCCGCAATACCGTTGCCCAGATTCGCGGTGTAGAAGTTATTGGTACCGTCGTTATTTGGGATCCATGCCGTTGCGAAATACTGCTGCAACATTGCCACCCAACCGCCTTTGGAGCTGACGTTCAGGTTTTCGTTATCGGCAATGGTGTCGAATTTGTATTTCTCATACTTCGCGTCAGGCGTGGAGTATGCCGCGCCACGGAAGGTATGCAGCGCAAAGTTGCTGCTTCCGGTGTCACGGTGAGACGGCAGATTGATGGACTGCTTCAGCTGACCAAAGGTCGATACTTCAAGCGGTTTCGCACCGGCGTTCTGTACGCTGTAGCCCACGTTCACTGCATATTCACCGCGTTTCAGGGTGAAGGTTTTAGTGAAGGTGTTGCCTGCCGCGTCGGTGTAGGTCATCGGAATAACGAGTTCGTTCTGGCCATCAGCCAGTACAAAGGTGTCGTTTTCGACGTTGTACAGTGGACGCGCACCGTTAGCCGGGTTATCCGGGCCATCACGACCGGTCAGGCCGCTCTGCGCCTGGTAGATAAACTCAGGCGTGGTTTCCAGTAACTGGAACGGCTCGGTAGACTTCAGCTCTTTCGGGTAGGTCAACAGCAGCGCCTGCTCAACATCACCACCACGGGTGTTGATAGTCAGCTCAAGCACATCGGTCTTAACCGTAATCTGTTTCCCCTGGCCACTGGCCGGTACGCCCTGGTCGGCGGCACTCCCCTGGCTGCTCGTTGTCTGCGTGGTCTGCTGCTGGGGTTGAGGATTTTTATCCTGCTCCCATGCCTGCCAGATCATGAAAGACACGAACAACAAAGCGATGATAAGAAGATTGCGTTGCGAATCCATCGTTAGTGTTCTCTGGTATCAAAGGGTCCTGGGGGGACGGGGTCGTCTCCACCTGGGTGTAAAGGGTGGCATTTTAATACGCGTTTCACCGTCAACCAACTGCCTTTTATCACTCCAAACCTGCGCAATGCCTCAATTCCGTAGCTTGAGCATGTTGGCGTGAAACGGCAGTGTGGCCCGAGTAGCGGACTAATCAGGCGTTGATAGACCCGAATGAGGGCTATCAGGACCCGCGAGCCAGGCGACAGTGGCGGCGCCATAATTTTTCCAACGCTTCCGAGAGAGCACGGTTATCGAGGTCGGCAACCCCTTTTTTCGCCACCACCACGAAATCCATAGAAGGCAGTTCGTGCTGACGTAAACGGAAGCTTTCACGCGTCAGACGTTTAATCCGGTTGCGTTCATGCGCACGCTTAACGTTTTTCTTGGCGACAGTAAGACCGATGCGGGGATGCCCCAGCGAATTTTGGCGGCCGAGGATGGTGATTTGCGGCGTGCCAGCCCGTAGTGGCTGCTGGAAGACGAAAGTGAAATGAGCGGGAGTTAACAAACGTAACTCCCTGGGAAATGCTAGCTTAACCACTCAGGGGTTAGCTTTATTACTTGGAAACGGTCAGACGAGCGCGGCCTTTAGCACGACGACGTGCCAGAACCTGACGACCATTTTTAGTAGCCATACGAGCACGGAAGCCGTGAGAACGGTTGCGCTTCAGTACAGACGGTTGAAAAGTGCGTTTCATGGCGATTTCTACCTAAACTTGAATAAATTCACTGACTTTTGCGTATACCCGAACGAGATTCGAACGACTAACGCCTCAGCGTGGGTGATTAAAGAGGCCGGATTGTAATAATTGTACACTCCGGAGTCAATTCTCTTTCCTTATTTCCCGCGTATTTCCGCACGATTTCGCGTGGAAAATGAGCAACGGACGACGCAGGAAGAAGAGCATCACGCGCCGGGTCGAGGATTATACGGTCTCATCAACAAAGCGCAAGGATCGTCCTGGATCTTCGTTAGATCATTTAAGCAAAAAATTGTCTGTTCTCATTAAATTTTCCAATATGCGGGCTAAATCGTGGGGCACTCCCGCCAGGATCGTTTACACTTACCCGGTTTCGGATCTTCCTGTGGATAAATCGGGAAGAATCTGTGAGAAACAGAAGATCTCTGGCTCAGTTTAGGCTATGATCCGCGGTCCCGATCGGGATCCAGCGATCCTGGCCGGGCTTAAACACAATATCGTTCAGGTTGTTTCAACGATGGCGTGTATAACCGCAGATAGCGGTTCGCACATCCCCCTCATTGGGTCATGTCGATGTGCGCCAACAATCATGAATATTCAATAGTTTTCTTTATATTGTTCGAGTGGAGTCCGCCGTGTCACTTTCGCTTTGGCAGCAGTGTCTTGCCCGATTGCAGGATGAGTTACCAGCCACAGAATTCAGTATGTGGATCCGCCCGTTGCAGGCGGAACTGAGCGATAACACGCTGGCTTTGTATGCGCCAAACCGTTTTGTGCTCGATTGGGTAAGGGACAAGTACCTTAATAACATCAACGGACTGCTGAATGATTTCTGCGGGTCAGATGCCCCGCAGCTGCGCTTTGAAGTGGGCACAAAGCCGGTCACCCAGACGGTGCGCGAAACCGTAAACGTGGCAGCGCCTGCTCAGGCGGCACCCGCTCCGGCTCCTCGCGTTGCTCCTGCTGCACGTCCGGGTTGGGATAATGTGCCTGCCCCGGCAGAACCGACCTACCGCTCTAACGTTAACGTCAAACACACCTTCGATAACTTCGTGGAAGGTAAATCGAACCAGCTGGCACGCGCGGCGGCTCGCCAGGTGGCAGACAACCCCGGTGGAGCCTATAACCCGCTGTTCCTCTATGGCGGCACGGGTCTGGGTAAAACGCACCTTCTGCACGCGGTGGGTAACGGCATTATGGCGCGCAAGCCAAATGCGAAAGTAGTGTATATGCACTCCGAGCGCTTCGTTCAGGACATGGTAAAGGCCCTGCAAAACAATGCGATCGAAGAGTTTAAACGCTATTATCGTTCTGTTGATGCGCTGCTGATCGATGACATTCAGTTCTTTGCGAATAAAGAACGATCGCAGGAGGAGTTTTTCCACACCTTCAATGCGCTGCTGGAAGGTAACCAGCAGATCATTTTGACCTCGGATCGTTATCCAAAAGAGATCAACGGTGTGGAAGATCGTCTGAAATCCCGCTTCGGCTGGGGCCTGACCGTGGCGATCGAGCCGCCGGAACTGGAAACCCGCGTCGCGATCCTGATGAAAAAAGCCGATGAGAACGACATTCGCCTGCCGGGTGAAGTGGCGTTCTTTATTGCCAAGCGTCTGCGTTCCAACGTTCGTGAGCTGGAAGGGGCGCTGAACCGCGTCATCGCCAATGCCAACTTTACCGGCCGCGCGATCACCATCGATTTTGTGCGTGAAGCGCTGCGCGATCTGCTGGCACTGCAGGAAAAACTGGTCACTATCGACAACATTCAGAAGACGGTGGCCGAGTACTACAAAATCAAAGTGGCAGATTTACTGTCTAAACGTCGTTCCCGCTCGGTGGCGCGCCCGCGTCAGATGGCGATGGCGCTGGCAAAGGAGTTAACCAACCACAGTCTGCCGGAGATCGGCGATGCGTTTGGTGGCCGTGACCATACGACCGTGCTGCACGCTTGTCGCAAGATTGAGCAGTTACGCGAAGAAAGCCACGACATAAAAGAAGATTTTTCCAATTTAATCAGAACATTATCATCGTGACGCTATGAAATTTACCGTTGAACGTGAACATTTATTAAAACCGCTGCAACAGGTGAGTGGCCCATTAGGTGGCCGCCCAACGCTGCCTATTCTCGGAAACCTGCTGCTTCAGGTCGCGGACGGTACGCTGTCGCTGACCGGCACAGACCTGGAAATGGAAATGATCGCGCGCGTTACGCTGACTCAGCCGCATGACGCAGGCGCGACCACGGTTCCGGCACGTAAATTCTTTGATATCTGCCGCGGGCTGCCGGAAGGCGCAGAGATCGCGGTGCAGCTGGAAGGCGACCGCATGCTGGTGCGTTCTGGCCGCAGCCGTTTCTCCCTCTCCACGCTGCCTGCTGCGGACTTCCCGAACCTGGACGACTGGCAAAGTGAAGTCGAATTCACCCTGCCGCAGGCGACGATGAAGCGTCTGATTGAAGCCACGCAGTTCTCTATGGCGCACCAGGACGTTCGCTACTATTTAAACGGCATGCTGTTCGAAACCGAAGGGGAAGAGCTGCGTACCGTGGCCACCGACGGCCACCGTCTGGCGGTCTGTTCCATGCCAATTGGCGACTCACTACCTAACCATTCGGTGATCGTGCCGCGTAAAGGCGTAATTGAGCTGATGCGTATGCTCGACGGTGGCGACACGCCGCTGCGCGTGCAGATCGGCAGCAACAACATCCGCGCTCACGTGGGTGATTTCGTCTTCACATCCAAGCTGGTTGACGGTCGTTTCCCGGATTATCGCCGCGTATTGCCGAAGAACCCGGACAAAACGCTGGAAGCGGGTTGCGATAGCCTCAAGCAGGCGTTTGCCCGCGCGGCCATTCTCTCGAACGAGAAATTCCGCGGTGTACGCCTGTACGTAAGTGAAAACCAGATCAAAATCACCGCCAACAACCCGGAGCAGGAAGAGGCAGAAGAGATTCTGGACGTCACCTACGCCGGGGCTGAGATGGAAATCGGGTTTAACGTCAGCTACGTGCTGGACGTGCTGAATGCACTGAAATGCGAGAACGTTCGCATTCTGCTGACTGACTCCGTTTCGAGCGTACAGATTGAAGATGCCGCATCACAGTCGGCTGCGTATGTTGTTATGCCAATGAGACTGTAATGTCGCTCACCCGTCTGTTGATCCGCGACTTTCGCAATATCGAAAGCGCGGATCTCGCTTTATCCCCTGGCTTTAACTTCCTGGTTGGCGCAAACGGCAGCGGCAAAACCAGCGTGCTTGAAGCCATCTATACGCTCGGCCATGGCCGGGCGTTTCGCAGTTTGCAGATTGGTCGCGTGATTCGCCACGAACAGGAATCCTTTGTCCTGCACGGGCGTTTGCAGGGTGAGGAGCGGGAAACCGCCATTGGCCTGACCAAAGACAAGCAGGGCGACAGCAAGGTGCGCATCGACGGTACCGACGGCCACAAAGTGGCGGAGCTGGCGCTGCTGATGCCGATGCAGCTGATCACGCCGGAGGGGTTTACTTTACTCAACGGCGGCCCCAAATACAGAAGAGCGTTCCTCGACTGGGGATGCTTTCACAACGAAGCCGGTTTCTTTAACGCCTGGAGCAACCTGAAGCGTCTGCTTAAGCAGCGTAACGCCGCATTGCGCCAGGTCACGCGCTACGCCCAGCTGCGCCCGTGGGACATGGAATTAATTCCTCTTGCGGAACAAATCAGCCGCTGGCGTGCCGAATACAGCGCAGGCATCGCCGAAGATATGGCCGACACCTGCAAACAGTTTTTACCTGAATTTTCTCTCACCTTCTCCTTCCAGCGCGGCTGGGAAAAAGAGACGGATTATGCCGAGGTGCTGGAGAGAAACTTCGAGCGCGACCGTATGTTGACCTACACCGCGCACGGCCCGCACAAGGCGGATTTCCGCATTCGTGCTGACGGTGCGCCGGTAGAAGACACCCTGTCGCGCGGGCAGCTCAAGCTCCTGATGTGCGCGCTGCGCCTGGCGCAGGGGGAGTTCCTCACCCGCGAAAGCGGGCGACGCTGCCTGTACCTGATAGATGATTTTGCCTCGGAACTTGACGACGCGCGGCGCGGGCTGCTTGCCAGCCGCCTGAAAGCCACGCAGTCGCAGGTTTTCGTCAGCGCCATTAGCGCTGAACACGTTATGGACATGTCGGACGAAAATTCGAAGATGTTTACCGTGGAAAAGGGTAAAATAACGGATTAACCCAAGTTGAAATGAGCGAGAAACGTTGATGTCGAATTCTTATGACTCCTCCAGTATCAAAGTCCTGAAAGGGCTGGATGCGGTGCGTAAGCGCCCGGGTATGTATATCGGCGATACGGATGACGGCACCGGTCTGCACCACATGGTATTCGAGGTGGTAGATAACGCTATCGACGAAGCGCTCGCGGGTCACTGTAAAGACATTATCGTCACCATCCACGCCGATAACTCTGTTTCCGTACAGGATGACGGCCGTGGTATCCCGACCGGTATCCATCCGGAAGAGGGCGTGTCTGCTGCAGAAGTGATCATGACCGTTCTGCACGCAGGCGGTAAATTTGACGATAACTCCTATAAAGTCTCCGGCGGCCTGCACGGCGTAGGTGTTTCCGTGGTAAACGCCCTGTCGCAGAAACTGGAACTGGTTATCCAGCGCGAAGGCAAAATTCACCGCCAGATCTATCAGCACGGTGTGCCTGAAGCGCCGCTGGCCGTGACCGGCGATACCGAAAAAACCGGTACCATGGTGCGTTTCTGGCCGAGCCTCGAAACCTTCACCAACGTCACCGAGTTCGAGTACGACATCCTGGCAAAACGCCTGCGTGAACTGTCGTTCCTGAACTCCGGCGTCTCAATTCGTCTGCGTGACAAACGCGACAACAAAGAAGACCACTTCCACTATGAAGGTGGTATCAAAGCGTTCGTTGAATACCTGAACAAGAACAAAACGCCAATTCACCCAAATATCTTCTATTTCTCTACGGAAAAAGACGGTATCGGCGTGGAAGTGGCTCTGCAGTGGAACGACGGTTTCCAGGAAAACATCTACTGCTTCACCAACAACATTCCACAGCGTGACGGTGGTACGCACCTTGCGGGCTTCCGTGCGGCGATGACCCGTACCCTGAACGCCTACATGGACAAAGAAGGCTACAGCAAAAAAGCGAAAGTCAGCGCCACCGGTGATGACGCCCGTGAAGGCCTGATTGCTGTTGTCTCCGTGAAAGTGCCGGATCCGAAGTTCTCCTCACAGACCAAAGACAAGCTGGTCTCCTCTGAGGTGAAATCGGCGGTTGAACAGCAGATGAACGAACTGCTGAGCGACTACCTGCAGGAAAACCCGAACGACGCGAAAATTGTTGTCGGTAAAATTATCGATGCGGCGCGTGCCCGTGAAGCGGCGCGTAAAGCCCGTGAAATGACCCGCCGTAAAGGCGCGCTGGACTTAGCGGGTCTGCCGGGCAAACTGGCTGACTGCCAGGAACGCGACCCGGCGCTGTCCGAACTGTACCTTGTGGAAGGGGACTCCGCGGGCGGTTCTGCGAAGCAGGGCCGTAACCGTAAGAACCAGGCCATCCTGCCGTTGAAAGGTAAAATCCTCAACGTTGAGAAAGCGCGTTTCGACAAAATGCTCTCTTCTCAGGAAGTGGCGACGCTGATCACCGCGCTGGGCTGCGGCATTGGTCGTGACGAATACAACCCGGACAAGCTGCGCTATCACAGCATCATCATCATGACCGATGCGGACGTCGACGGCTCGCACATCCGTACGCTGCTGTTGACCTTCTTCTACCGTCAGATGCCGGAAATCGTTGAACGCGGCCACGTCTACATTGCACAGCCGCCGCTGTACAAAGTGAAGAAAGGCAAACAGGAACAGTACATCAAAGATGACGACGCGATGGATCAGTACCAAATCGCGATCGCACTTGATGGTGCGACCCTGCATGCGAACTCCAGCGCTCCGGCACTGGCAGGTGAGCCGCTGGAGCGTCTGGTGTCTGAGTTCAACGCCACGCAGAAAATGATTGGTCGTATGGAGCGTCGCTATCCAAAAGCGCTGCTGAAGGAGCTGATCTATCAGCCAACCCTGACTGAAGCCGATCTGAGCAACGAGCAGGCGGTGACCCGCTGGGTGAACGCGCTGGTGAGCGAGCTGAACGAGAAAGAGCAGCACGGTAGCCAGTGGAAGTTCGACGTTCAGCAGAACGCGGCGCAGCAGTTTGAGCCGATTATTCGCGTGCGTACCCACGGCGTCGATACCGATTACCCGCTAGAGCACGAGTTTGTGACCGGCCCGGAATACCGTCGTATCTGCACTCTCGGCGAGAAGCTGCGTGGTCTGATTGAAGACGATGCGTTCATCGAACGTGGCGAACGTCGTCAGCCGGTGGCCAGCTTCGAACAGGCGCTGGAATGGCTGGTGAAAGAGTCCCGTCGCGGCCTCTCTATCCAGCGTTATAAAGGTCTGGGCGAAATGAACCCGGATCAGCTGTGGGAAACCACCATGGATCCGGAAAGCCGTCGCATGCTGCGCGTTACCGTTAAAGACGCGATTGCTGCCGACCAGCTGTTCACGATCCTGATGGGCGATGCGGTTGAACCTCGTCGTGCCTTCATAGAAGAGAATGCGCTGAAAGCGGCGAATATCGATATTTAATCGTTGTTATACAGCACGACTCAGGCCGCGCATTTAGCGCGGCTTTTTTTTGGCTCAGGCATATCCAGCGACAGCACTGACGGTAAACGGCTGGCAAGCGTATCGATGGCAATTCTGACTCTGAGTGGCAGATGCGGCGTATGTTGCCAGACTGCATGAACGTCGAAGCGTACGTCCGGCGCCTGCTTTAAAAGCGGGATGAGTTTCCCCTGCTGTATTTCTCTGCGGGCCATCCAGCAGGGCAACCATGCAATGCCGTATCCTGCCAGCGCTGCGTCGCAAATCGCCTGTAAATCATCCATATTGAGGGATGAGCGGGGAGTAAAGGTGTGCGATCTCCCTTCGTTATCCATCAGCTGCCAGGGTAACACTCTGCCTGCTCGCAGATAGTTAATGGCAGTATGGTGGGGTAAATCAGCAACGGTGTCTGGCTGACCGCTTTTTTGCAGATATTCTGGCGCAGCACAGAGCACCATGAGGTGTTCTCCCAGCCTTCTGGCGACCAGAACGCTACTGTCCTGCAGCGTGCCGTTGCGCACCGCCATATCAAACCCTTCCTCTACGAGATCCACCACGCGGTCGCTGAATGACATTTCCAGTTCAAGACCGGGATGTTCCTGCGCCAGTTCTATCAGCAGTGGCGCGACGCACTGGCGACCAAACAGCACCGGCATGGCCACACGCAGGCGGCCGCTGATCTGCTGCTTCCCCGTTTCCAGCAGCGATTCCGCGCCCCTAATCTCCTCCAGCGCGCGCAGGCAGCGCTCGTAAAAAAGCGCCCCGTTATCGGTCAGGCTTTGGCTGCGGGTGGTGCGGTGAAACAGACGGACTCCCAGCCGCTCTTCCAGGCGAGCGATGCTTTTTCCCACCGCGGAGCGCGACAAATGCAGGCGGATCGCGGCCTGCGCAAAACTGCCCGCCTCCACGGCGGCCACGAAAACGGGAATATCCTTCAGCGTACTGGTCATGGATTGTTTCCATTATGGCGTCAATAGTGGGAAAAGTTATCGCCACTGGCAACAAGGAGTCAACGGTAGACTGTCGATACTGAAGCTTATTTAACGGCAGGAGAAAAACGATGGCAGAGACAATGCAACGCTGGTCAATGAACGCTCTCGGACGGGAGAATCTTAAACTCACCCAGGAACCTGTTCCGAAGCCAGGTCCAGGCGAAGTGCGCGTGCGGGTGAATGCCGTTGCGCTCAACTATCGCGATAAAATGGTGATTGAAGGCATGATGCCGATCCCGCTTTCCTTCCCGTTCACACCGGCGTCTGACATGGCCGGCGTGGTGGACAGCATTGGTGAAGGCGTGACGCGTTTTCAACCCGGCGCTCGCGTCATCTCGACGTTCTTCCCGGAGTGGATCGACGGCAGGCCGCAGGCGGATGCCCGTCATTTGCCCTATAAAACGAGCGGAGGGTACTTCCCGGGGATGCTGGCTGAGTACGTGATCGTGAATGAAAACGGGCTGGTGGCCGCTCCGGAAACCCTGGATGACGTTGAGGCCAGCACATTACCTTGTGCAGGGCTAACCGCCTGGTTTGCACTGGTGGAGCGCGGGAACTTGCGAGCCGGACAATCGGTGCTGGTACAAGGCACCGGCGGCGTGGCGATTTTCGCACTGCAAATTGCAAAAGCACTCGGTGCAGAGGTTTACGTGACCTCGGGGAGTGATGAAAAGCTGGCGCGGGCCAAAAAACTGGGAGCCGATCGGGGTATCAACCGGCTGAAAGGCGACTGGGCTGAAGCGCTTTTAACGCTGACTCAGGATCGCGGCATTGACCACATAATTGAAACCGTGGGGGGAGAAAACCTGCAGCACTCCCTGCGTGCCGTCGCCGTTCATGGACGCATCTCGGTGATTGGCGTGCTGGCCGGGAGCGAGATTACGCTATCAGCGGGTGAGTTGTTGCTGAAATCCCCGGTTATTCAGGGGATTGGTGTCGGGCATCGCCGTGCGCTGGAAGAGTTTGTCCGCGCCGTGGAGGTGACAGGGCTGAAACCGGTCATTGAGCAGCGCTACCGTTTTGACCAGCTGGAGCAGGCGCTGGAACACCTCGATCGCGGCGCGTTTGGTAAAATCGTCCTCACCCGCGAGTGAGTCAACGTTCCCCGGGAGTGCGGAAAAGGGGTTTTCTGTTGCGCAATGTAGCTCTATTTTTGTGTGCTTAATCGCGTTAGCATGAGGTAGCACTCATTTATCCCGGGGACCTCATGGCTATCAAACTCATTGCAATCGATATGGACGGCACGCTGCTGCTGCCAGACCACACGATCTCTCCAGCCGTTAAAAACGCAATCGCCGCGGCGCGCGCAAAGGGCGTGAATGTGGTACTGACCACCGGGCGTCCGTATGCGGGCGTGCACAGCTACCTCAAAGAGCTACACATGAATCAGCCGGGTGATTACTGCATCACCTATAACGGCGCGCTGGTGCAGAAAGCGGCGGACGGCAGCACGGTTGCGCAAACCGCGCTGAATTATGATGACTATCTGTTCCTGGAAAAACTGTCCCGTGAAGTCGGGTCTCACTTCCACGCGCTCGATCGTACAACGCTCTACACCGCTAACCGCGACATCAGCTATTACACCGTGCACGAATCGTATGTCGCCACCATTCCGCTGGTGTTCTGTGAAGCAGAAAAAATGGATCCGAACACTCAGTTCCTGAAAGTAATGATGATCGATGAGCCTGAGATCCTCGATAAAGCCATTGCGCGTATCCCGGCGGAGGTCAAAGAGAAATACACCGTGCTGAAAAGCGCACCGTACTTCCTCGAAATCCTCGATAAACGCGTCAATAAGGGCACCGGCGTGAAGTCGCTTGCCGACGCGCTGGGCATTAAGCCTGAAGAGATCATGGCCCTGGGCGATCAGGAAAACGACATCGCAATGATTGAATACGCGGGTATGGGCGTGGCGATGGAAAACGCCATCCCGTCAGTGAAAGAAGTGGCGAACTTCGTCACCAAATCTAACCTGGAAGACGGCGTGGCTTACGCGATTGAGAAATTTGTCCTGTCTTAGCAGTCGCCCTTAATCATCAGCCTCGGTTATCAACCGGGGCTTTTTTTGGCCCTGAGTTTATTGAATTGTTCTTTTTGTGATCTGGATTGTAGTACAACATTAACTGATTGTACTACATTTTTACCACAGCAAAGGCGAAAGGCCTCACGTTTGTACTGCAAAAGTGAGGCGAAATTCAGCGGTCGCGGTAAAGTAGTGATGGACTTACAGAGCACAAGGACTCTCCATGACTCTCAATAAAACCGATCGCATTGTCATCACGCTGGGTACACAGATTGTGGGTGGCAAATATGTTCCCGGCTCGCCGCTGCCGGCAGAGGCAGAACTGTGTGAGGAGTTTGAAACCTCCCGCAACATCATCCGGGAAGTGTTCCGCTCGTTGATGGCGAAGCGGCTGATTGAAATGAAACGCTATCGCGGCGCGTTTGTTGCCCCGCGTAACCAGTGGAACTACCTTGATACCGATGTTCTGCAGTGGGTACTGGAAAACGATTACGACCCGCGGCTGATTGGCGCCATGAGCGAGGTACGAAACCTGGTAGAACCGGCTATCGCCCGCTGGGCGGCAGAGCGCGCCACCTCAGGTGACCTGGCGCAGATTGAGTCGGCGCTGAACGACATGATCGCCAATAACCAGAATCGTGAGGCATTTAACGAGGCGGATATTCGCTACCACGAGGCGGTACTGCAGTCGGTGCATAACCCGGTGTTACAGCAGCTTAGCGTGGCGATCAGCTCGCTACAGCGAGCAGTATTTGAACGTACCTGGATGGGTGATGAGGCCAATATGCCAAAAACGCTCCAGGAACATAAAGCGCTGTTCGATGCGATACGGCATCAGGACGGCGATGCGGCAGAGCAGGCGGCGCTCACCATGATTGCCAGCTCAACACGAAGGCTGAAGGAAATCACATGACATCACGCTACATCGCAATTGACTGGGGATCGACCAATCTGCGCGCCTGGCTGTACCAGGGCGAGCAGTGCCTGGAGAGCAGGCAATCAGAAGCAGGCGTGACGCGTCTGAACGGAAAATCCCCCGGGGCGGTGTTAGCAGAGGTCACACAAAACTGGCGCGACAGCGCCACGCCCGTGGTGATGGCGGGGATGGTGGGCAGCAACGTGGGCTGGAAAATCGCGCCTTATCTGCCTGTTCCTGCCCCTTTCTCCGCCATTGGCGAGCAGTTAACGTCCGTTGGCGACAATATCTGGATTGTTCCCGGTTTGTGCGTCTCGCGCGACGATAACCATAACGTGATGCGCGGTGAAGAGACACAGCTGCTCGGTGCGCGCACGCTTTCTCCTTCTTCTGTCTACGTCATGCCCGGCACGCACTGCAAGTGGGTCCAGGCAGATGCAGAGCATATCCACGATTTTCGCACCGTGTTGACCGGCGAATTGCACCATTTGCTGCTTAATCATTCGCTGTTGGGGGCCGGTTTACCGGAGCAGGTTCCGTCGCCGGAAGCGTTTGCTGCTGGCCTTGATCGTGGGATCGCTTTTCCTGATGTTTTGCCGCAACTTTTTGAGGTTCGCGCCTCGCACGTGCTGGGAAATCTCCCGCGCGAGCAGGTCAGCGAGTTTCTTTCTGGCCTGCTGATTGGCGCAGAAGTCGCCAGCATGCGTGAGTTCGTCGGGCGCGAGCAGGCTGTCACGATTGTCGCTGGTGCAGCGCTGACGTCGCGCTACGAGCAGGCGTTTCGCGCGATTGGCCGTGAAGTATCAACGGTACCCGGCGACACGGCATTTCAGGCAGGAATAAGGAGCATCGCTCATGCAGTGGCAAACTAGTCTTCCCCTTATCGCAATCTTGCGCGGCATTACCCCCGACGAGGCGCTGGCGCACGTCGGTGCCGTGATCGACGCCGGATTCGACGCGGTGGAAATCCCGCTCAACTCCCCCGAATGGGAAAAAAGTATTCCGACAGTGGTAGAGGCCTTTGGTGATAAAGCGCTGATTGGCGCAGGAACCGTCTTGCAGCCGGAGCAGGTGGAGAGGCTGGCAAAGATGGGCTGCAAGCTCATCGTCACCCCCAACATCAACCCCGAGGTGATCCGCCGCGCGGTGAGCTATGGAATGACCGTGTGTCCAGGATGCGCGACGGCAACCGAAGCCTTTACCGCCCTCGATGCGGGTGCGCAGTCGCTCAAAATTTTCCCCTCTTCAGCCTTTGGTCCTGACTATATCAAAGCACTGAAAGCGGTCTTGCCCGCCAGCGTGCCGGTCTTTGCCGTGGGCGGCGTGACGCCAGAAAACCTGGCGCAGTGGATTAACGCCGGTTGTGTGGGCGCGGGGCTGGGCAGCGATCTCTATCGCGCCGGACAGTCCGTTGAGCGTACCGCGCAGCAGGCGGCAGCATTTGTGAAAGCGTATCGAGAGGCAGTGCAATGAAAATAACCAAACTCACCACGTACCGTTTACCCCCGCGCTGGATGTTCCTGAAAATCGAAACCGATGAAGGCGTGGTTGGCTGGGGTGAACCGGTGATAGAAGGGCGCGCACGCACCGTGGAGGCCGCGGTGCATGAGCTGGGGGAATACCTGATTGGACAGGATCCGGCACGCATTAACGACCTGTGGCAGGTGATGTACCGGGCGGGCTTTTATCGCGGCGGTCCAATCCTGATGAGCGCCATCGCCGGTATTGACCAGGCGCTGTGGGATATCAAAGGCAAAGTGCTGAATGCCCCGGTCTGGCAGCTGATGGGCGGCCTGGTACGCGACAAAATCAAAGCCTACAGCTGGGTGGGTGGCGACCGCCCTGCGGAAGTGATCGACGGCATTACGCAGCTGCGCAATATCGGCTTCGATACTTTTAAGCTTAACGGCTGTGAAGAGATGGGCGTGATTGACAACTCGCGCGCGGTGGACCGGGCGGTGAATACCGTGGCGCAAATCCGTGAAGCTTTCGGTAACGAGATTGAGTTTGGTCTGGACTTCCACGGACGCGTCAGTGCGCCAATGGCCAAAGTGCTGATTAAAGAGCTGGAGCCCTATCGTCCGCTGTTTATTGAAGAGCCCGTCCTGGCCGAGCAGGCGGAGTACTATCCGAAACTGGCTGAACAGACCCATATTCCTATCGCCGCAGGTGAGCGTATGTTCTCGCGCTTCGAGTTCAAACGCGTGCTGGAAGCAGGCGGTATTGCGATCCTGCAACCGGATCTCTCCCATGCGGGCGGTATCACCGAATGCTACAAAATTGCCGGGATGGCAGAAGCCTACGATGTGGCGCTGGCACCGCACTGTCCGCTGGGGCCCGTTGCGCTGGCGGCCTGCCTGCACGTGGATTTTGTCTCCCGCAATGCCGTGTTCCAGGAACAGAGCATGGGTATTCACTATAACAAGGGCGCGGAATTGCTCGACTTTGTGAAAAACAAAGAAGACTTCAGCATGGAAGGCGGTTTCTTCAAACCATTAATGAAGCCGGGCCTTGGCGTGGACATTGACGAAGCCAAAGTCATTGAGCTCAGTAAAAATGCGCCGGACTGGCGTAACCCGCTGTGGCGTCATGAAGATGGCTCCGTAGCCGAGTGGTAAATCGCCGGATGGCGCTACGCTTATCCGGCCTACTCTCTCGTAGGCCCGGTAAGCGAAGCGCCACCGGGCAATAAAAACGTACATACAAAAATATAACCCTCTGTAAATTACAGGGCATGGTGAGCGGCTTCGCTATGCCCAAAATCTGGAGACAGATTGCGATGGATATTCCAGTTACTGCTACAAAGACCGGGCGTCGCCGCTACCTGACGCTAATCATGATCTTTATTACCGTGGTCATTTGCTATGTTGACCGCGCCAACCTTGCCGTGGCCTCGGCCCATATTCAGGAAGAGTTTGGGATCACCAAGGCGGAAATGGGCTACGTCTTCTCGGCGTTTGCCTGGCTCTATACGCTCTGCCAGATCCCCGGCGGCTGGTTCCTCGACCGCGTGGGGTCGCGTCTGACCTACTTCATCGCCATTTTAGGCTGGTCCGTGGCGACCCTGTTCCAGGGCTTCGCGACCGGGCTGATGTCACTGATTGGCCTGCGTGCTATCACCGGCGTTTTCGAGGCACCCGCGTTCCCCACCAACAACCGTATGGTCACCAGTTGGTTCCCGGAGCATGAACGTGCCTCTGCGGTGGGCTTTTACACCTCCGGGCAGTTTGTCGGCCTGGCGTTCCTGACCCCGCTGTTAATCTGGATCCAGGAGCTGCTAAGCTGGCACTGGGTGTTTATCGTCACCGGTGGGATCGGCATTATCTGGTCCCTGATCTGGTTCAAGGTCTATCAACCGCCGCGTCTGACAAAAAATATCACCAAAGCGGAACTGGACTACATCCGCGACGGTGGCGGCCTGGTAGACGGCGATGCGCCAGTGAAAAAAGAGGCGCGTCAACCGCTGACCCGCGCGGACTGGAAGCTGGTCTTCCATCGTAAGCTGGTGGGGGTTTATCTCGGTCAGTTTGCGGTTACGTCGACGCTGTGGTTCTTCCTGACCTGGTTCCCGAATTACCTCACCCAGGAAAAGGGGATTACCGCGCTGAAAGCGGGCTTTATGACCACCGTACCGTTCCTTGCCGCATTCTTTGGCGTGCTGCTCTCGGGCTGGCTGGCGGATAAGCTGGTCAAAAAAGGCGTCTCATTAGGTGTTGCGCGTAAAACGCCGATTATCTGCGGGCTGCTGATCTCAACCTGTATCATGGGCGCCAACTACACCAACGATCCGGTGTGGATTATGACCCTGATGGCGCTCGCGTTCTTCGGCAACGGTTTTGCCTCTATCACCTGGTCGCTGGTGTCGTCTCTGGCGCCGATGCGTCTGATTGGCCTGACCGGTGGTGTGTTCAACTTCGTCGGTGGACTCGGCGGGATCACTGTGCCGCTGGTCATCGGCTACCTGGCGCAGGACTACGGCTTTGGCCCGGCCCTGGTCTACATCTCCGCCGTGGCGTTGATTGGCGCGCTCTCCTACATCCTGCTGGTCGGCGACGTGAAACGAGTAGGCTAATCCCTGCGGATGTTTTACCCTGATGCGATAACTGCGCATCAGGGTATCCCATGAAACAAATCACCTTTGCTTCCCGCAACCACCAGCTCACCAATACCAATACCTGGACACCGGACAGCCAGTGGCTGGTCTACGATGTGCGCCCGTCCGGGGCATCGTTCACCGGCGAAACCATAGAGCGGGTAAACGTCGGTACGGGCGAGGTTGAGGTGATTTATCGTGCCACGCACGGCGCGCATGTCGGGGTGGTGACCGTTCATCCTGCACAAGACAAATACGTCTTTATCCACGGCCCGAAAAACCCGGATGCAGACTGGCAATACGATTTTCACCATCGCCAGGGCGTGATTGTCCATAACGGCCAGGCGAGCAACCTCGATGCCATGGATATCACCGCGCCCTATACCGCAGGCGCACTCCGTGGCGGTAGCCATGTACACGTCTTTAGCCCGAACGGGCAGTTCGTCAGCTTCACCTATAACGACCATGTGTTGCATGAGCGCGATCCAAAGCTCGATTTACGTAACGTTGGCGTCGCCGCACCCTTTGGCCCGGTCATCCCGCAGGGCAACCATCCTCATGAATATCCGGGCACCTTCTGGAGCGTGCTGGTAAGCCGCACGACGCCGAACCCACAGCCGGGCAGCGATGAGATCAACCGCGCCTATGAAGAGGGCTGGGTGGGCAACGGCAGGCTGGCGTTTATTGGCGATACCCTGTCTGTGAAAGGCGAAAAAGTGCCTGAACTGTTTATTGTCGATCTGCCCAAAGACGAGCAGGGCTGGAAACAGGCAGGCGATGCGCCATTGCAGGGCACGCCAGAGACGATGCCAGCACCGCCTGCTGGCGTGCTGCAGCGCCGTCTGACCTTTACCCATCAAAAGGTGTATCCGGGGCTGGTGAACGTGCCGCGCCACTGGGTGCGCAGCAACCCGCAGGGTACGCAGATTGCTTTTCTGATGCGTGATGACAACGGCATTGTCCAGCTGTGGCTGGTCTCACCGGAGGGGGGCGAGCCGCGTCAGTTAACGCATACCGAAAGCGGTATCCAGTCGGCATTCAACTGGCATCCTTCGGGCGACAGTCTGGGATTTGTGCTGGAAAATCGTATCGCCTGCTGCGATGCGCAGACCGGAGAGGTCACGTTTTTGACGTCCGATCACGGCAATCCGCCGTCTGCCGATGCGGTCGTCTTTTCCCCGGACGGGCGCGCTATTGCATGGATGGAGGAGAAAGAGGGTTTCCGCCAGCTGTGGCTAACGGAAACCGTACAGGATTAGCGTCGCGGCATCTCGGCGGGCGGGATAACGGCGTTGGTTGCCAGATTTTGCTGCTCGCTTTTCTCAACGCGCGAGCGTACGGAGCTGTCCGTGCGGAACATATCCCAGGGCAGCAAAAGCGTATCGGCCACTGCCGTGAACGGCATATCGAGGATCACCAGGGATTTGGTGCCCCAGTTCGTGTCATCATCGGAGATCATCGCCGCGCTGGCGCGCGTCCCCGGATATGTTCCTTCTTTACCGCCGGTGTGAGACATCACGCTCGAACACCCGCAAAGTAAAACCACCCCGCTGAACGTCGTCAGCTTAATCAGAACATTTTTCATCATCACTCAGTCATCGTTAATGGCACTGCATAGACCTGCAACTCTGGGTTATAGCGAGCCTTGTTGAAAATGAATAGCCCAATAACCCCGCACTGTGGCAGCCATCGCAATTTAACCCTTTGTGCTGTTGTCCCAGTCTAAGCGAGAAGCTCAAAAGTGCAAAAAAAAGTGCGAACGTCGCGGTTGAAAACACCGTTTCCAGACCCATTTTAAGAATGTAACCCGATAACGAGCACGCCTGATGGGTGTTCGGGGGCGCAATGGCCTGTCCATGGTGGAAGGCTAAAATTTCTCGCTGATTTCAGGAGCTTTTATTTATGCGTAACTTCGATCTTTCCCCGCTATACCGTTCTGCAATTGGTTTTGACCGCCTGTTTAATCATTTAGAAAATAACCAAAGCCAGAGCAACGGCTACCCTCCATACAATGTTGAGCTGGTTGATGAAAACCACTACCGCATTGCCATTGCTGTCGCCGGTTTTGCAGAGAGCGAACTGGAGATCACCGCGCAGGACAACCTGCTGGTGGTGAAAGGTTCACATACGGCCGAGCAGAAAGAACGTACCTACCTTTACCAGGGCATCGCCGAGCGCAACTTTGAACGCAAGTTCCAGTTAGCGGAGAACATTCACGTTAAAGGCGCGAATCTGGTCAACGGTCTGCTGTTTATCGAGCTGGAACGTGTGATTCCGGAAGAGAAAAAACCGCGCCGTATCGAAATTAATTAATGCCGCGGGTCGCGTCAGCGGCCCACTCAGAATTGCTTGCCGAACCGGGAGCATATGCGAATCCACAAGGATTTGCAGGAACAACTGTGCACAAAAATAAACTGTGCCGAACTCGCTTCTCAGAAGGAGATTTAGTATGCGTAACTACGATTTATCCCCCCTGCTGCGTCAGTGGATTGGTTTTGACAAACTGGCTAACGCCCTGCAGAGCACCACTGAGCACCAGACGTTTCCGCCGTACAACATCGAAAAAAGCGACGATAACCACTATCGCATCACGCTGGCGCTGGCCGGGTTCCGCCAGGACGATCTGGATATCCAGCTCGAAGGCACGCGTCTGACCGTGAAAGGGGCGCCGGAAAAACAAGAAACCGAGACCAAATGGCTGCATCAGGGTCTGGTGACTCAGCCGTTTAGCCTGAGCTTTACCCTGGCAGATCATATGGAAGTCTCCGGCGCGACCTTTACCAACGGGTTGCTGCATATTGACCTGGTCCGTAACGTGCCGGAAGCCATCGCGCCACAGCGTATCGCCATTAGCGAGCGGCCGGCGCTGAATAGCTAATGCTGTGCGGGCTGGTGCCCTCACCCCCAGCCCTCTCCCTGTGGGAGAGGGTGAAAAGTTAAAGCCCTGCCCCGGCAGGGCTTTTTTGTGCGCCATCACCCATACAACGCCCTTTACCTCTGAGAGAATCCTTAACATAACTAAGGTTATGCAAGGAAGTGGATCATGAGTGATATCGCGTTAACCGTCAGCGTGTTGGCCCTGGTCGCTGTTGTTGGATTATGGATTGGCAACATCAAAATCCGTGGCGTCGGGTTTGGGATCGGTGGGGTGCTGTTTGGCGGCATTTTTGTCGGACACTTTGCTGACAAACTCGGGCTGGTTCTCAGCGCCGATATGCTCCACTTTACGCAGGAGTTCGGCCTGATCCTCTTCGTCTATACCATAGGCATTCAGGTCGGGCCGGGCTTTTTCGCCTCATTGCGGGTTTCCGGATTACGCCTCAATCTGTTTGCCCTCGGCATCGTCGTAATGGGCGGGCTGGTCACCGCTATCCTGCATAAACTCTTCGCAATTCCGCTGCCCGTGGTGCTGGGCATTTTCTCCGGGGCCGTGACTAACACGCCCGCGCTGGGTGCGGGCCAGCAAATCCTGCGCGATTTAGGTATCGAACCCGGCATTGTCGACCAGATGGGGATGAGCTATGCGATGGCTTATCCGTTCGGGATTTGCGGCATTCTGCTCTCCATGTGGCTGGTTCGGGTGCTCTTTCGCATTAACGTCGACAAAGAGGCGAAGGACCACGAAACCACGCTTACCAACGGCCATATGCCGATCAAAACCATCAACATCCGCGTCGATAACCCCAATCTGAACAACATGGCGATTCAGGACGTGCCGATCCTGAACAGCGCCAATATTATCTGCTCGCGCCTGAAACGTGACGAAATGCTGATGGTGCCCGCGCCTGGCACCATTATCCGGCAAGGCGATCTGCTGCACCTTGTCGGGCAGCCCGGGGATTTAAACAACGCGCGGCTGGTGATTGGTCAGGAAGTGGATACCTCGCTCTCTACCCGCGGCACCGACATGCGCGTGGAGCGTGTGGTGGTGACTAACGAGCACGTTCTGGGCAAGAAAATACGCGATTTGCAGGTAAAAGAACGTTACGACGTGGTTATCTCTCGTCTCAATCGCGCCGGTGTTGAACTGGTCGCCAGCCCGGAAGCCAGCCTGCAGTTCGGCGATATTCTTAACCTGGTCGGGCGTCCGTCGTCCATTGACGCCGTGGCGGATATGGTCGGTAACGCTCAGCAAAAACTGCAGCAGGTCCAAATGCTGCCGGTGTTTATCGGTATCGGGCTGGGCGTGCTGCTTGGCTCCATTCCGCTGTATATACCGGGGTTCCCGGTGGCCCTCAAGCTGGGTCTGGCGGGCGGGCCGCTGATTATGGCGCTGATCCTCGGGCGAATCGGCTGTGTCGGTAAGCTCTACTGGTTTATGCCGCCGAGCGCCAACCTGGCGCTGCGCGAGCTGGGCATTGTGCTGTTTCTGGCGGTCGTCGGGCTAAAATCCGGTGGCGATTTTGTCGATACCCTGGTCAGGGGGGAAGGGATGAGTTGGGTCGGCTATGGCATCTTCATCACCGCGATCCCGCTGCTGACGGTCGGCATACTGGCGCGAATGTTCGCTAAAATGAACTATCTGACGCTGTGCGGCATGCTGGCGGGGTCGATGACGGATCCACCGGCGCTGGCCTTTGCCAATAGCCTGCACGCCACCAGCGGCGCGGCGGCGCTGTCGTACGCTACGGTCTATCCGCTGGTCATGTTCCTGCGCATCATCACCCCGCAGCTACTGGCGGTGCTGTTCTGGGGGATGAGTTAGCAGGTCGTCCGGGTGGATGCGCCGCAGATGGTAGTCCACCTGGTAATCACTGGTATTTCGGAACATCACGGAATAGTTAAGGAACTCGCCGCTGTCGCTGTAGGAGAGAGAGGTAATGCGCAGCAGCGGCGTTTGCTCCGGCAGGTTCATGTAACCAGCGAGTTGTTTATCGGCCAGTACCGGCGTCAGGCTCTCGTAATTGCCGCTGATTGTAATTCCGCACTCCTTCTCGATGTAATCAAACTTTGACCCTTCCAGATGCGCCAGCGAGAGGTTGCGAAACAGCTTCACGGGCATAAAGCTGTCCTCCAGCATCAGCGGTTTTCCGTCCACGTAGCGCACCCGGCGGGAAAAGTAGATCCGCTCATCCACCTGGATCCGCAGCTGGCTGGCGATGGCGGGCGGGGCGGGCATCACTTCAAACTGCAACACCTTGCTCTGTACCTCTTTGCCCTGCTGACGCAGTACCTCCACCAGCCCGGTGAGGTTGGTGGTTTCATGGTGCACATCTTTGCGTGCTACAAACGTCCCGCTGCCGTGCCGCCGCTCAACCAGCCCCCAGCTCACCAGCAGATCCAGCGCCTTGCGAATGGTCATGCGCGCCACGCCAAACTCCTGCGCCAGCGCTTTCTCACCCGGAATGGGGCTGCCGATGTTGTAGTCCGATGAATTCAGCCGTAGCCGTAATCGGTCGGCAATGGATTTGTAGATCACCAGTAGACCTCTCTGCCCGTATCAGGGCGTGGATTGCATCCTGACATGTCCATATTTACAGCGAAAAGTAGACCTGATTGGTCAAAATAAAACCATGAATGCGATCACGAATCGCAGCGGCACGCCATGTTCGCGCATCAGTAACTTCTTATGCTCACCTCAGGCCAGCACAAAACCATAAAGGCCTCTCTCCCCTACAGGTTGTTACGTGAGGATTTAAAGATGCTCAGTCAAATACAACGTTTTGGTGGTGCCATGTTTACCCCGGTGTTGCTGTTTCCCTTTGCCGGGATCGTGGTGGGAATCGCCATCATGCTTCGTAATCCGCTTTTCGTGGGCGAAGCCTTAACGGCTCCTGATAATCTGTTCGCGCAGATCGTGCACATCATTGAAGAGGGCGGCTGGGCGGTGTTCCGCAATATGCCGCTAATTTTTGCCGTTGGCTTACCGATTGGTCTGGCGAAACAGGCGCAGGGCCGCGCCTGTCTGGCGGTGCTGATAAGCTTCCTGACCTGGAACTACTTCATCAACGCGATGGGGATGACCTGGGGCCACTTCTTTGGCGTCGACTTTTCCGCCGAACCGACGGCGGGAAGCGGGCTGGCGATGATTGCCGGGATCAAAACCCTTGATACCAGCATTATTGGGGCGATTGCGATTTCCGGTATTGTCACTGCGATCCATAACCGCTTTTTCGAGAAACCACTGCCGGTTTTCCTGGGCATTTTCCAGGGCACCTCGTTTGTGGTGATTATCGCGTTTTTCGTCATGATCCCCTGCGCCTGGCTGACGCTGCTGGGATGGCCGAAAGTGCAGATGGGCATTGAGTCCCTGCAGGCGTTCTTACGCTCCGCCGGTGCGCTCGGCGTCTGGGTGTATACCTTCCTGGAACGCATTCTGATCCCAACCGGGCTGCACCACTTCGTCTACGGTCCGTTTATCTTTGGCCCGGCCGCCGTTGAGGGCGGAATTCAGGTCTACTGGGCGCAGCATCTTCAGGCGTTCAGCCAGAGCACGCTGCCGCTGAAAACCCTGTTCCCGGAAGGTGGTTTCGCGCTGCACGGTAACGCTAAGGTGTTTGGATCGGTCGGGATTGCGCTGGCGATCTGGTACACCGCCTCACCAGAAAACCGCGTCAAGGTCGCGGGCCTGCTGATCCCGGCCACGCTTACCGCCGTGCTGGTGGGGATTACCGAACCGCTGGAGTTTACTTTCCTGTTTATCTCGCCGCTGCTGTTTGCCATTCACGCCGTGCTGGCGGCCACCATGGCGACGGTGATGTACACCTTTGGCGTGGTGGGCAACATGGGCGGTGGCCTGCTGGACCAGTTCCTGCCGCAAAACTGGATCCCCATGTTCCATAACCACGCTTCAACGGTATTCACCCAGATCGGCATCGGCGTCTGCTTTACCGGCCTTTACTTCGTGGTCTTCAAAACGCTGATTGAGCGTCTGAACCTCAAAACCCCGGGTCGTGAAGAGAGTGAAATCAAACTCTACAGCAAGGCGGACTATAAGGCGGCGCGCGGACAAACCACCGCCCCGGCTGCCGCCAGCCAGCAGGTCGGCCAAGCCGCCGGATTCCTGCAGGCGCTGGGCGGCGCGGCCAACATCGAAAGCATCAACAACTGCGCCACCCGCTTGCGTATCGCGCTGGTCGACATGGCGCAAACCCAAAGCGATGAGGTGTTCAAAGCCCTCGGCGCACACGGCGTAGTGCGACGCGGCAACGGCATACAGGTGATCGTTGGCCTGCACGTTCCGCAGGTGCGCGACCAGCTGGAATCGCTGATGAAAACCCCTTTAACGAATGAACAAACCACCCTGACAGAGGCTATATCATGAAAAAATTCTCAGTTGTCATTGCAGGCGGCGGCAGCACCTTTACGCCTGGTATCGTCCTGATGCTGTTAGCCAACCGTGACCGTTTCCCGCTGCGTGCCCTGAAGTTTTATGACAACGATGGCGCACGTCAGGAAACCATCGCCGAGGCGTGCAAAATTATCCTTAAGGAACAGGCACCGGAGATTGAGTTTAGTTACACCACCGATCCAAAAGCGGCGTTTACCGATGTGGATTTCGTGATGGCGCACATCCGCGTGGGCAAATACCCGATGCGCGAAAAAGACGAGAAAATTCCGCTGCGTCACGGTGTGCTGGGTCAGGAAACCTGCGGCCCGGGTGGGATCTCTTACGGCATGCGCTCCATCGGCGGCGTACTGGAACTGGTGGATTATATGGAGCAGTACTCCCCGAACGCGTGGATGCTGAACTACTCCAACCCGGCGGCGATTGTGGCGGAAGCGACGCGCCGCCTGCGTCCGCATGCCAAAATTCTCAACATCTGCGATATGCCAATCGGTATTGAAGGGCGCATGGCGCAGATTGTCGGCCTGAAAGACCGCAAACAGATGCGCGTGCGTTACTACGGCCTGAACCACTTCGGCTGGTGGACATCGATTGAAGATCTGAACGGTAACGATCTGATGCCGAAACTGCGCGAATACGTGGCGAAACACGGCTATGTTCCGCCTTCGGAAGATGCGCATACCGAAGCGAGCTGGAACGATACCTTCGCCAAAGCCAAAGACGTGCAGGCGCTCGATCCAGATACCATGCCAAACACCTATCTGAAGTATTACCTCTTCCCGGACTACGTGGTCGCGCACGCCAACCCGGAGCGGACCCGCGCCAATGAAGTTATGGATCACCGTGAGAAGCATGTATTCAGTTCGTGCCGGGCGATTATAGAAGCCGGAAAATCCTCTGCCGGGGAGCTGGAGATCGACGAACATGCCTCCTACATCGTCGATCTGGCGACGGCGATTGCCTTTAATACCCAGGAGCGGATGCTGCTGATTGTGCCAAACAACGGGGCCATTCATAATTTTGATGCCGACGCGATGGTGGAAATTCCGTGTCTGGTGGGCCATAACGGGCCAGAGCCGCTCACCGTGGGTGATATCCCGCACTTCCAGAAAGGGCTGATGAGCCAGCAGGTGGCGGTGGAAAAACTGGTGGTGGATGCCTGGGAGCAACGCTCGTACCAGAAACTCTGGCAGGCAATCACCCTGTCAAAAACCGTACCGAGCGCGTCGGTCGCGAAAGCGATTCTGGATGACCTGATCGAGGCCAATAAGGATTACTGGCCAGAGCTGCATTAACCCTCCTGACCGGCATCGCCTGATGCCGGTCTCCTTGTCCTGGCCGATTTACGCTATGCTGAAGCCTGCCTGCAGCATGACAAGGAGCCTTCATGAAAATTTCCCGCCTCGGTGAAGCCCCGGACTACCGCTTCTCGCTGGCCAATGAACGTACATATCTGGCGTGGATCCGTACCGCGCTGGGCTTTCTGGCCGCCGGCGTCGGTCTTGATCAGCTCGCGCCCGATTTCGCCACGCCGTTGATTCGTGAAGTGCTGGCGCTGTTGCTGTGCCTGTTTGCGGGCGTACTGGCGATTTACGGCTATCTGCGCTGGCTGCGTAACGAAAAGGCGATGCGCCTGAAGCAGGATCTGCCCTATACGCGTGGGTTACTGATCATCAGTGCGATTTTGCTAACAGTGGCGGGCGTGGTGATGGTGCTGGTGGTGTATGGCGGATAGTCGCAAAGCGCGGCGCGAAGCGGACCCCGGCCTGCAGCCGGAGCGGACGTCGCTGGCGTGGCTGCGCACGCTGCTGGGGTATGGCGCGCTGATTGCCCTGGCGATTAAGCACAACTGGCACCGCACGGGGCTACCCTTCTGGATCTCACTGGTTGTGCTGGCGCTGGTGGCCATCATTTTATGGCGCTATACCCGCAGCCGTAACGTGATGGACGTGGCGCAGGACGATTTTGTGCAGCCGAAGGCGGTGCGGGATAAGTTCCTCATCGCCCTGGCCGTGCTGTCGCTATCACTGCTGTTTGCGGTAACTCACATTCAACAAATTGTGCACCTGTAGGCCGGGTAAGGCGCAGCCGCCACCCGGCATAATTACTTCCCTTTCGCCAGATACTTCGCCATCTCGTCTTCCGGCACCATGCCGCCGCCGGTCGCCCACACCAGATGGGTGACGTTGGCATCAGCCTGAACACGCAGCGGCCCGGCCATGCCCGCCAGCGCCGATGGCTCCAGACGAATCCCTTCCTCCTGCGCCAGCCAGCCGAGCATGTCGTACATGCTTTGATCGGAAAGGGTATAGAACCCGTCGAGCAGACGTTCCATCGCGCGGCCGACGAAGCCCGACGCGCGTCCGACCGCCAGCCCGTCCGCTGCCGTCACGTTGTCGATACCCAGATCTTGCACGGCAATCTCATCGTGCAGGCCGGTATAAACCCCCAGCAGCATGCACGGGGAGTGCGTGGGCTCGGCAAAGAAGCAGTGAACGTTGTCGCCAAACGCCAGCTTCAGACCAAACGCCACACCGCCAGGCCCCCCGCCAACGCCGCACGGCAGATAGACATACAGCGGGTGCTCTGCATCCACCACACGGCCCTGTTCGGCAAACTGCGCCTTCAGGCGCTCGCCGGCAACGGCATAGCCCAGGAACAGGGTGCGGGAGTTTTCATCGTCGATAAAGAAGCAGTTCGGGTCGTTTTCCGCCGCTTTTCGCCCTTGTTCCACCGCCACGCCATAATCCTGCTCATATTCCACGACGGTAACGCCATGGCTGCGCAGTTTGGCTTTCTTCCACTCGCGGGCGTCGGCGGACATATGTACCGTCACCTTAAAGCCGATGCGTGCGCTCATGATGCCGATGGACATCCCCAGGTTGCCGGTTGAACCCACCGCAATGCTGTACTGGCTAAAGAAGTCTTTAAAGCGCGGTTCCAGCAGGATGCTGTAGTCATCTTCAGTGCTCAGCAATCCCGCTTCCAGCGCCAGTTTTTCCGCGTGGGTCAGCACCTCGTAGATGCCGCCGCGCGCTTTAATCGAGCCGGAGATGGGCAGATGACTGTCTTTTTTCAGCAGCAGCGTTCCGGGAAGAGCCTTGCCAGATTCTCTCTCTATCCGTTTTTTCATGGCCGGAATAGCAACCAGCTCAGATTCGATAATCCCGCCCGTTGCCGCGGTTTCCGGGAAGGCTTTCGCCAGATATGGCGCGAAGCGGTTGAGGCGCGCATGCGCGTCGTCCACGTCGGCTTTGGTCAGCCCGACATAGGGCAACCCTTCTGCAAGCGAAGTGGTTCGTGGGTTAAGCCACGTGGTTTCTTTCAGGGCAATCAGATCCTCAACCAGAGGAAACTGTGCGGTTAAAGCAGTGATAGTTGCGTTTTCCATAATACGTCTCGTCGCGCTCAGATAATGAAAGAAAGCAGGAATGTGCCGCCAAGTGCAAGCACCGAGGCGATAAACGTCGCCGTCGTATAGTATTTGAAGGTCTCATTCAGGGTCGCGCCGCAGTATTGCTTGACCAGCCAGAAGAGCGAATCGGTCACGATCGTGCAGCCAATAGCGCCGGAACCGATGGCAATGGTGATGATCTCCGGGCTTACGTTCGGATAGAGCGGCAGCATCGGCGCCACTATTGCGGTCGCCCCCATCATCGCGACCGTAGCGGAGCCTACAGCGGCATGCAGCACCAGCGCCACCAGCCAGGCGAGCAGGATCGGATGCATGTGCAGGTTCGAGAGAATATGCGCCAGCGAATCTGCCAGCCCGCTGGTTTTGAGAATAGCGTTGAACGCGCCACCGGCACCAATAATTAACAATATGTTCGCGATAGAGCCAAAGCCGTGCTCCGTATGGGTCAGCATTGCGCCCATGCCCATATGCTGGCGGATCCCCAGCAGGTAGTAGGCGACAAATACAGCGATAAACATTGCCGTGATCGGGTTGCCGATAAACTCCAGCAGGGTATACAGCGTGCCTTCCTTCGCCATATTGAGCTCAGCGAGGGTCTTCACCAGCATCAGAACAATCGGCAGCAGCACCGTAAACAGCGTTGCCCCCAGCGACGGCAGGGTATGCTCCTCCCGCACCTTCAGGTCGGAAAATTCTGCCGGAACCGGTTTATACGGCAGACGGTTGCCGAGCAGTTTCAGGAACAGCGGGCCACCGACCAGAGATGCCACCAGACCCACCAGCAGGCCGTAAACAATCACCGTTCCGACGTCCGCACCTAATTTGTTGGTGACAAACAACGCAGCCGGATGCGGCGGTACCACGCAGTGCACCGCCATCAGTGCGGTACAGAGCGGAATGGCAAGCTTAAGCAGCGACGTATTCGTCTTTTTGGCGATGGAAAACGCCAGTGGGATCAGCAGTACCACGCCCACTTCCACGAACAGCGTAATACCGCAGATAAGACCCACCAGCACCATAATGACGTCCGCTGACAGCCAGCGGCAGCGCTGTAGGGTGATCCCGATGCGCTCCGCCGCACCGGAGACTTCCATCATCTTACCCAGAATGGTACCCAGGCCGATGACTGCTGCCAGGAAGCCCAGCGTACCGCCAATCCCGCTTTCAATGGCATTCACCATATCCAGCGGGCTCATCCCCATCATCGCGCCGACGAAAAAGCTCGCCAGCAGCAGCGCAAGGAACGGGTGAAACTTCAGTTTTACGATGGTTAAAACAATCAACACAATGCTGACAAGCAGCGTTACCACAACCCAGACCGGCGATCCCATATCTCACCTCAACCTTATGTCATCTGTGGGTATTGGACGAAAAAACGGCGTGAGCTGACAAACGATAAAAATTGCCGTTCAGGTGAGCCAGATTGGATCAACTGAGTGACTGAACTCAAAAAAGCGCACTTATTTCGCTGTTGGTTCACATAAATTCATGCCTGGGCGGTATGCTGGGCGCAGAAATAACGTGTGAGAATTGTGATGACCGATGCGAATGAAGTCAGAAACCGGCTGCTAAATGGCTGGCAACTGTCAAAAATGTACACTTTTGAAGTGGCTGCCCGGCATGAATCCTTCGCGCTGGCGGCGGCGGAACTGTCGCTCAGCCCCAGCGCGGTGAGCCACCGCATCAACCTGCTGGAAGAGGAACTGGGCATTCAGCTGTTTGTCCGCTCGCACCGTAAAGTTGAGCTGACGCAGGAGGGAAAGCGCGTTTACTGGACCCTAAAATCATCCCTCGACACCCTGAATCAGGAGATCCTGGATATTAAAAACCAGGCGCTGTCCGGTACGCTGACGGTGTATTCCCGGCCGTCAATCGCCCAGTGCTGGCTCGTCCCCATGCTGGGGGATTTTACCCGCCGCTATCCGTCGATATCTCTCACCATTCTCACCGGTAATGAGTACGTCAATATGCAGCGAACCGGCATCGATTTAGCCATCTATTTCGACGATACGCCGCCAAACTACCTTTCTCATCATTTCTTGATGGACGAGGAGATTTTGCCCGTCTGCTCGCCCGCATATGCCCGCGAGCATGCGCTGTTGAAAAACCCCGATAACCTCAGCCACTGCACGTTACTGCACGACCGTCAGGCCTGGAGTAATGATTCCGGTACGGATGAGTGGCTCAGCTGGGCGCAGCATTTTGCGATGAATATGCCGTCATCATCGGGTATTGGCTTCGATCGTTCCGATTTAGCGATAGTGGCAGCCATGAATCATGTGGGCGTGGCGATGGGGAGAAAGCGGTTGGTGCAAAAGCGCCTTGAGCGGGGCGAGCTCATCGCCCCGTTTGGCAACAAGACCCTCAAATGCCATCAGCACTATTACATCTCAACGCTTACCGGCCGTCAGTGGCCGAAAATTGACGCTTTTATTGGCTGGCTAAGAGAACTGGCAGGCTGAAGAATTATTACGCTTTGACGCTACACCAAATGCGAGAAAGCGTGCTAAATACAGGTAATGCTTTTGATTTATCCAGGGTAAACCGTGTTAAAGCCTCTTATTGCGACCGTGTTACTTCTCTCTTCCGGCTGGGCGATAGCCGCCGAGCCGCCGCTGACGGCTGCGCTTTATGCACAAAAGCTGGGTGTGGGTATGGACGTGGACTGGGCGCGCACCGAGCGCGGGATACGGGAATTCGACCCGCTGGTGGTACGCGACTTTCGCGCGAAAGGCATCAGCCATGTGCGTATTCGCGTGGCCGATGAGCCGACCGAAGCACGGCTGATCCACCTGCGTAAGCTGGTGGAAGCCTGCGAGCAGTACGGCGTGATCCCGATTATCGCGTATCAGGCGGACAGCTATAAAAACGATCCGAAAGCCGATAACGAAAAAGAGGTTACCGACTGGTGGATTGCCGTGGCGCACTATTTCGGCAAACGTTCGCCGCTGCTGGGCTTTGACCTGATTTATGAGCCTGCGGACAAGCTCAACCACAACGCAGCCTCGCTCAACCGGGTGTATGAAAAAACCATCAAGGTCATCCACAGCATTGATGCGGACCGGATGATCTTCATCGCTCCCCGCCTGCGTGCGGCCCCCGAAGATCTCCCCAGCCTCAAGCTGCCTGCGCACAGCCAAAACTTCCTGCTGGCGGAGTGGCATATCTTTCCGTGGGGGCCGCTGAAAAATAACGGCAAATACCCGTGGACCTCCGGTACGGCGGCGGAGAAAGCGGCGATTCACAATCGCATCGCGACGGCGCTGCGCTGGCAACAAAAAACCGGACACGTCAGCTGGGTCGGGGGCTGGGGCGTGGGGGAGTCAAACCGCTTTACACCCACCGCGTCGCAAATGGCCTTTGCCACGTTTATGGCCTGCGAGCTGCAAAAGGCGAAAATACCCTACGCGATTAACGCCGATTTCCAGTTTTATGACGGAGAGGAGGGGGCCTGGCGGCCAGCGCCAGAGCCGCTGCTGGAGGCGATGATTGCCCCGGCGTGTGAAAAGCCCGGCGAGAAGCCGGGCCATCATGCGGTTAAACAGGCTGCTCGTGGTGGGGAACACGCGACGCCAGCGGCAGCCAGCACAGCAAAATCAGTAGCCCCATCAGCGTCATCAGTAAACCCAAACTAGCCTGCCCGGTTTGCGGCATCATGGCGGAGAGCCAGGCCAGCGCGCCGGAACCGATGTTTTGCAAACCGCCCACCAGTGCACCCGCCGTACCCGCGAGGAACGGGAACGGCTCCATGGCGCCGCTGGTGGCAAGCGGGAACAGCATCCCCGCGCCGAAGAAGAACAGCGCCGCCGGGATCAGCAGCGTCCAGACGGTCATTACGCCAAACAGACCCGGGATCCACATCATCAGACCAGCCAGCAGGCAGCTGATAACAGACTGCCACATCAGCGTTGAGAAGCGTTTGTTCTGACGTCCGGCGAACCAGGCCCCAAAGAACGCCGCCGGGATCGGCAGGATAAACAGAATACTTACCACCATGCTGCTCAGGCCAAGCCCCGCTCCCAGCAGCACGCCAGAACAGGCTTCGAACACCGCAATGCCCGCCAGACCGCCGATCAGCATCAGCAGGTAACAGGTAAAAGCCCCGTTGCCGAACAGCGTTTTGTAGCTGGCGAGAAGCTTCGTGCGCGGTGCGTCCTGGGGACGGGTTTCCGGCATCCAGCGCGCCATACTGAAGGTGACAATCACGCACAGCACCAGCAGGAAGGCATAGCAGGCGCGCCAGGACCACATTGTGTCCAGCAGGCCGCCAATCAGCGGTGCCAGCAGCGGGCTGACCAGAATACCCATATTCAACAGGCTGTTGGCATGGCGGAGTTGCGTGCCCTGATACATATCGCGCGGTAAGGTACGCGCCATCACCCCACCGACGCCCGTGCCTACCCCCTGCAGCGCGCTGGCGGCAATTAGTACGGTCAGGCTATGGGTGGTAATAGCAATCACCGTCGCGACCATGAAAATGCACATGCCGGTCAGAATGACCGGACAGCGGCCAATGCGGTCGGACAATGGTCCGTAGAACAGCTGCGAAACGCCATAGGTCAGCAGGTAGGCGGCCATCACGCTTTGTACCGCGCCCTCGCGGACGTTGAGTTCCTTTGCCATGTCGGCAATCGCCGGAATGTAGATGGTTTGCGCCATCTGACCGACGGCCACCAGTAACACCAGCATCAACAATAAGTTAACGTTCCTTTGTTTTTTCATGTCGCTGAATACTTTTGCCAAAAGAGAAAAATGAAGAATAAGTGACTACGCATTCCCATAAATGCGCGAGGAATCTACCACAATGAGATGACAAATTAAGCATTGTCATGATGAATGAAGAAGAGGATTAAGGCAGGTTTTGTAAACAAGAACGGCAACTAATGTTGCCAGTGAATTACGCCAGACGCAGCAGGATCGCACCGGCTGCAATACCCAACGCGGCAGCGATACGCAGACCGGCAACCTTTTCTTTTAAAAGCACAAATGCGATCAGCGCACCGAAGAGTATGGAGGTTTCACGTAGCGCAGCGACAACCGCCAGCGGAGCCTGCGTCATCGCCCATAAGGCCAGGCCATACGAGCCCATGGTTCCCACCCCGCCGAGCAACCCCTTTTTCCAGTACAAACGCAGGTAGCTGGAAGCTTCGCGGCGTCGCGCCACCATTGCCCAGCACAGCAGGCAGAAGCCGTTCATAAAGAAGGTCCACAGCGTATAGCCCAGCGCGGTATCCGATAAACGTACGCCCGTTCCGTCCACCAGCGTATAGCCGGCGATAAAGCAGGCGTTCAGCAGTGCCAGCCAGATCCCCTTGCGAGACTGCAGTCGGCCATTCATCGCCATCGCGAGGATCGACAGGCAGATTACCCCGATGCCCGCCCAGGCGAGCCAGGAGAGGCTATCCCCGAGCACCAGCACGCTGATCAGCGCCACCAGCAGTGGGGCTGTTCCGCGCATCAGCGGATAGGTCTGGCTCATGTCTGAGACCTGATACGTCTTCGCCACCAGTACCGTGTACACCACCTGCAGCGCGCAGGAGACCACTAAAAATGGCCAGCTGGCTACGGAGGGTTGAGGAGAAAATGGCAATAAAACCAGTGCAATGAGCGTGGCGGAGCCGCTAACGCTGATCGCCGAGTAAAGCTTATCCGTTCCGGCTTTGACAATGGCGTTCCAGCTGGCGTGCAGCAGTGCGGCGAACAGCAAAATACAGAAAACGGAGAGGGTCATGGCGTCTTTGGCGGTGAATTGTCACTCAACTGTAACATTCACGACCTGATGTCGCCAGCCAGCTACACCGCGCAAAAGAGACGATGGGTAACCCGTGGCTCGTCTGACACCAGCCTGAAGCCTGCCCGACGGTAGAAGCCGCAGGCCGTATCGGGTGCATGGGTATTGAGGAAATCAAACCAGATGCTGGCATCGGCCATCACCACCGTTAACAGCTGTTTACCAATGCCCAGACCGCGGCACTTCTCGCTGACATAAAGATGGCGAATACGTCCGGCACGCGGCTGCTGGCTGAACGGATCGCGGTTAAGGCCGCAGACGCCCACCAGCTTGCCGTTTAAAAAGGCACCCAGCAGCTTTTCACCCGGCGCGTTAAAGCGGTTTTCACCACGCTGCCAGTTCTCTTCCAGCCTGCGCAGCATATTGAAATTCGCCGCGATGCTTTCGGCTTTCAGCGCGATATACCCGGGCTCTTCCGGCGTGATGGGTTCAATTAACAGACGCGACATAGCATTCCCTCGTTATTAAAGAGGGGCGGTTGCCCGCCCCTCTCAGGTGCGACTTGAACCTGAATCACCGAAGGTATTTCAGGACAGCATCAAGCAGTTGCAGAACAGCAACAATGAGTTTGAGGATAAGTATCACCATATCCACTACGCTCATACGCGTCTCCTTTTGGTAAAAAGGAGCACGATGCTGGCGTACCTTTCCGCCGCCTGTTGCCAGCACCTCGATTGACGTAACACAGTGTGCTCACTTCAGAGGGTTAAGGCACTGACGGCACCACCCGTTTCAGCCAGGACTTCGTTGCGTCGGTAGAACTGCGGCCCCCTCGCTCACTGCGAACATCCTCAGTATAGATAAATACTGTATGCATGAACAGTATTTTGTGGACAAAATTCGAAACCCATTCCATACTCAAAAACGTCAAAATCCGTGCCGGAATTGCGCGTTCGTCTTCGATCGCATATACTTCGTGCGTTGACGTAACACAGTGTGTTCTGCGGCAACCAACCGCAAAACCCTGAAAAAACCTCGCTCCGGCGGGGTTTTTTGTTTTCTGCTTTCTGTACAGAACGGGATGCCAGTTGATTTATTGACAACGTACCCGGCAGAAATAAGGTACATATTAATGTTTCAGTTAATAATCGGCTTTGTTGAATAAATCAGATTTCGGGTAAGTCTCCCCCGTAGCGGGTTGTGTTTTCAGGCAATACGCACGCTTTCAGGCATACCTGCTTT
>NZ_JBMKJG010000025.1:0-78599 GCF_049237765.1 Enterobacter cloacae complex sp. SHL021 | reverse complement strand
TGAACAGGAGGGACAGCTGATAGAAACAGAAGCCACTGGAGCACCTCAAAAACACCATCATACACTAAATCAGTAAGTTGGCAGCATCACCAACTACACAAACTCATACTTCCTCTGGAAAGTGGCAACCAGAAATTCACCGATACAACAGAGTCAGAGTTATACTTCCCCCCACAAACATCAACGGCTCCCATCGGGAGCCGTTTTTTTAACTACTGCATAGCACGTAGGTTAAGCCATCTCAGTTTGCAGACGCATAACCTGACGGTTGACTTCGGACATCACAGACAAGTGCTGTTTGTCCTTCACTTTTGGGACAAGGATCTTGCCCTTATCAAACTCAAAAGCGCCAACATCCTTGATATACAACCGTCCACGGAACAGGATCTTCACGTACTTCGCCACCTGAAGCGGGTTGTAGCGTTGGAAAATTTTCATTCTTGTATCTCCTGCGAATCATACGCTCTTGCGGCGCCACAATCGGCCCGACTGTTCTGAGCGCAAATTTTGTTGCCCAATGACTATAGACCAGAACTACGTAGTTACCCAGTGTGCATAAGTTTATTTACCGTTTGATTACAATTATTCAGAATAATCTTTTCAAACTGTGACTACAGGCAGTATAAGCCGTCGTTTTTTTATGGATATGTGCGTTCGCCCGCAAACTGGCATCGGGATTGCGGGAAAAGCCCATTGATCGCACTTATGATTAAAAGCGTAAGACCAAGTGGTCGGATCACCTGCATACAATAAGGAAACACCATGACCCTACGTAACATTCTTGCAGCCGCATGCCTGCTCCTGCCCCTGTGGGCGAGTGCCCACAACATTGAAAAAGGACAACGCGTACCGCCAGTCGGCATTGCTGACCGGGGAGAATTGATTCTCGACAATGATAAGTTTAGCTACAAACCGTGGAATAGCGCGCAGCTCGCGGGCAAAGTGAGAGTTGTACAACATATTGCCGGTCGTACATCTGCAAAAGAGAAAAACGCAAACCTGGTGGAAGCGATCAAGGCCGCAAAATTCCCGCATGACCGCTATCAGACCACCACCATTGTGAACACCGACGATGCCATCCCTGGCTCCGGGATGTTTGTACGCTCAAGCCTTGAGAGCAACAAAAAGCTCTACCCGTGGTCGCAGTTTATTGTCGACAGCAACGGCGTGACGCGCAAAGCCTGGCAGCTTGAGGAAGAGAGTTCAGCGATTATCGTGCTGGATAAAAACGGCCAGGTGCAGTGGGTAAAAGACGGGGCGTTAACCCAGGAAGAGGTGCAGCAGGTGGTTGATCTGCTGCACAAGCTGCTGGCTCAGTAAAGAGAGACCCGGAAGCCTGGATTGAGGAATGATTCGCGCGGGGTGTAGTCCAGCGGCTTGCCCTGCCAGTCATGAACATGCGCACCCGCGGCCGCGGCTACCGCGTGGCCGGCTGCCGTGTCCCAGATGTTCGTCGGCCCGAAACGGGGATAGAGCTGCGCCTGCCCCTCCGCCACCAGACAGAATTTCAGCGAGGAGCCAATCGAGGTCGTCTGATGTTCGCCCAGCTGTTGCAGATACTCCTCCAACTCGCTGTCGCTGTGCGAGCGGCTGATGACCACCAGCGGAGGGCGCGCATCGCGCACCTGGATCGGCTTGCGGACACCACACTCTTCCTTCCAGGCCTTGCCTTCTGCGGCGCTGTACATCACTTTCATCACCGGCGCGTAGACCACCCCAAGCACCGCCTTGCCCTTGTCGATCAGGGCGATATTCACGGTGAATTCACCGTTACGCTTGATAAACTCTTTGGTGCCGTCCAGAGGATCGACCAGCCAGTAACGCTGCCAGTGCTGACGCTCATCCCAGCTCTGCGGCGCTTCTTCGGAAAGCACGGGGATCTCTGGCGTGAGTGCCTGTAGCCCTTTCATGATCACGCCATGCGCCGCGATATCCGCCGCCGTGACCGGGGAATCATCCGCCTTGCTGACAACGTTCATCGGTTGTGCGCCATCATACACCTGCATGATGGCATCGCCCGCATCCCGTGCGAGCTGACAAATTTTATCTAACATTCTCCACCTCTTCGTTAACGCAGTGGGTATAACTCTTTGTTTTATTTATATCGTAATGTGAACAATTCCGCTATCTGTGAAGCAATTCCGGTTTCATCGCCCTTTTTTCTGGCAGGATTCACACTTCTGTAAGCAACAAACGATAGATACATATTCTTTTGTGGCCTGGATCGAAAAAAGGACTCCTCTGATGATTAAGTTTAGCGCAACGCTCCTGGCGACGCTGATTGCAGCGAGCGTACAGGCGGCGACGGTCGATCTCCGTATTCTGGAAACCACCGACCTGCACAGCAATATGATGGACTTCGATTACTACAAAGATACCCCTACGGAAAAATTCGGACTGGTACGCACGGCAAGTTTGATCAATGCCGCCCGCAATGAAGTGAAAAATAGCGTGCTGGTCGACAACGGTGATTTGATTCAGGGGAGTCCGCTGGGTGACTACATGGCGGCAAAGGGGCTGAAAAAAGGCGAGATCCACCCGGTGTATAAAGCGATGAACACCCTGGATTATACCGTCGGCAACCTCGGTAACCACGAATTTAACTATGGTCTGAAATACCTGCACGATGCGCTGGCAGGCGCAAAATTCCCTTACGTTAACGCCAATATCATCGACGTTAAGACCAAAAAGCCGCTTTTCACCCCTTATCTGATTAAAGAGACCGAGGTTGTTGATCAGGACGGTAAAAAGCAGACGCTGAAAATTGGCTACATCGGTTTTGTACCGCCCCAGATCATGACCTGGGATAAAGCCAATCTCACCGGCAAAGTCACCGTTAACGACATCACCGAAACGGCGCGTAAATACGTACCGGAGATGCGTGAAAAAGGGGCGGATGTTGTGGTCGCTGTCGCCCACTCGGGCCTCTCTGCCGATCCGTACCAGGTGATGGCGGAAAACTCGGTTTACTACCTGAGCGAAGTGCCGGGCGTGGACGCGATCCTCTTCGGCCACGCTCATGCGGTCTTCCCGGGTAAGGATTTTGCCAGCATCAAAGGGGCAGACATCGACAAGGGAACGCTCAACGGCGTGCCGGCGGTAATGCCCGGCATGTGGGGCGACCATCTTGGCGTGGTGGATCTGGTGCTCAATAACGACAGCGGCAGCTGGAAGGTGACCGGATCCAAAGCCGAAGCGCGCCCCATCTACGATGCTGCCGCCAAAAAATCACTGGCGGCTGAAGACCAAAAACTCCTCGACGTGCTCAAGCATGACCACGACGCCACCCGCGAATTCGTTAGCAAGCCGATCGGCAAATCCGCCGACAACATGTACAGCTATCTGGCGCTGGTACAGGATGACCCGACCGTTCAGGTGGTCAACATGGCGCAGAAAGCCTATGCCGAACATTTTGTTCAGGGCGATCCGGACTTAGCCAACCTGCCGGTGCTTTCCGCCGCCGCACCGTTCAAAGTGGGCGGACGTAAAAATGACCCGGCCAGCTATGTTGAAGTGGAAAAAGGCCAGCTGACGTTCCGTAACGCCGCCGATCTCTACCTCTACCCGAACACGCTGGTCGTGGTTAAAGCAACGGGTAAAGAGGTGAAAGAGTGGCTGGAATGCTCCGCCGGGCAGTTTAACCAGATCGATCCGAAGAGCAGCAAGCCGCAGTCGTTGATTAACTGGGACGGGTTCCGCACCTATAACTTCGACGTTATCGACGGGGTGGATTATCAGATTGATGTCACCCAGCCGGCGAAATATGACGGCGAGTGTCAGGCCATTAATCCGCAGGCAGAGCGCATCAAAAACCTGATCTTCAAGGGCAAGCCTGTCGATCCGGCGGCCACCTTCCTGGTGGTGACCAATAACTATCGCGCGTATGGCGGCAAATTTGCCGGCACCGGCGATAGCCACATTGCATTTGCCTCCCCGGATGAGAACCGCTCGGTGCTGGCCGCCTGGATCAGCGCAGAGTCGAAAAAGGCGGGAGAGATTCATCCGGCGGTCGATAACAACTGGCGTCTGGCCCCGATCCACAGCGATACCCCACTGGATATTCGCATTGAAACATCTCCGTCGGATAAGGCTGCGGCGTTTATTAAGGAGAAGGCGCAATACCCGATGAAGAAGGTTGCGACGGATGATATCGGGTTCGCGATTTATCAGGTGGATTTAAGTAATTAAAAGCAAAACGGCAACGCACGTTGCCGTTTTTAGTGTTTATTCCCTCTCCCTGTAGGAGAGGGTTAGAGTGAGGGCATCAGACCGCACATTCCCGGCTTTTACGCTGCCCGCTCATCCCGGTTCGCCATTACTTTTGGCGTATTCACCTCTATCCAGTCCGCCAGCGCAGCCACTTTCTCGCTCACCTCTACGCCAAGTGGCGTCAGGCTATACTCAACGTGCGGCGGTACAACAGGATACGAAACGCGATCGACAAAACCGTCATGCTCCAGTGCCTGCAGCGACTGGGCCAGCATCTTCTCGCTCACGCCGCCCATTTTACGGCGCAGATCGCTGAAGCGGTGCGTTCCCTCACGTAGCGCCACCAGGATCAGAACCCCCCAGCGGCTGGTGACATGTTTGAGCACCTCTCTGGACGGGCACTGCTCCGCGAAGAGGTTACCATCGCGCATTTGTTCGCTGAGTGTCGGTATCGTCATTTAATACTTACCTTTTTGTACGTACTTACTAAAAGTTAGTTATGGTGCTAGTGTGCCACAACACCAGACAAACACGAAGGAGATTGATCATGATCGCGATTACCGGCGCTACCGGCCAGCTTGGCCGCGTCGTTATCGAACAGCTGTTAAAAACCGTCCCGGCAAACCAGATTGTCGCCATTGTGCGTAACCCGGCGAAAGCGGAAGCCCTGAGCCAGCAGGGTATTGTGGTTCGTCAGGGCGATTACACCGACCAGGCCGCGTTGACCACGGCGCTGAAGGGTGTGAAGAAACTTCTGCTGATCTCATCCAGCGAAGTGGGTCAGCGCGCCACGCAGCACCAGAACGTCATCAACGCTGCCAAAACGGCTGGCGTGACATTTATCGCCTACACCAGCCTGCTGCATGCGGATAACTCACCGCTGGGCCTGCACGTTGAGCACGTTGCTACGGAAAAAGCGCTGGCAACATCCGGCATTCCTTATGCCCTGCTGCGCAACGGCTGGTATACCGAAAACTACCTGGCGAGCGCGCCGCCTGCGCTGGAACACGGCGTGTTTATCGGTGCCGCAGGTGAAGGCAAAATCGCCTCAGCCACCCGTGCGGATTACGCGGCGGCGGCGGCAAAAGTGGTTTCGGAAGAGGGCCACGCTGGCAAGGTCTATGAACTGGCAGGCGACAGCGCGTGGACGCTGAGCGAACTGGCGGCTGAACTGAGCAAGCAGAGCGGTAAACCGGTGGTTTATCAGAACATGAGCGAAGCGGATTTCGCCGCTGCGCTGAAGAGTGTCGGCCTGCCTGCCGGGTTGGCGGATATGCTGGCGGACTCTGATGTGGGCGCATCTAAAGGCGGGCTCTTTGACGATAGCCATACGCTGAGCAAACTGATTGGGCGAGCAACGACCTCTCTGGCGGAGAGCGTCAAGGCCATCCTGTAATTGTTACGGATTGGTTATTTTTTGTGGCATCCCCTCGGGTCATCTCTGATAATGAAGCGATGACCCACGAGGAGGCTCACCGTGCAAGGCGTACCGGAACAATTTAGCGATGAGAGAGACAGCGCGCGCTTTCGCCATCTGGCGCAGTTGCCGGGTCTGGAGCTTTATCACGCGCATATCGCTGACTACGCCTTTGAGCCTCACACGCACGAAGCCTTCGGCATCGGCACCATCGAAACCGGTGCCGAGCGCTTTCGCTATCGCGGTACCCAGCACCTGGCCGCTGAAAAATCCGTTGTCACCATGAACCCGGACGAGATCCACACCGGTGAATCGGCCACCGAAGGTGGCTGGCGCTACCGGATGGTTTACATCGAACCCGCTTTACTGGAAGAGGTGACTGGCCTGCGCCACTGGTGGTTCAGCGACGTGACCCGCCACGACCCGCTGCGTTCGCAGCAAATCGGCCAGCTGATCTACGGCCTGTGGCATACCCAGGACCCGCTTGCGCAAAAAGGACTGCTGTTGGATCTGATTGAGACCTTCCAGCCGTTGGCCCATCACGCCCCAATAATTAAGGAAGGCGCGCACCGGTTCGAACGGGTACGCGAGTATCTGCACGACAACTACATGCACGCCGTGACGCTGGACGAGTTGGCCAACGTGGTTTCTCTCAGCCCTTACCATTTTCAGCGCCAGTTTAAAGCCCATTTCCACGTCACGCCGCACCAGATGCTGATGGCTATTCGCTTGTGGCGCGCCAAAGGCTTCCTTACGCACGGTATGCCCGCCGCCGAAGTGGCCGCCGCGACCGGGCTGACCGACCAGTCGCATTTAACCCGCGCGTTTACCCGCCGCTACGGGATTACGCCTGTCCGCTACCAGAAACAAGTTATCGGGCGCTGATGCGCAATCTCATACAATACGCGCGCAATCCCCCCTTCTACACTGAGTACAAAGTCAATTGATGTGGATGGAATAATGATTAGTGGCGTGTTGTATGCCCTGCTGGCAGGGCTGATGTGGGGGCTGATTTTTGTCGGCCCGCTGATTGTGCCCGAGTATCCGGCGGCCCTGCAGTCAACCGGACGCTATCTGGCGCTGGGGCTGATTGCCCTGCCGCTGGCCTGGCTCGGTCGTACGCGTTTACGTCAGCTCAACCGCCAGGACTGGATGACCGCGCTGGCGCTGACCATGATGGGCAACCTTATCTATTACGTCTGCCTGGCGAGCGCCATTCAGCGTACCGGCGCGCCGGTATCGACCATGATTATCGGCACGCTGCCTGTCGTTATCCCCGTCTTTGCGAACCTGCTGTACAGCCAGCGCGATGGCAAACTGGCATGGTCAAAAATGGTACCCGCGCTGATCTGCACGGGCGTCGGGCTGGTCTGTGTGAATATTGCCGAGCTTCGCCACGGGCTCGCTGATTTCAGCGTCTGGCGTTACGGTTCGGGGATCGGTTTAGCGTTTATTTCCGTCGCCTGCTGGGCCTGGTATGCCCTGCGTAATGCGCGATGGTTGCGGGAGAACCCGGATAAACATCCGATGATGTGGGCAACGGCACAGGCGCTGGTAACGCTGCCAGTCTCGCTGGTGGGCTATGCCGGGGCGTGCCTCTGGTCTGCGCAGCAACAGCCGGACTTCGCCCTCCCTTTCGGGCCGCGGCCGTGGGTCTTTGTCGGGCTGATGATCGCTATCGCTGTGCTCTGTTCCTGGGTGGGTGCGCTATGCTGGAATATCGCCAGCCAGAAACTGCCCACGGTCATCTTAGGGCCGCTGATTGTCTTCGAAACGCTGGCCGGGCTGCTGTACACCTTCCTGATGCGCCAGAGCGTACCGCCGCTGTTAACGGCCTGTGGAATAGTGCTGCTGGTGATGGGTGTAGTGATGGCGGTAAGAGCGAAGCCGGAAAAACCGATGGTCGTTCCGGCTTCGGAGATGTGAGGCGTTTGCAGGGCCTGCAAAAACGTAGGCCCGGTCAGGCGTAGCCGCCACCGGGCAAGCTTTTAAAACGTTTCCCAGTTGGCTTCAGACGCAGAAGCGACGGGCTGCGTTTTTGGCGCATAGGTTTTCGCCGGAGCCGCCTTCACTGCCTGGCTGCGGGCAATTTTAAACACCGCCACCGCGTCGTTCAGGCGTGCCGCCTGGTCTTCCAGCGCGGCCGCTGCGGCCGCAGACTCTTCCACCAGCGAGGCGTTCTGTTGGGTAACACGATCCATCTCTGCCACCGCCTGGCCCACCTGGTCGATCCCGCGGCTCTGTTCATCAGACGCAGAGGCAATTTCACCCATAATGTCGGTGACGCGAGTCACGGCGTTCACAATCTCCGCCATAGTGGCCCCGGCTTCGTTCACCAGCTGCGAGCCTGCGTTAACTCGCTCACCAGAGTCATCAATCAGCGCTTTAATCTCTTTCGCCGCCTGGGCGCTGCGCTGAGCGAGCGTACGCACTTCTCCGGCTACCACCGCAAAGCCACGCCCCTGCTCACCTGCGCGCGCCGCTTCAACTGCCGCGTTAAGAGCCAGGATGTTCGTCTGGAAGGCAATGCCGTCAATGACATTGGTAATTTGCGCAATTTTGCTGGAACTGGTGGCGATTTCGTCCATTGTGCGCACCACGCCTTCTACAACGTTACCGCCCTTCTTCGCCGTTGAAGAGGCATCAAGCGCCAGACGGGAAGCCTGACGGGCATTGTCGGCGTTTTGTTTCACCGTTGCCGTCAGCTGCTCCATGCTGGCAGCCGTCTCTTCCAGCGAGGCAGCCTGCTGCTCGGTACGGGAAGAGAGATCGTTACTGCCCGCAGAGATTTCCCCCGCACCGGTGTAAATGGTATCCGCACCTTCACGAACCACGCCCACGGTGTTTGCCAGCGCGGTTTGCATCTCCTGGACGTTTTGCGCCAGCACGGCCATCTCGTTTTTACCCTCTGCATGGATCGGCTGGGTTAAATCACCGGCGGCAATGGCGCGGATATGGCTTATCACATCCTGCAGCGGCAACAGCAGCACGCGGCGCATGGCAATCCAGCTGGAGATAATCACGATAATCACCAGCAGCATAACCGCAGAGAGGATCCACAGGATACGCTTGTAATCACTTTCGTTATCTTTGATCCCTTTATCCGTAAGCACGGCCTGGGCTTCACGCCATTCCCGGTAAACGTTTTGCATCGCGGTCTGTTTCTGCTCTGCATTCTGCTTGAACATCTCTTCCAGATTGCCCTGAGAGAGCAAAACGTTCATTTGGGTCAGCGTCGCGGAGTAATTGCGGTACTGCTCTTCCAGGCGATTTGCCAGGTTGGGATCCAGCCCTGGGGTATTCGGCAAAGCATAGTATTTGTCGTAATGAGACTGGGCATTGGCCAGCAGGTTTTTCGCCGTGTTTACCAGCTCATTGAGCTGTCCGCCGTTAATCTGCGAGGCCATGCTGCTTTGCAGACGCAGCATGCCGCGGTTCAGGGTGACGCGCGCCTGGTTCAGGCTGATCCATGCATCGGTAAACTCCGCCACGTTCTTGCTGGAGAGCTGCGACACGGTGAAATTGTCTTTATCGTTATTCAGCGCGTTGATAAAGATACCGGCGGAAACGAGTTGCATGATGCCGAGCACAAGCAGCACCGAAATCAAAAGGGTAATGACTTTTATACGTTTAAACATGCGTTGCCTTTGTAATATGCAGGTTTGTCTGACGTGGATATATCGGCAGGCGCGGCGGGTTGTTTACTGTTTCTCCACGTTAAAAAAGTTTCTAAAGTTATTTTCTGCATTCATTCAGTGAGTTAAACACGCTAATTTTTTGTGACTTACATCTCATTTTCACCCTTGCCTCTAAAGGGTTATAGCGCCGTCTTAAAGATGCATTTAATATGCACTTTATATTCTTGATGATGAGGTAACTGCTATGGCCTTCCGCGACCAAACACTCGGCGAGCTGGCGCTCTCCATCCCTCGCGCTTCTGCGCTGTTTCGTAAATACGACATGGATTACTGCTGCGGCGGTAAGCAAACTCTGGCACGTGCGGCCTCGCGCAAAGAGCTGGATGTAGAGGTTATTGAAGCGGAGCTGGCTCTGCTGGCAGAGCAACCCATCGACAAAGAGTGGCGCACGGCCCCGCTTGCCGAAATCATCGACCACATTATCGTGCGTTACCACGATCGCCACCGCGAACAACTGCCGGAGCTGATCCTGCAGGCCACCAAAGTTGAACGTGTGCACGCCGACAAGCCTTCCGTGCCGCGCGGCCTGGCGAAATACCTGACCATGCTGCATGAAGAACTCACCAGCCATATGATGAAAGAAGAGCAGATCCTCTTCCCGATGATTAAACAGGGAATGGGCAGCCAGGCGATGGGGCCAATTAGCGTGATGGAAAGCGAACATGACGACGCGGGTGAGCTGCTGGAAGTCATCAAACACACGACCAATAACGTCACGCCGCCGCCAGAAGCCTGCACCACATGGAAAGCGATGTACAACGGCATTAACGAGATGATCGACGACCTGATGGAACACATCAGTCTTGAGAATAACGTTCTGTTCCCGCGTGCATTGGCGGGTGAATAAAAAAGGCCACTGAAGCCTGATGCCCTCACCCGGCCCTCTCCCACGGGGAGAGGGTGCAAAAACTAAAAACGGCAACCGAAGTTGCCGTTTTGCTTTTACCTTACGCCTGCCATTCGTTTCTTACCAATGAACAGCCAGCCCAATCCCAGGGCGATGAACCACAGCGGCGTGACGATCAGCGCCTGACGGGTGTCATCTTCCAGCGTCAGCAGAACCAGAACGAACGCGAAGAACGCCATGCACACCCAGCACATCAGCTTGCCCAGCGGCATCTTATAGATCGATTTCTCATGCAGATGCGGACGCTGTTTACGATACACCAGGTACGAACAAAGGATGATCGTCCAGACGAACATAAACAGGATCGCCGAAACGGTGGTGATCATGGTGAACGCACCGATAACGCTCGGGTTCACGTAGAGCATTACCACCCCACCCAACAGGCACATGCAGGAGAACGTCAGCCCTTTCGCCGGAACAGCACGCTTAGAGAGCTTCGCGAACGCGCTCGGCGCAACGCCTTCCTGCGCCAGGCCAAACAGCATGCGGCTGGTTGAGAACACACCGCTGTTCGCCGATGACGCTGCAGATGTCAGCACCACGAAGTTAATCAGGCTCGCTGCGGCAGGCAGTCCCACCAGCACGAACAGTTCAACAAATGGGCTCTTGCTTGGCACAACCGAGCTCCACGGCGTCACGGACATAATAATGATCAACGCAAAGACGTAGAACATGATGATACGAACCGGAATGGAGTTGATTGCACGCGGCAGGGATTTTTCCGGGTCTTTGGTTTCCGCAGCGGTGGTTCCGACAAGTTCAATCCCCACAAAGGCAAATACCGCAATCTGGAAGCCGGCAAAGAAGCCGCTGATGCCTTTCGGGAACCAGCCGCCGTCATTCCACAGATGGGTAAACGAAGCCTGCACGCCGGTTGGCGACTGGAAGTGCGTCAGCACCATTACCAGGCCCACCACAATCAGCGCCACAATAGCGACAATCTTGATCATCGCGAACCAGAACTCCATCTCACCGAACATCTTAACGGTGGCGAGGTTGAGGCTCAGCAGCAGAATAATCACCGCCAGCGAGGCGACCCAGTCCGACAGCCCCGGGAACCAGAACTGCGCATAGGCAGTAATGGCGACGACATCCGCCATGCCGGTTACGACCCAGCAGAACCAGTAGGTCCAGCCGGTGAAATAACCCGCCCAGGGACCGAGCAGGTCGGAAGCAAAATCGCTGAAAGATTTGTATTCGAGGTTGGAGAGCAGCAATTCACCCATTGCACGCATCACAAAAAAGAGCATAAAACCGATGATCATATAAACAAAAATGATCGACGGCCCGGCAAGACTGATGGTTTTGCCTGAGCCCATAAACAGCCCGGTACCGATGGCACCCCCGATGGCGATAAGCTGAATATGACGGTTTGTGAGATTGCGCCGTAGCGACTGTTCAGACGTCGCCTCTTCTGTCGCGGCGACTTTGACCTGATCTACCATGTAATTTTCCTGTTTATGCCTGTCTGTGTTGTTAAGGCTCTTCTGGCCTTTAAAAACGTCAAATAAATGACGGTCCCTTTGTAAGGGTTTATCGATATTAGGTAAGAATCGGCGGGATGAATACTATGATTTAGATATTATGTTAATAATATGTTGGAAGTGAGTGTCATATCACTCATACAGCGCGAAACAGCTCACAAAAATACACGCAACAGTTTCGTTTGCAAGATAAAATATTGATTCCGTCGTAACTATAGGTTTTAACACTATTTTCCTCTCCCCGGACGGAGAGAGGAAATAAGAAAAGCCGATTACAGGATTTCCAGCAGCTCGACTTCAAACACCAGGGTGCTGAATGGTGGGATGGACGCGCCAGCGCCACGCTCACCGTACGCCAGGTTGTGTGGGATAGTCAGTTCCCATTTGGAGCCGACTGGCATCAGGGTCAGAGCCTCAATCCAGCCTGCGATAACGCCGTTAACCGGGAATTCAGCCGGTTCGCCGCGTGCAACAGAGCTGTCGAACACGGTACCGTCGATCAGTTTACCAGTGTAGTGCACGCGAACGTGGTCAGTGCGTGCCGGGATAGCGCCGTCGCCCTGGTTGATCACGCGGAACTGCAGGCCAGACTCGGTGCTGTTCACGCCTTCACGCTCACGGTTCTCTTCCAGATATTTCACACCTTCTGCCGCCATCTCTTCGAAGCGCGCGCGACGCACAGCGTCCGCACGTTCGTGGATTTCACGCAGCGCACGGTGCACAACATCAACCGGAACGGCTGGCTGTTTGCCTTCCAGCGCGTCAGCGATACCCGCCACCAGCGCTTCTGGTAACAGACCTTCCAGGCCGGATTCGCTCAGTTGCTGTCCTACCTGCAAGCCGATACCGTAACTTGCCTGCGCTTCGATAGTGTCAAAAGTCGGGGTGGTCATGGGTTTTCCTTCCATCACATTTAAAGTAGCGGGCAGCATAGCAGCCATGCCCTTATGGGTAAAACTTTGTCTGAAGTTAAGGTGACAAACTGCGACGAAACAGAAACAATAGAGGTAACCAGGATTAATCCCGAATGGATGTCACGGATGTCGGGTTTGCTACGCCGTTCAGGCAGTTAGCGAACTATACTTCGGAGCACAGGATAAAAAAGACGCGGAGCAGGAGGAGAGCCATGCCCGGGCGATTTGAACTGAAACCTACCCTGGCGAAAATCTGGCATGCGCCGGACAATTTTCGCATTATGGACCCGCTACCTCCTCTGCATCGCAGAGGGATTATCATAGGCGCGCTGCTGGTGATCGTCGGTTTCCTGCTCCCTTCTGGCGGCGATGATGTCGATACCGCACCGGTTACCCGCAATGCGCAACTGGATCTTCAGTCGCAAACGCGCCCGCAGCCTGACACGCAACCCATGCAGACACAGCTTGTGACGCCGTCTAACGATCCGGGACAGGTTGCACCGGTTGAGCCAGAGCCTATTCAGGAAGAACAGCCGCAGGAGCAGGCCGCAGCCCCGTCTGAACCGCAGACGCAGCAGCCAACCGGCATTGAGCAGCAATGGCGTTCCTACCGCGTGGAGGCGGGCAAAACGCTTGCTCAGCTGTTCCGCGACCATAACCTGCCGCCAACCGATGTCTATGCGATGGCTCAGGTAGAAGGTGCGGGTAAGCCGCTCAGTAACCTGCAGAACGGCCAGATGGTGCAGATCCGCCAGAATGCCAGCGGCGTGGTCACCGGGCTAACGATTGATACGGGTAATGGCCAACAGGTGCTGTTTACCCGCCAGCCAGACGGCAGTTTTATCAGAGCACGGTAATGGCGTAGGCCGGGTAAGGCGAAGCCGCCACCCGGCACTTTTGTTCTCAGGCACTCCGTTTATTCACCCACCAGATCCCCGAGCAGACCAGCACCAGCGCAATCGCGTATTTAATCTCAAGGATGTTTTCGCCGAGGAAAATAGCGGACAGTACCGTCCCGGCGACGGGAATCACAAAGTTGAACGGGGCAATCATACTAACGCGGTTCACTTTCAGTAGCGCGCTCCACAGGGCGAAGGCGACGGATGAGAGCAACGTCAGATACCCTAATACCGCCACCGCGGTAAGGCTATGCACCTCCAGCGTCCCGCCCGTTGCATATCCCCCTACCACCAGCGCAAGACCACCAATGCCTAGCTGCCAGCCGGTCATCACTGTGGGATCAACCGTCTGGGAAATCCGTTTGCCGTAAAGCGTGGCGGCGGAGAGGATGAACGCCGCCAGCACCACAAACCCGTCACCATTCCAGACAAAGCGGAAATCACGAATACCACTGTGGAAATTCACCAGCATCACCCCGGCAAACCCCAGAATACAGCCCAGCGTTTTGTTATAGCTGAGCTTGTCGTTGTGGTAGATAAAATGCGCCAGCAGTACGCTGAAGAAGGTGCCGGTGGCGTTCATGATCGAGCCATTAACGCCCGTGGTGTATGCCAGCCCGATATAAAAGAAGGTGTACTGAATGGTGGTCTGCGTCAGTCCCAGGATCGTAAGCTGGCCAAACTGCGTGGGCGTGAGCCTGGCGATGGGTTTACGCTGTACCAGCGCAAACAGCAGCAGCAGTGCTCCGGCAAACAGAAAACGGTATCCGGCAAAGACGACTTTTGACGGGATATCATCGGTTGCGATCTGAAAGAGTTCATAGCCACTTTTAATGGCCGGGTAAGAGCTACCCCAGAGCAGACAGCAGAGTGTGGCGCAGGCGTAGGCCACATTGCGACGGGCAAAGACAGGCGTAGACAGAGCGGTTTCCATGGCAAATCTCAAAGATAAAATTGCGTTTCATTTTATTATCAGAGAATGCGTCAGGAATCGCGACCATACAAGCTAAAAGAGAGGTTCGTCAGGCTTTAAAAAGCAAAACGCCGGCACAAGGCCGGCGCTTCGACGCGAGCAGAGTAAAAAATTACTCAGCTACAACGTTAACAACCAGTTTAGCGAACACTTCGCTGTGAACCTGGAAGTCAACTTCGTGCTCACCAGTGGTACGCAGAACGCCGTTCGGCAGACGAACTTCGCTCTTAGCCACTTTAACGCCTGCTGCAGAAACTGCATCAGCGATATCGCGGGTACCGATGGAACCGAACAGTTTACCTTCGTCGCCAGCTTTGGAAGCGATGGTAACAGTGCCCAGTGCGTTGATTGCTTCAGCGCGAGCGTTAGCAGCCGCCAGAACGTCAGCCAGTTTGGCTTCCAGTTCAGCACGACGTGCTTCGAAAAACTCTACGTTTTTCTTGGTAGCAGGAACAGCTTTGCCCTGTGGAACCAGGAAGTTACGAGCGTAGCCCGCTTTAACGTTTACCTGATCACCCAGGCTGCCCAGGTTTGCTACTTTATCAAGCAGAATAACTTGCATTACCTTATCCTCTTAAAGTCGTATTAATGGACCGTGCCCGATTACTGATGACGATCAGTGTACGGCAGCAGAGACAGGTAGCGAGCGCGTTTGATAGCGCGAGCCAGCTGACGCTGGTATTTTGCACGAGTACCGGTGATACGGCTTGGGACAATCTTACCGCTTTCGGTGATGTAGTTTTTCAGCGTTGCGATATCTTTATAGTCGATCTCTTGAACGCCTTCCGCGGTGAAACGGCAGAACTTGCGACGACGGAAATAACGTGCCATATGGCTAGTCTCCAGAATCTATCAAATCAATCTGCTCGGCATGCAGAACCATTTTGCTCAGACCGTTCTTTGCCTTGTGGCAAGAGATGAACCCCTGAACGATTACTGCACTACCGACCGTTAAACTGTGAGTAATGGCCTGGTTTTCGTGTCCGCTAATGATAACGGGCATTTGGCACCACGCCTGCCGGTGAAACCCGGCTTCCTCTTGCACAGAACGATGCTCAAGCACGAACTGGCAATGCGGAATTCCTGATGGACTGACCTTTCGAAGGGGAGCCCTGCATACGATGCCGGACAACGCCAGACGGTTGGTCATCAGAAATTACTCTTCAGAATCCCCAGCATCAGAATCATCTGCGGTTTCGTTTGCGAAATCATCGCGACGCTCACGGCGCTCGTCTTTCGCTTTAACCATCGGAGATGCTTCGGTAACTGCGTGTTTGGTACGCATAACCATGCTGCGGATAACGGCATCGTTGAAGCGGAAGGTAGTTTCCAGCTCATCGATCACTTCCTGCGGAGCTTCAACGTTCATCAGAACGTAGTGTGCTTTGTGCAGTTTGTTGATCGGGTAAGCCAGCTGACGGCGGCCCCAGTCTTCCAGACGGTGGATCGTACCTTCTGCACCAGTGATGGCAGCAGAGTAACGCTCGATCATACCCGGAACCTGTTCGCTCTGGTCAGGATGGACCATAAAAACGATTTCGTAATGACGCATCGAATTGCTCCTTACGGATTATTCAGCCTCCTGTCTGGGTCAGCCGAGGCCCGGGGAGGCAAGGAACGTGTTAAAGGTCGGCTGAAAAATTGACGCGTCATAATACTTGCGCCCCCCAGGAAACTCAAGCTGATTGCACAAATAATTCGCACAAACCGCAAAGCTGGTCTAAGTGGGTGATTTAAAATTAACCACATCAGGAAGCGTTGTTTTTTTGAACAACTGCATCAGAAATGGTCACGCATCCTCGCCGGATAAGTGATTACACTTTAATCAGAGACCATATAAATACCGGAGGGGAGCAAACAACCGTCTCACAGCACGCAGTCGTGGAGCGCATATCATGAAAAAAATCGCAATTGCCGTAATGGCTGCGCTTTTGCTCAGTGCAAACGCGATGGCAGCCATCAAGATAGACAGCCGACAGGCCAGAAACATGGATGATGTGCAGAGCTTAGGCGTTATTTACATCAATCACCATTTCGCCACAGAGAGCGAAGCAGATCAGGCGCTTAATAAAGAAACCGATGCTCAGGGGGCAAATTACTACCACGTTATTCTGATGCGTGAGCCCGGCAGCAACGGCAACATGCACGCCAGTGCAGATATTTACCGATAACGCTTTGACGCTAGCACCAGGAAAGCCAACAAAAAGAATATAGCCATCGTTTTACTTGCCCCCTGCCCGGGGGCTTTTTTTTATGAATGGCTCTGAAATACCACCGGTTACAACTGTTTTCGGTATTCCAGAGCACTTATTCACTTCTGCCCGTAATAGGCGTTTGGACCGTGCTTGCGCATGAAATGCTTGTTCATCAGGTAATCATCAATGCCCTGAAGCTGTGGGTTGATGCCACGAGCGATCCACGCCATACGTGCCACCTCCTCCATGACTACCGCGTTATGGACAGCGTCATGCGCATCTTTTCCCCAGGCGAACGGACCGTGCTGATAGACCACAATGCCCGGCGTATGCAGCGGTTCGCTCTCACCCAGCGTTTCGATAATGACGTTGCCGGTGTTGAGCTCGTACTCGCCTTCCACTTCTGTCTGCGTGAGTGCCCGCGTGCACGGAATGTCACCAAAGAAGTAGTCCGCATGCGTGGTTCCCAGAGCCGGAATGGCCCGCCCCGCCTGTGCCCAGGCTGTGGCATGCGTAGAGTGCGTATGCACTACGCCGCCCAGAGAAGGGTAACGCCGGTAGAGCGCCAGATGGGTGGCTGTATCTGAAGAAGGGCGCCATTTGCCGTCGACAACGTTACCCTCAAGATCAACCACCACCATATCGTCAGGGCTCATGGCGTCATATGCCACGCCGCTAGGCTTAATCACCACGAGCCCTTGCTCTCGGTCGATAGCACTGACGTTTCCCCAGGTGAAGGTCACCAACCCATAGCGCGGGAGATCCATATTAGCGTCAAAGACCTGCTGCTTAAGCTTAAGCATATTCAGCCTCCAGTAAGCCGGCCCGTGCCATACGTTCCCGTACCCAGTCGCGAGCGTTAGCCACTTCACCTGCCGGGTCATCTGACGTTTCGCTCCACATCTCAATCAGGTAAGGTCCGCAATACCCCGCCTGTTTGAGCGTCTGGAAGCACCGTTCGAAATCCACCACCCCGGTGCCGAACGGAACGTTTTTGAATACCCCAGGACGCGTATCTTTGACATGAACCGCGACGATATGGCCCATCCCCGCCAGCAGTTCCATTTGTACGTCGTTATCCCACGCCGACAGGTTGCCGATATCAGGATAGAGCTGGAACCACGGATTGTTCAGGTAATGCGCGTAGCCCAGCGCCTTGCTGATCGAGTTCATTAACGGATAGTCCATGATCTCCATCGCCAGCGTCACCTGCGCGCGGCTAGCCATTTCAACGCTCTCTTTCAGGCCATCACGAAAACGACGACGCGTTTCGTCATTGGCTTCCTGATAGTAAACGTCATACCCGGCAAGCTGTATCACGCGAATACCCACATCCTGCGCAAAACGAATGGCTTTACGCATGATCTCCAGCCCCTGCGCGCGCACCGTATCATCTTCACTGCCAAGCGGAAAACGACGGTGGGCACTGAGGCACATAGACGGCACGCGTACGCCCGTTTCGGCGACCGCACTCACCAGCGCCAGACGCTGCTCCTGGCTCCAGTCGAGGCGAGAAAGACGTTCATCGGTCTCATCCACGGACATTTCGACAAAATCGAAGCCCAACTGTTTCGCCAGTTTCAGCCGCTCCTGCCAGCACTCCCCCGCAGGGAGTGCCTTTTCATAGATGCCAAGCGGGACCTGTTTAGACAACATACCCGCTCCTTAGCCCCAAAGCTGAGCGATTGAACGTTTGAACTGACGTGCCGCTTCCACCGGAGACGCGGCATCACGAATGCTGCGACCCGCGATAAAGACGTGAATAGGGATACCTTTAAACAGCGGCAGATCTTCCAGTGCCAGGCCACCGGTAACGGTCACTTTAAAGCCCATGTCAGCAAGACGTTTAATGGCGCTGATATCCGCATCTCCCCACGCCACGCCGGCGGCCTGCGCATCACGGCTGCGGTGATAAACGACCTGCTGAATGCCAGCATCGCGCCACGCCTGGGCCTGTTCCCAGGTCCAGAAACCGGTCAGTTCAATCTGCACATCGCCGTTGAACTCTTTCGCCACATCCAGCGCGCCTTTCGCGGTGTTGATATCTGCACAGCAGATCACAGTGACCCAGTCGGCATTGGCTTCAAAACACATGCGGGAGAGAATTTTGCCTGCATCGGCAATCTTGGCATCGGCCAGCACGATTTTATGCGGGTAGAGCGCTTTCAGATCGCGAACGGCGCGCACGCCTTCGCCTACGCACAGAATGGTGCCAACTTCGATAATATCCACCTCTTCCGCAATCAAGCGGGTGGTTTCATACGCATCGGACAGAGTCTGGTTATCCAGCGCGACCTGCAACATTGGTAATGACATTTTCAATTCCTTCTTAAACTGCCGCCGCTGTGGCGTTATCAATTAAATCCAGCACTTCCTGCTCGGTGCGGCAGGCGCGTAAACGATCAAAATTCGCTTCGTCATCAAACAGGTTAACGATCTGCATGATGCCAACCTCCTGATGGGTATTGGCATCGACGGCCGCCATGGTGATCAGGATGTCGACCGGGTCGTTATCTTCATGGTTAAACACCAAAGGCGTTTTCAGCGTTACCAGCGCGAAGCCGGTTTTCTTCACGCCCTCTTCCGGGCGACCGTGTGGCATTGCAAGGCCTGGCGCGATGACAAAATAAGGACCATGCTGCGCCACACCATCAAGAATGGCCTGGTAATACCGCGGCTCGACAACGTCAGCCTTAACCAGCAGATCCACGCTCAGCTTGACCGCCTCCTGCCAGGTGCTGGCCTCGGCCTGTAAAAGGATGGAGTTATTCTCTGCCAGCGAATCACGTAGTTTCATGTGGCGTCCTTACTTCACGTCCTGGGGGAAGTGCGCTTTGATCACTTCCAGCAGTTTTGGGCCGAAATCCGCAGGGGAGAGCATGTTGCGTACCCCCACGACATACTTGTTGCCAGAAACGCTAATTTCACCGGCGATATGGGTAGACGCGATGATGATATCGGCGCCGTTCAGTTCACTTTTGTATTCCCCCACCGCGCAGCTGTTCACCGTGTGGTCAATGTTTGACTGGGTTAAAAACTGGTCCACTTTCATCTTCATGATCATGGAGCTACCTTGCCCATTGCCACACACAGCCAGGATACGTACGGTCATAATCGAAACTCCTTAGTGAGCAGAAACTTCTGCTGTTTGTTTTTCCGCATCTTCTTCAGCTCGCAGAGAACGGCCAGCGAAGAACATATAAGCCAGAGCAATCAGGATGATGACGGCCATAAAGACCAGCCCGACGGACGCAAAGCCCTGCATCATTGGCGGTGCCAGAATTGACCAGTCCGCCATGCCCATCCAAGCGTTCATGCCGGTGAGCTTGACCGCCCACACGCAACCGAAGATCTCCACCATGCCCATCACCAGACAGATCTTGAGCGCCGCGCGCCAGCCGCCAAAGTGGTTAGCAAAGACGCCAATGGTGGCGTTGGAGAAGAACATTGGGATAAAGCCAGGAATAATCAGAATGGATGAGCCGCAGCCGACCAGAATGCCTACCGCAATCAACTGGCCGATGGTGCCCCACATGAAGCCCCAGACCACCGCGTTTGGCGCAAAGCTGTAGATAGCCGCACAGTCAATCGCCAGCACCGCACCAGGAATCAGGCGTTGGGAGATCCCATTAAAGGCTTCAGACAGTTCGGCAACAAACATACGGACGCCCTGGGTAATGATGAAAATGGCTACCGCGAAGGAGAAACCGGTCTGCAGGATATAAACCGTCCAGTGCGTTTTCCCCGCCATCGCCTGCACCACATCAATCCCGAAGGAGAGCAGAATGGCGCCGAAGAAGATGGTCATCACAATGGCGGTTGAAACGATGTTGTCGTGGAAGATATTCAGCCAGCCCGGCAGCTTGAGATCTTCTACGCTGTCCTCTTTTTTACCCAGGTACGGTGCGACCTTGTAAGCGAGCCAGGCGGCGAATTGCTGCTGATGGCCGATAGAGAAACCGCAGCCGTCGGTGACCTCCTGCGTCGGCTTGTACATCATGTTGGAGGTGATACCCCAGTAGAGCGATACCAGCACGGCGGTGCAGATAATCGTGGTCCACATGGGGTAGCCGAAGATATAGAGAGACACCGCAATCAGCCCGGCCTGCTGGAACATAATGTGGCCAGTCAGCATGATGGTGCGGATGCCGGTAATGCGGCGCAGCAGAACGTAAATGATGTTCAACGCCAGCGCGAGCAGTACCGCGTACCCTACCCAACTGTAGGCATCTCCCATGCGGTCAATGGTGGCCATCATCGACGCGTAGGTGTCAGAGATGGCGCCGTTGATGCCATACACCTCCGACATCTTCGCAACCACAGGCTTAAAGGTGCTGGTCAGAATGCCTGAACCCGCCTGCAGCAGCATGAAACCGATGATGGTTTTGATTGTGCCTTTGATGATGACGCTGACGCTTTTGCGCAGAAGGATGTAGCCCAGGCACGTCACGATACCCAGCAAAAGCGGGGCGTTAGTCATTACCTGATTAAAGAACACGGTAAAGACGTTGTAGAGGATCTCCATAACTCTCTCCAGAAATGAGAACACGAGGGGGTAATCCCTGTTCGGTTGGTGCCATCACTCTATTAATCACAAATAATCACCACAAGATTGCATTTGATTATTTGTGACGTATCACGCAAATTATTTCCATGGTGTTAGTAATGATTTTCACTACCGATTCACGCGTATAAATTATTTCTTATAATTCATAGAATTAATCATTGATAGCGGATATTCTAACAACGTAGAAATGGATTATCTGTGACATGGCGAAGATAAATTTCCTCAATTTACTCGTTGCAAACCGATTCAAAGAGTGCCAGCATTAATCACAACAAATCATCAAATGATTACTTTTGATTAAACCAGGAGTCAAAACGATGAGTAAAGTGAACACCATCACCCGTGAATCATGGATTCTGAGCACCTTCCCGGAATGGGGCAGCTGGCTGAATGAAGAGATTGAGCAGGAACAGGTTGCTCCTGGTACGTTTGCAATGTGGTGGCTGGGTTGCACCGGCATCTGGCTGAAATCCGAGGGTGGCGCCAATATTTGCGTTGATTTCTGGTGCGGTACCGGCAAACAGAGCCACGGCAATCCACTGATGAAAAAAGGTCATCAGATGCAGCGCATGGCAGGTGTAGAAAAATTGCAGCCGAACCTGCGTACCACGCCGTTTGTTCTTGATCCTTTTGCCATTCGCCAGATCGACGCCATCCTTTCCACCCACGATCATAACGATCACATCGATGTAAACGTGGCGGCAGCGGTGATGCAAAACTGCGCGGACGACGTGCCGTTTATCGGGCCGCAGACCTGCGTGGATCTCTGGATTGGCTGGGGCGTGCCGAAAGAGCGCTGCATCGTCATGAAGCCAGGCGACGTGGTGAAAATTAAAGACATTGAAATCCATGCGCTGGACGCCTTTGACCGCACCGCGCTGATCACCCTGCCAGCTGACCAGAAAGCCGCAGGCGTCCTGCCAGACGGCATGGATGAGCGAGCAGTGAACTATCTGTTTAAAACCCCTGGCGGTTCCCTGTATCACAGCGGTGATTCTCACTACTCCAACTACTATGCGAAGCATGGTAACGAGCATCAGATTGACGTGGCGCTGGGCTCCTACGGCGAGAACCCACGCGGCATCACCGACAAAATGACCAGCGCCGATATGCTGCGCATGGCGGAAGCACTGAACACCAAAGTAGTGATTCCTTTCCACCACGATATCTGGTCAAACTTCCAGGCCGATCCGCAGGAAATCCGCGTATTGTGGGAGATGAAAAAAGACCGTCTGAAGTATGGCTTCAAGCCATTTATCTGGCAGGTAGGCGGCAAGTTCACCTGGCCGCTGGACAAAGACAATCTCGAGTATCACTACCCACGCGGTTTCGATGATTGCTTCACCATTGAGCCAGACCTGCCGTTCAAGTCATTCCTCTGATTGTGAACCCCCATCGCCAGACCTTGCGTCTGGCGATTTCATATTTATTTTAGTAATTTCACGCTATTTCAAATATCATCTTTTCAAATCAATTCTTATCGGAATAGCTCATGACGGAAGCGCAACGGCATCAAATATTACTGGAACTCCTGGCGCACACAGGGTTTATCACCGTCGAGAAAGTGATCGAACGTTTAGGGATTTCCCCCGCGACGGCACGACGAGATATCAACAAGCTGGATGAGAGCGGTAAGCTGAAAAAAGTCCGTAACGGCGCGGAAGCCATCAGCCAGCAGCGCCCGCGCTGGACGCCGATGAACATCCATCAGGCGCAAAACCACGATGAAAAAGTGCGCATTGCCAGAGCCGCATCACAGCTGGTCAACCCGGGTGAGAGCGTGGTGATCAACTGCGGCTCCACGGCATTTCTGCTGGGCCGCGAGATGTGCGGTAAACCGGTGCAAATCATCACCAACTATCTGCCGCTGGCTAACTATCTTATCGATCAGGAACATGAAAGCGTGGTGATCATGGGCGGCCAGTATAATAAGAGCCAGTCCATTACCCTCAGTCCCCAGGATAGCGAAAACAGCCTCTATGCCGGGCACTGGATGTTTACCAGCGGCAAAGGCCTGACAGCAGACGGGCTCTACAAAACCGACATGTTAACCGCGATGGCAGAGCAAAATATGCTTAACGTCGTGGGCAAGCTCGTCGTACTGGTCGACAGCAGCAAAGTCGGCGAGCGAGCTGGCATGTTGTTCAGCCGCGCCGAACAGATTGACATGGTGATCACCGGCAAACATGCCAATCCAGAGATCCTGCAGAAGCTGGAAGATCAGGGCGTCAAAATTCTGCGCGTTTAAAGATTCTGGCGGAAAAAGTCCACCGTCGCGTCCAGCGCCGCTGGCGTGATACGGTGGCGAACCCCCGCTTCCCACAGGCAGGTCAGGTTGCCGTCCAACCCTTCGCGCTGTAGTGCCTGCTGGAGACGGAAGGTTTCGCCAGGGGGCACCACATCATCCGCGTCACCATGCCACAACAGCAACGGGCGATCGGCCAGACGCGGTAACGCCCGGGTCACTTCCCATTCGGCCAGCAACGCATCAATCTCCGTCGCGTCTTGCGGTGGAAACAGCGTTTTTGACAATGACGTAAAATAGCCCGAGCCCATCAGGCACGCCACGGAGCTCACCTCAGGGTGGCGGGCCATGATCCCGAGCGCCGTCATTCCCCCCATCGATGCGCCGGCCACCGACAGCCGTTCATCCGCCACCAGCCCCGCCTGGTAAAGCGCATCGCGCAGCCCGGCAAATTCGCTCAGGCTACCGTGCAAAATCTGCCAGAACTGCCCCAGTCGCACCTGTGCATCACCGGTAAAACGTGCACCGTGATCGGGCGCATCCGGCATCACTACCCGAAAACCGGCCTGCGCCAGCGCCACCGCAAAGTAGCTGTACACCAGCTTCGATGAAGTAAAGCCATGATAAAAAACCACAACAGGCAGCGGGTGTGCACTTTTTCCCGCAGGGATAGCGTGTAATATTTCATGATTGCCGAGGCGGCGAGTTTCAATTTCAATCATTGTCGACCCTGTGCTGATGAATGATTCATAATGTTGAGAACTGGATTACGCTTTCACGATATTTTCATTCGAAATATACGTACCAGATAACACTTCGGGAACATTCCCCCAAAACTAAATTCGCAGACAACTACACTATGGCTATCAGGAAACGAGATATGGTTATGCGCAGGTTTGCTACTTTATTGTTGCTGGTTCTGCTCAGTGGCTGTAGTGCACTACAGGGGACACCGCAACCCGCTCCCCCGGTCGCCGACCATCCGCAGGAGATTCGTCGTAATCAGACGGAAGGATTACAACGAATGGGTACCGTCTCCGCGCTGGTTCGCGGATCCCCGGATGACGCAGAGGAGTCAATAAAGGCGCAAGCTGCCGCCGCCAAAGCAGATTATTACGTCATCATTATGATCGATGAAACCATCATTACGGGACAGTGGTATTCACAGGCTATTTTGTACCGTAAATAACGATCTTCATTTGAACGACATTTACACTGCTTTGCGTCCATAGACATTTTCCTGTCCACAATAAACTCCATGCCCGCGACAATGGAAGTGAGTTTATTTGCGAAGGAGTGCCCGGCGGATACCGGAGAAATGTGAAATGGAGCTGACAATGAAACGAACTCTTGCTTTGACCTCTCTGTTGCTCTCAGTAGGCCTTGTGAGCACGACTGCACAGTCAGCAGAATTCGCCAGTGCTGATTGCGTCACTGGCCTTAATGAAATTGGCCAGATCTCCGTCAATAACATTTCGGGGAGCCCGCAAGATGTTGAACGTGTCGTGGCACTAAAAGCCGATGAACAGGGCGCTTCCTGGTATCGAATTATTCAGATGCAGGAAGATAACCGCAGCGATCATTGGCGCGTACAGGCTATTCTCTACGTCTAATCACCTCCGATAAAAGCCACTTATTTTTAGTGGCTTTTCGTTTTTGCAAATTTTTTATCTTCTTTCAACCCCATTAAAAACAATTTGATAACATTTGGTTACATTATTTAAGTAAATGTTAGCTCTGTCCTGCCGTTGAAAAGCCATACCTTTTCAATAATGAGCAATTTATGATCACTTTTTTTCGCCGTGCGGGTCTGGGCGCAAAGCTATCGCTTCTTACCGGCGTGAGTGTCGCCACGCTGTTTCTGCTTTTCACTTTTCTGCTCAGCCATAAAGCCAGCCAGCAGCTTGAAGCCCTTGCGGTAGAAGACCTGCATAACCAGTCCACCGGTATGGTTGATATGGTACAGATGTTTAACACCAGTCTGAGCGAAGAGGTCGAGAGCTATACCCGGCTGTTCACCACCTTTTTACCGCAACCTTTGAGCGTCGACAGCAGTCAACTCCAGACCATTAACGGGCTTAGCGTTCCCCTTCTGAAAGGGGGTGAAACAGGCCTGCATGAAAACAATGCACTTTCTGACGACTTCCTGACGCGTACAGGGGCAATCTCGACCCTGTTTGTGCGTAGCGGTAATGACTTTGTCCGTGTCGCCACCTCCCTGCGCAAAGAGAACGGCGATCGGGCAATGGGTACCGTTCTGGACACAGCCAGCCCGGCCTATGCGGCCGTCACTAAAGGCGAGGTCTATCGAGGTCTGGCGTTGCTGTTCGGCAAGCGCTATATCACACAGTATCAGCCGTTCAAAAACGCAGAAGGCCAGGTCATTGGGATCATTTTTGTTGGTGTGGATATCACCCACTCCTGGAACGTGATGCGCGAAAAAATCCTCAATCGTCGTTTAGGTGACAGCGGACACTTCTTCGTGCTGGATCGCAGCAACGGTAAAACGCGCGGACAGTTCCTTTTCCACTCGAACCGGGAAGGCCAGCTTCCTGAGTGGGACAGCGCCACCCAGCAGCAGTTGCTGAGCAATACCCCGGGCACGCTGGAACGCACAAGTGAGGATGGTCGCATACTGAAAATGGCCTACACGCCGCTGCCAGGCTGGAACTGGACCATAGTGGGGGAAGTGGATAAATCGGTGCTGCTCTCAAGCGTCACCACGATGCGGGATCGCTTCCTGCTGGCAGGCGTGGCGCTGTCAGTCCTGTTTGCCGCGCTGTTTGTCATCATCATTCGTCGCATGCTGACGCGTCCGCTGCGTAACGTCATTCACCTTGCCCGACAATATGCGGCAGGCGATCTGCGTGCCACCCTGTCCGTTACCCGCCAGGATGAGGTTGGCCAGCTTATCGACGCCATCAACGGGATCGGCGGCGGTCTGCAAAAGATTGTCCTGCAGGTACGCGAGGCCGCAGGCGAGATCCATCTGGGCACTAACGCCCTGGCCTCTGATACCGGTGAGATCTCAGAGCAGATCAACAAACAGGCCAGTAGCGTTGAAGAGACCTCCGCGAGTATGGAACAACTCGCCGCAACCGTGCAGCAAAACGCGGCCAATATGGAACAGACGCAGCAGCTGGTGGGGGAAACCTCACGCGCGGTGCATCAGGGGGGCGAGACGGTGACGAACGCAGTCTCCACCATGGACGATATTCGCGACGCCTCAAAGCGCATCGAGGACATCACGCGCGTGATTGAGTCGATTGCTTTCCAGACTAACATTCTGGCGCTTAATGCAGCGGTTGAAGCAGCACGCGCCGGCGAACACGGAAAAGGGTTTGCTGTGGTCGCGCAGGAAGTGCGCGCCCTGGCGGCACGCAGCGCTAATGCGGTGAAAGAGATTGAGCAGTTGATTGGCGACACGCTGAACAAGGTGAGTGAAGGCCATGCGCTCTCAGAGCAGACGCGTCTGGCGATGGATGCCATCATCGCGCACATCGATAACATCAACCAACTGGTGACCGAGATTAACCATGCATCCCGCGAACAGTCGGCGGGGATCCGTCAGGTGAATCTGGCCATGACCCATATTGGTGAAGCCTCCCACATCAACGCCGATCGCGTCTCGCGCAGCGAGCAAACCGCACAATCGCTGCGCGAGAAAGGGTCGCACCTCACTCAACTGGTGAGCCTGTTCCAGCTTAAAAACTAGCCCACCCTGCCCGTGGCGCGCAGCAGAAGATCGCTTTGAACCTGCTCTGTCATCAGCGTGCCGCCACGGGTATCCAGCATCATGCGGCACCACGCCTGCGCGACGGGCGGAGAGGCGTGCCGCAGCATCTGGCTTCCGGCGCCCAGCAGGAATAGCTGATGCGCAATCTCCCGCCCCTGCGCCTCCTGCGGTTTACGCAGTTTTTGCTGCAGCTGCCGCCAGCTGCGATCGAAGTGTCTGTCCTGACCTTTCACCTGCGCAAAATCCTCTGCCAGCAGATCGAACATACCCGGCTGTTTCGCCAGAACGCGCAGAACATCCAGACACATGATGTTCCCTGAGCCTTCCCAGATGCTGTTCACCGGCATCTCGCGATACAGACGGGGGAGTTCACTCTCCTCGCAGTACCCGATGCCGCCCAACACCTCCATCGCCTCTGCCACGAACGGGATACCCGCTTTGCAGACGCTGAATTTCGCGGCTGGTGTGAAAAGCCGCGCCCAGGCCGCCTCCTGCGGATCGGCGCGTTTATCCCACGCCCGGGCAAGACGAAACAGCAGCGCCGTTTGCCCCTCCAGCACCAGCGCCATGCGGCTCAGGACGTCGCGCATCAGCGGCTGATCGATGAGGTTTTTCCCGAACGTCTGCCGCTGATGGGCGTGGTACAGCGCCACGGATAATGCCCGACGCATCAACCCATGGCTGCCCAGAGCGCAGTCAAAACGCGTTAACCCGCCCATGCGGAGGATCTGTCGTACCCCTTCCCCCTCTTCCCCTAACAGCCAGCCGGACGCATCCAGAAACTCCGCTTCACTGCTGGCGTTAGAGCGGTTGCCGAGCTTGTCTTTCAGCCGCTCCAGGCGCACGGCGTTGCGCTGCCCGTCAGGCAAAAAGCGAGGAACAAAAAAGCAGGACAACCCGCCTTTCGCCTGCGCCAGCACCAGATGCGCATCGCTTTGTGGCACGGAGAAAAACCACTTGTGTCCCACCAACCGGTAGCTGCCGTCGCTGCACTTTTCCGCTTTAGTGGTGTTGCTGAGCACGTCCGAGCCGCCCTGTTTTTCCGTCATCCCCATGCCGATCAGCAGGCCGCGCTTTTGGGCTCCAGGGGCAAGGTGAGGATCATAACGATCGCTCAGTAGCGGCGTGAGCCAGTTCTGGAAAGGCTCAGGGAGCGCCTGTTGCAGCAGCGGCGTGGCGGCAAACGTCATGGTCACGGGGCACAGCGTTCCGGCCTCAACCTGAGCATGCAACACGAAGCGCGCGGCGCGAGCGACAAAGGAGCCTTTACGCGCCTCCTCTTCCCACGCCAGGTTATGCACCCGGTTAGCGCACAGCCCCTGCATCAGAAGATGCCAGGCGGGGTGAAAACGAACATCATCCAGCCGCTCACCGGTGGGGTCATAGCGAAGTAACTCCGGCGGATTGACGTTCGCCAGCCTGCCAAGCTCCAGCGACTCCGCCGTACCTAACTGCTGGCCGATACTGGCCAGCAGCTCGCTATCCCACTCCGCGCCTTCGCGGGCCACCGCGTCACGCAGGGCACAATCAGAGAGAAAAAGGTTGCTGTTCGAAAGCGGTGCGGGTTGGTTAAAAACGGTATGTGTTTGCCAGTGCATGCTGTCTCCCTCCTTCAGTGGCAATGAAGATAAGTATGGACAGACCCTGTGCACGCTGCATGGGAGTAAGGTCACACGGTAGTGATCCCGCTGATATCATTCGTGAAATAGCTCACAGAACATAAGAATAAACTATTTCATCACTTCACTTTTATTGAATAATTTATTCTTACCCCTTTCAGTGAGGAAAGTTATGCAACCGAATGCGCATAAGCGTGCGTTAATTGCAGGCTCCATTGGTAATTTCATCGAGTGGTATGAGTTTGCGGTCTACGGCTTTCTGGCCACCGTGATTGCGAAAAACTTCTTCCAGCTTGAAGGCGAGTCAGGGCTGACCAGCCTGATCCTCACCTATGCCTCATTTGCCATCGCTTTCTTCTTCCGTCCGCTGGGGGCGGTGGTGTTTGGCCGCATCGGCGACCGGATTGGCCGAAAACCGACGCTGATTATTGTGCTGGTGCTGATGACGCTCGCCACCGCCGCCATCGGTGTTGTGCCAGTCTATGCCAGCATCGGTATCGCTGCGCCGCTGATCGTTACGTTGCTGCGCATCCTGCAGGGATTGTTCGCGGGGGGTGAGTACGGTGGTGCGGTTTCCTTGATGACGGAATTTGCACCACGCGGTAAACGTGGTCTGTATGGCGCATGGCAATCGTTCACGGTGGCGCTGGGGCTATTAGCGGGCGCGGGTATTGTCGCCTTGCTTTCTGCCTTACTGACACCGGAAGCCCTGCATGACTGGGGCTGGCGTATCCCATTTTTCCTGGCCCTGCCTATGGGGGTGGTGGCGCTCTGGTTGCGGGTGAGTATGGAAGAGACGCCGAGCTTCGTGCAGCAGCAGGAAAAACCGCTGATCGCGCAGGCCAGTACCGTCGCCACAATTAAAGCGATCGTGATGGGAATTGGCCGGGTGATGGTCTGGTCGGCGGCGGGATATACCTATCTGGTGATTATGCCGACCTATCTGCAATCGGCACTGCACACCGGATTTAACCAGGCACTGTTGATAGCCGTGATTTCGAATGTCGGCTTTGCGCTCACCATTATTCCGTCGGGGATCCTGAGCGACAGGATTGGCCGCCGCACGGTGATGATTATCGCCACCACGTTACTGCTGATCCTCGCCCTGCCGCTGCTGAAAATTCTGCAGGCGGAGTCCAGTACCCTCGCGGTAAAAGCGATCGTGGTATTGATAGCTGGCGGTCTGGTGGGCATGCTGGCAGGTCCAGGGCCGGCAATGCTCTCAGAGATGTTCCCGACGCGTGTACGCTATACCGGGCTTGGTCTGGCGTATTCCTTGTCGAATGCCATTTTCTCGGGGTGTGCGGGGCTTATTATTACCGGGTTGATTAAGGAGACGGGAAACCTCGACATTCCGGCATATTACGTCATGGCGACGGCGGTGGTGAGTATTGTGGCGCTGATGACGCTCAGGAAGGATGACCATTTGCGGGCGTTGGAGAAGTAAGGTTGTCACCGTCTGGTGCCCTCACCCACCGGAAGAGAGATAAAACACAAAAGGCCGTCCACAGGACGGCCTTGCTGTTTATTCGCCGCGCTGACGTACCGCTTCAAACAGGCAAATACCCGTTGCAACAGAAACGTTCAGAGACGACACGCTGCCCGCCATCGGGATGCTTATCAGCTCGTCGCAGTGCTCACGCGTCAGGCGACGCATGCCTTCACCTTCCGCACCCATCACCAGCGCCAGACGGCCGGTCATTTTGCTCTGATACAGAGTATGATCCGCTTCACCGGCGGTACCGACGATCCAGATATTCTCTTCCTGCAGCATACGCATGGTGCGCGCCAGGTTGGTGACGCGGATCAGCGGAACGTTTTCCGCTGCACCGCAGGCCACTTTCTTCGCCGTTGCGTTCAGTTGTGCAGAACGATCTTTCGGTACGATCACCGCGTGCACGCCCGCCGCATCGGCGCTGCGCAGGCACGCGCCGAGGTTGTGCGGATCGGTCACGCCATCAAGGATCAGGAAGAACGGGTTATCCAGTGCAGCGATCAAATCCGGCAGATCGTTTTCCTGATACTGACGGCCTGGCTTCACGCGGGCAATAATCCCCTGGTGAACCGCGCCTTCACTTTTCTCATCCAGGAACTGGCGGTTGGCCAGCTGGATCACCACGCCCTGCGCTTCCAGTGCGTGGATCTGCGGCATCAGACGTTTGTCTTCACGCCCTTTCAGAATGAACACTTCCTGAAAACGCTCCGGTGCGCGCTCCAGCAGGGCCTGCACCGCGTGGATGCCGTAAATCATTTCACTCATTGATGATTCTCATAAAAGGTATTTCCCCCTCTCCCCAGTGGGGAGAGGGTCAGGGTGAGGGGAGAATTTACTCCGCCTGCTGTTTCTTCGCTGCGCGCTTCGCTTTGGTCGCAGCAGCAATTTTCTGTGTTTTCGCGGACGGCTTTTTCGCCTTGCGAGCCTCTTTCTTCGCCGCTTTTGGCTTCTGCTTTTTCTCACCGCGGAAGGCGCTGTCTGGCTCGAAGTTCACTTTCTTACCCGCCTGACGACGTTTGCCGCTCGCGTTGCCGTTACCGCCTTTTTTCGCCTTCTCACGCGCGGTTTTACCTACGTTGCGCGGCGCGCGCTCGCTGGAGATCAGACTGAAGTCAATCTTACGCTCGTCCATGTTGACGGCTTCGACTTTGACTTCCACCCGGTCGCCAAGGCGATAGGTCTGTCCACCCGATTCACCAATCAGGCGCTGTCCAACCTGGTCGAAACGATAATAGTCGTTATCGAGGCTGGAGACATGCACCAGACCGTCGATAAACAGCTCGTCAAGGCGAACAAAGAAACCAAACCCGGTCACGCTGGCGATAACACCTTTGAAAATGTTACCGACCTGATCCAGCATAAAGTCGCATTTCAGCCAGTCAGAGACTTCGCGCGTCGCTTCATCGGCACGGCGTTCGGTCATGGAACAGTGCTGGCCAAGCTGCAGCATCTCTTCCATTGAATAGTGGTACCCGCCGGTTTCAGTCGTGTTCCCTTTATGGCCCTGCTCCTGCGCCAGCAGATACTTGATCGCACGGTGCAAAGACAGGTCCGGATAACGGCGGATCGGCGATGTAAAGTGCGCGTAAGACTGCAGCGCCAGACCGAAGTGACCACGGTTTTCCGGGTCGTAAATCGCCTGCTTCATGGAGCGCAGCAGCATAGTCTGCAGCATTTCTGCATCCGGACGATCGCCAATGGATTCCAGCAGCTCAGCATAATCGCGCGGCTCTGGCTTGTTACCGCCAGGCAGCTCCAGACCGAGTTCAGCCAGTACGGAGCGGAACGCGGTAATGGCTTCCGTCGACGGTTTATCGTGGATACGGAACAGCGCCGGCTCTTTAGCTTTCTCGACAAAACGGGCCGCCGAGATGTTCGCCAGGATCATACACTCTTCGATCAGCTTATGCGCATCGTTACGCTGGGTCTGTTCAATACGCTCAATGCGGCGTTCAGCGTTGAAAATGAACTTCGCCTCTTCGCTCTCAAACGAGATCCCGCCACGCTCTTCGCGCGCCTGATCCAGCGTTTTGTAGAGGTTATGCAACTCTTCGATGTGCTTCACCAGCGGCGCATACTGTTCACGCAGGTCCTGATCGCCCTGCAGCATATGCCAGACCTTGGTGTAGGTCAGACGCGCATGGGAGCTCATTACCGCTTCGTAGAATTTATAACCGGTTAAGCGACCTTTACTGGAGATGGTCATCTCGCAAACCATACACAGGCGATCAACCTGCGGGTTCAGGGAACAGAGGCCGTTGGAAAGCACTTCCGGCAGCATCGGTATCACCTGAGACGGGAAGTAAACCGACGTACCACGGCTGCGCGCTTCGCTATCGAGCGGCGTATGGGGACGAACGTAATAGCTCACGTCGGCGATAGCAACCCACAGACGCCAGCCGCCGCCACGTTTTTTCTCGCAGTATACGGCGTCATCGAAGTCGCGGGCATCTTCACCATCAATGGTGACCAGCGGCAAACTGCGGAGATCCACGCGTCCCGCTTTGGACTCTTCCGGCACCTCTTCCTTCAGACCCACAATCTGCTCTTCAACCGCTTTTGGCCAGATGTAAGGGATCTCATGCGTACGCAGGGCCATATCAACAGCCATGCCGGTACCCATGTTATCGCCCAGCACCTCGACGATTTTACCTACCGCTTTGGTGCGACGCGTTGGACGCTGAATAAGCTCCACTACTACCACAAAGCCCATGCGCGCGCCCATCACCTCTTCAGGCGGGATCAGGATATCGAAGCTCAGACGGCTGTCATCCGGTACCACAAAGCCTACACCGGCATCGGTAAAGTAGCGGCCAACGATCTGGCTGGTTTTTGGCACCAGCACGCGAACCACGCGTGCTTCGCGACGGCCTTTACGATCGGCACCCAGCGGCTGCGCCAGGATCTGGTCGCCGTGAATACACATCTTCATCTGTTCGGATGAGAGGTAGAGGTCGTCTTTGCGGCCCTCTACGCGCAAAAAACCGTAACCGTCGCGGTGACCAATGACGGTCCCTTTCAACAGGTCGAGGCGTTCTGGCAGCGCATAGCACTGGCGGCGGGTAAAGACCAGTTGCCCGTCGCGCTCCATGGCGCGCAGGCGGCGGCGAAGGGCTTCAGTTTGCTCTTCACCTTCAATGTTTAATTCAACAGCAAGTTCTTCACGATTGGCGGGTTTTTCGCGTTTTGTTAAGTGTTCAATGATGAACTCGCGGCTGGGGATAGGATTCGCGTATTTTTCAGCTTCGCGTTCCTGGAAAGGATCATGTGACATATCGGTTCCTCCGTTGTCAGCTCCGGTGGAAATTTTCTTCATTCCACCAGCAATAATTTATAAAGCGGTTGATTCTCTTCAACCAAATCGGCCAGCGTGTAGTTATCCAGTTCCTTAAGAAAACTTTGCACGGCCAGAGAAAGCGCCTGTTTCAGGCGACAAGCGGGTGTAATGTGGCAGAACTCACTGCTGCAGTTCACCAGAGACAAAGGCTCCAGTTCACGCACCACATCCCCAATACGAATACTTTGCGCCGGTTTACCGAGACGGATCCCACCATTTTTCCCGCGGACGGCAGCAACGTATCCGGCACGACTAAGTTGATTGATTATTTTGACCATATGATTACGGGACACGCCGTAGACCTCTGTCACTTCAGAGATACTGGTCATTTTCCCATCGGGTAACGACGCCATGTAGATTAGCGCGCGTAAGCCGTAATCGGTGAAACTTGTTAACTGCACATCAACCTCAGGAAAAAAGGGAAAACGCGGTAAAACCGCAGAGATATTCATTAATGATGATAAACCAGCCAGATAGTTAGGGGCTAATTTATTTGACAGACGGGGCGAAAAAGCGGATATCCAGGAGCGGTCGCCGGATGGCGCTACGCTTATCCGGCCTACGGGTTTCCCCGCAGGCCAGCAGTCACGAAGATTATGCGTCGAACGGGTCGCGCAGGATCATCGTTTCAGTACGATCCGGGCCGGTAGAGATAATGTCGATCGGCACTTCGGTCAGTTCTTCAATGCGCTTGATGTAATCCAGCGCTGCCTGTGGCAGGCCGCTACGCTCTTTCACACCGAAAGTGGTCTCAGACCAGCCTGGCATGGTTTCGTAGATTGGCTCGATACCTTCCCAGTCGTCAGCAGCCAGCGGAGTGGTGGTCACTTCACGGCCATCTGGCATGCGGTAGCCGACGCAGATTTTCACCTCTTTCAGGCCGTCCAGGACGTCCAGTTTGGTCAGGCAGAAGCCAGACAGGGAGTTGATCTGCACTGCACGACGCACAGCCACTGCATCCAGCCAGCCGGTACGACGACGACGACCGGTGGTCGCGCCAAACTCGTTACCTTGCTTGCACAGGAACTCGCCGGTTTCATCAAACAGCTCGGTCGGGAATGGACCCGCACCTACGCGAGTGGAGTACGCTTTGATGATGCCCAGAACGTAATCCACATAACGTGGACCCAGGCCAGAGCCGGTCGCCACGCCACCTGCGGTGGTGTTAGAGGAGGTTACGTACGGATAGGTACCGTGGTCGATATCCAGCAGCGTACCCTGCGCACCTTCGAACATGACGAAATCGCCACGCTTGCGCGCCTGGTCCAGCAGATCGGACACATCAACTACCATGCCGGTCAGAATGTCAGCAATCGCCATGACGTCATCCAGCACTTTCTGGTAGTCAACAGCGTCTGCTTTGTAGAAGTTCACCAGCTGGAAGTTGTGATATTCCATCACTTCTTTCAGTTTTTCAGCGAAGGTGGCTTTATCGAACAGGTCGCCCACGCGCAGACCGCGACGAGCCACTTTGTCTTCATAAGCCGGGCCGATACCACGACCGGTGGTGCCGATCGCTTTCGCGCCACGCGCTTTTTCACGCGCAACGTCCAGCGCCACGTGATAATCAAGGATCAGCGGGCAGGCTTCGGAGAGCAGCAGACGCTCGCGAACCGGGATACCACGGTCTTCCAGACCTTTCATCTCTTTCATCAGCGCAGCCGGAGACAGCACTACGCCGTTACCGATGATGCTGGTGACGTTTTCGCGGAGAATGCCTGATGGAATAAGATGGAGGACGGTTTTTTCACCGTTGATTACGAGAGTATGGCCTGCGTTGTGACCGCCCTGGTAGCGTACAACATATTTAGCCCGTTCAGTCAGAAGATCAACAATCTTCCCTTTACCTTCGTCACCCCATTGGGTGCCCAGTACGACGACGTTGTTACCCATTTTTTTCAAAATCACCGTTTGCTTAAAAATGGATTCTACCATCGCTTTTTCAGATATACAGCACTTTTTGACCCCAAAATATGCCAAAACCGATCACTTTTTGATCAGCCAATCGTTTTCCTCAACATGTAGTAGATAACAATGCCAGCAACCACAAGACCGCCGCCGAATCGGCGCAAAATATTATCCGGCAACTGGCTCAGGGTGGCGATCATGCGACGCCAGGCGCGCGGATAGAGCATCGGGCCCAGGCCTTCCAGGACTAAAACCAGCGCCAGTGCCAGCCAGATCGTTGAATTCATTTTTAATCCTTATAAAAGAAAACCACCGCTCCGTTAAGAGCGGTGGTTTGAATACTCAAACGAGACTAAGTTTATCGCGTTGCGTTAGTCGGCGTCTTCATATAACGGAAGAAATCGCTGTCCGGGCTGAGCACCATCACATCCTGGTTGCTCTGGAAGCTATTCTCGTAAGCACGCAGGCTACGGATAAAGGCGTAGAAGTCTGGATCCTGGCTAAACGCATCGGCGAACAGTTTCGCGGCTTCCGCATCACCTTCACCACGCAGGATACGGCCCTGACGCTCAGATTCCGCCAGCGTCTTGGTCACTTCGTAGTCCGCGGCTGCACGCAGTTTTTCCGCTTCTTCCTGACCCTGTGAACGGTGACGACGGGCTACCGCTTCACGCTCGGCGCGCATACGGTTGTAAATCGCCTCAGACACTTCCGCCGGCAGGTTGATCTGCTTAATACGCACATCCACCACTTCGATACCCAGCGCAGCCATACTGTTCGGGTTGATTACAGGCACTTTACCATTGGTTTCAGCCTGAACACGTTCCGCCGCTTTAGCAATTGCATCGTCCGCTGCTGGCGTTTCAACTTCGTCTTCCGTACCGGCGGTGCCGGAGTTCAGCGCATCGCGCACTTCCAGCGTCAGACGACCACGAGAGTCGGTCACGATGTCTTTCACATCCAGACGACCAATTTCAGAACGCAGACGGTCAGAGAATTTACGTTTCAACAGCACTTCCGCCTGAGAAACATCACCGCCGCCCGTTGCCAGGAAGTAACGGCTGAAATCACTGATACGCCACTTGATATAGGAGTCAACGATCAGGTCTTTCTTCTCTTTGGTCACGAAACGGTCGGCCTGGTTATCCATGGTCTGGATACGCGCATCAAGCGTCTTCACTGACTGGATAAAAGGAACCTTGAAGTGCAGACCCGGCTCATAAATCACCGGACGCTTGTCACTGTCACGGACGACGCTGCTGAACTGGAACTTAATCCCGCGCTCGCCCTCTTTCACCACAAAGATAGAGGTATAAAGTACGACCAGTACGATGACGATGATCGCAATAACTGACTTACGCATCCTTATTCCCCCTGACGCTGGTAGTCGTTACGCTGCGCGTTAGCACGGCGTTGGTCCATAATGTCACCATCGTTCGAAGAAGGCGTGGTTGTTGCGCTGGAGCTACCGGACGATGCAGGTGGCAGACGCAGCAGGTTATTCGCACCGCTGTTGTCTTTTGCTGCCGGTGCAGAACCGCCTTTCAGCATCTGATCCAGCGGCAGTACCATCAGGTTTCCACCTTTGCTGTCGTTAACCAGCACTTTACGTGTATGGCTCAGCACTTTTTCCATGGTTTCGATATAGAGACGCTCGCGGGTAATTTCCGGAGCCGCTTTATATTCCGGCAGGATTTTCGCGAAACGTGCCACTTCACCCTGCGCTTCCAGGATGGTCTGGGTCTTATACGCGCGTGCTTCTTCAAGAATACGCTGCGCCTGACCGTTAGCACGTGGCTGAACTTCGTTGGCGTACGCTTCCGCTTCACGGATGTACTGCTGTTCGTTCTCACGCGCGGCAATCGCGTCATCAAACGCGGCTTTCACCTCTTCCGGCGGACGAGCAGCCTGGAAGTTGACGTCCAGCAGGGTGATACCCATGTTGTACGGACGAATGGTCTCTTCCAGCTCACGCTGGGTATCGCTACGAATAACGGTACGACCTTCAGTCAGAATGCGGTCCATGGTGTATTTACCGATCACGCCACGCAAGGCGCTGTCGGTCGCCTGACGCAGGCTGTCATCGGCACTGGTCACGCTAAACAGATAACGTTCTGGGTCCGTAACACGATATTGCACGTTCATCTCAACGCGCACTACGTTCTCATCAGAGGTCAGCATCACGCCGGAAGCGGCCAGCTCACGCACCGACTCCACGTTCACAGCAGTGACGTCGTCAATGAAGGTCGGTTTCCAGTTCAGGCCCGGCTCAACCAGATGGCTGAACTTACCAAAACGGGTAACCACGCCGCGCTCGGCTTCTTTAATGGTGTAGAACCCGCTGGCAGCCCAGATGATGACCACGGCAGCGGCCACAATGCCCACGATGCGACCACCCATTTGCGGGCGCGGGCCCTGGGTAGAATTGCCACCCGAGCCAGACCCTTTTCCTCCACCAAGCCCACCAAGCTTCTTGCTTAGCTTGCGGAAGATATCATCCAGATCCGGCGGCCCCTGATCGCGACCACCTTTGTTGCCATTTCCCCCAGAGTTGCCGCCTTGATTATTGCTGCTTCCCCACGGGTCGCGGTCCTGTCCGTTATTACCGGGCTGATTCCACGCCATGTATATGCTCCATATTTGTTATGCAAGGGCGAATTATTCAGGCATCCCCTTTCCGATCAGACGATATAGTCGACCAGCGCAGGTTCTTGTTTACAGAGGCGACGCCAGTCAACGATCGGCATACGCACCTGCATCCCCACGCTGCCGTCATCCTCCATCCACTCTTTTTCTATCGCCTGAAGCTGATAAAACCGGCTGCGCAGCCTGCCTTCCTGTGGTGGCAGTCGCAGCGTGTGCTGGGCTACCTCACCGGAAAGACGTTCTGTCAAAGCCTGGAAAAGCAGTGGCACGCCAATACCGGTCTGGGCGGAAAGCCAGACCCGAATTGGTTTGTTCTCTTCATCACGATCGATACGCGGCTCAAAATCATCCAGCATGTCGATCTTGTTCATCACCAACAGCGTTGGGATCTCGTGGGCCTCGATCTCTTCGAGCACCACATTCACCGCGTCGATGTTTTCCTGCACGCGGACATCTGCAGCATCAATCACGTGCAGCAGCAGGGTCGCCTGACGCGTCTCCTGCAGGGTGGCTTTAAACGCGGCCACCAGATCATGCGGCAGGTGGCGGATAAACCCTACGGTATCCGCCAGCACGGTTTCACCCACATCCGCCACATCGATACGACGCAACGTTGGGTCCAGGGTCGCAAACAGCTGGTCTGCGGCATAGACCTGGGCCTCGGTAATCTGGTTAAACAGGGTGGATTTACCGGCGTTGGTATACCCCACCAGCGACACCGTCGGGATGTCGGCTTTCGTACGCGCCCGACGTCCCTGCTCACGCTGTTTCTCGACTCTTTCCAGACGAGAGAGGATCTGGGTAATACGGCCGCGCAGCAAACGGCGGTCGGTTTCGAGCTGGGTTTCACCCGGACCGCGCAAACCAATCCCGCCTTTTTGTCGTTCAAGGTGGGTCCAGCCACGTACAAGACGCGTGGCCAGATGGCGCAGCTGCGCCAGCTCAACCTGCAGCTTACCCTCGTGGGTACGTGCACGCTGAGCAAAAATATCTAAAATCAACCCCGTGCGATCGATAACACGGCATTCGCAAAGCGCTTCCAGGTTACGCTCCTGAGCCGGAGACAGCGCATGATCAAACAACACGACTGACGCACCGGTTGCTTTTACGGCATCCGCAATTTCTACTGCTTTACCTTCACCAACAAAATACTTTGGGTGCGGCGCTTTACGGCTACCGGTAATCACCTGCATTGCTTCGACACCGGCGGAAGAGACCAGAGATTCAAACTCCTGGAGGTCTTCCATATCTTTGTCTTGCGAAAAATAGATGTGTACCAGCACCGCCTGCTCACCGGCATCATAACGGTCAAACAAGCGTAAAACCCTCTAAAAATATCAGCGGGGAACGCAGGATCCCTGGCTCCCCGTGTGGATAACAGTGCGAAACCTTATTCGGTCTCGTCGCTGTCCTGCGCAGGAGCAGAAGAACCCTGCGCGTTGCTGCCATGATGGTAGTTACTACCAGTGCCGCCGCCAGCGTTATTGCTGTGATGAGATACCGGACGGGACGGAACAACAGTAGAAATAGCGTGCTTGTAGACCATCTGGCTGACCGTGTTTTTCAACAGGATCACGAACTGATCGAAAGACTCAATCTGACCTTGCAGCTTAATACCATTCACCAAATAAATAGAAACTGGAACACGTTCCCGACGCAATGCGTTCAGGAACGGATCTTGTAAAGATTGCCCCTTAGCCATTCTATCTTTTCCTTATATGCTTGTTTTGTACTTAGAACCTTGCGATTCTGAAAAATTGCGCACGATACGTCTCAATTGTACACATTCAGTGAGCGATATCACCAATAACCTCAATCACTTCGTTTAGCGCCTGTTGCGGTTTTTCGCTGTCTAACCAGTGAACCCCTTCCCAACCGCGCAACCAGGTGATCTGGCGCTTCGCTAACTGTCTCGTGGCGCAAACACCTCTATAAACCATTTCATCATATGAAATCTCGCCTTCAAGATATGACCACATCTGGCGGTATCCCACACAACGAACGGAAGGCATGTCCGTATGCAAATCTCCACGGGCAAATAACGCCCGCACTTCTGCTTCAAAATCTGAAGCCAACATCTGATGAAAACGCTGCTCAATTCGTTGATGGAGCAGTTCACGGCTCGCCGGGGCGATAGCGAACTGATGCACCTGATACGGCAGAGCGTCTCCTGACGTTTGCGTCAGTTCCGTTAAAGTTTTACCCGAAATGAAAAAAACTTCCAGTGCCCGGGAAAGCCTTTGCGGATCATTTGGATGGATCCGTGCTGCGGCAACCGGGTCAATCTCTGCCAGTTGCTGATGCAAAACGTCCCATCCCTGCTCTGCCGCCTGCTGTTCAATTTTTGCTCTTATTTCAGGGTCCGCCGATGGCAGAGGAGAGAGCCCCTCCAGCAACGCCTTGAAATAGAGCATGGTGCCGCCAACCAACAGCGGTATACGTCCCGCCGCCGTTATCTCGGCCATCTCGGCTAAGGCATCGCGGCGAAAATCCGCTGCGGAGTAGGCCTGCGCCGGGTCGAGAATGTCCAGCAAACGATGCGGAGCCGCGCGCAGTTCGGCTGCGTCGGGCTTCGCCGTGCCAATGTCCATTCCTCGGTAGATGAGGGCAGAATCGACACTAATCAACTCTACGGGCAAAACTTTACGTAGCTCAATGGCTAACGCCGTTTTGCCGGAGGCCGTAGGGCCCATCAAAAAAATCGCCTTAGGCAGGCTCGCCTTACTGACATCAATCATCTTTAAGGGCAGTCATCGCCGTTTGTAAATCAACAGGTTGTAATAATCCACCCGGCGGTGCTTTCACCAGATGCGGGCAAAGGCGTTCCACCTCTGCCAGCACGCTAATCGCCTGTGCCATACTCCACGGCGTATGTTCGCTGGCCAAATGGCGGGCGATCCACTGCGCGGTGTTGGCGGCATCAAACGTTGTTTGTTGCGCCAGGTAGCCTATCAGTTCAGGAATCAAGTTTTGTAAATTTTGTTGGCGTAAGGGTAAAGGCACTGCGCGAATTGTCACATGCTGTGATTCCAGTACCATTTCAATCCCCATCTGCGCCAGTTGGGCCTCTGCGCGCTGCAGTACCCTTGTTTCTTCAGTGGATATTTTTAGTCGAACCGGGATCAAAAGCGGTTGCGCACAAGCCGCGTTTTCTCCCGGGGTCAGCTGCACCTGTTTTAGCCAGCGTTCAGCAACCGGCAGGGCCAGGAGCATGAGCTTGCCCTCGCGTTCGAGTAACGCCATATCCGGCGCAATAATCGTCAGCACCCGGCCAAAGCTCTGACTATGCCCTTCCAGCGAAGGCGCTTGTACCTCACTGTGCTCTTTACGCGTGACTGCGGGGGTTTCCAGCAGTTTACGGTACAACGCCCCCTGCTGCTTTTGATAGCCGGGCTGAGCGTTGGGATAGTTCGCACCGGTGGGTCGCGGCGCGCTTCCTGCCGACGAGAAACGTGGCGCTTCCGGTTCACGCGCGACAGCGGGCTCGGCAAAATGGTTACGCCCCGCCGCAACACGGTTTTCCGGTATTGGACGCGAAGCGGGCTCTTCTTTTTCCAGCGGCAGCGTGGGTTCAACCTGCTGCTGCAAAACGCTCAGCACGCCCTGATAGATGAAATCGTGCACCAGTCGCGACTGATGGAACCGAACTTCATGCTTGGCAGGATGGACGTTAACATCAACCTGATGCGGGTCGATTTCCAGATAAAGCACAAACGCAGGCTGCTGATCCGCGCCGAGCTTATCTTCACAGGCCTGACGAATGGCGTGGTTGATCAGACGGTCGCGCATCATGCGGCCGTTAACGTAGCAATACTGGATCTCCGCGAAGGCGGCGCTGCTGGCGTTCGGGTCGGCAACCCAACCGCGTAAGGCCAAATCACCGTGCTGCCATTCAATGGCCAGCGCCTGTTCCAGAAACGGCGTACCGCAGATTGCCCCCAGACGACGCTCTTTCTGCCCGCCCTCCGCTACTGCGCGGTACTGGCGCATCACCTTGCCGTTGTGGCTGAGGTTGATGGTGACATCGAAACGCGCCAGCGCGATACGGCGGATAATCTCATCGATATGACCGAATTCGGTCTTCTCGGTGCGCATAAACTTACGGCGGGCGGGAGTGTTGTAGAAGAGATCCAATACTTCGAGCGTCGTGCCAACAGGATGCGCCGCAGGTTTAATCGTGACGTCCATATCGCGCCCTTCGGCATAGGCCTGCCAGGCTTCCTGCTGTTCGGCCGTACGGGAGGTTAGCGTTAAACGGGAAACCGAGCTGATACTGGCCAGCGCCTCGCCGCGAAACCCGAGGCTGATGATCGCTTCCAGGTCGTCCAGAGAGGCGATTTTACTGGTCGCGTGACGCGCCAGCGCCAGCGCCAGCTCCTCTTTTTTGATACCGCACCCGTTGTCCCGAATGCGAATCAGCTTTGCGCCACCACGTTCGATATCAATATCGATGCGGGTAGCTCCCGCATCAAGACTGTTTTCGACCAGCTCCTTCACCACCGACGCAGGGCGCTCCACCACCTCACCGGCGGCGATTTGGTTCGCAAGCTGCGGCGGTAGAACCTGAATCGGCATGAATTCTCCTTAGTTGGTCGCGGTCATCTCACCCGGCAGCACGGCGCTGGCCGTCTGGGCTGCACCGCCCTGCGGCGCAGACTGCAGCGGATGAGCCTCAAAATATTTACGCAGACCGTTATAAATCGCTTCGGCAATTTGCTGCTGATAGCTGTCGCTGCCCAGCAAACGCTCTTCGCTGTTATTACTGATGAAGCCCGTTTCCACGAGGATCGATGGAATGTCCGGCGAACGCAGAACCCCAAGGCTCGCATGCTCCGGACGGCGTTTATGCAATGCCCCGATGCCTTGCAGCTGATTCAGTACGTTGGTGGCGACATCATACCCGACGCGCTGAGAATGACCGAACTGTAAATCGAGCACCGCCTGGCTGAGATACGGGTCAGACTGGCTGTTGGCCAGCACATCGCCCGCACCACCCAACAGTTCGGACTGCTTCTCATGCTCTTCAAGCCAGTTAGCCATTTCACTGTTCGCCCGACGGTTTGACAGCACCCACACCGATGCCCCTGTGGCGTTACGGTTTGGCGCGGCATCCGCATGAATGGAGACCAGGAAGTTAGCATTTTGCTTACGCGCCACGTCTGAGCGTCCCATAACGGAGATAAAGTAATCGCCGTCACGGGTCAATACGCCTTTAAACATCGGGTCATCGTTCAACAGCGTCCGTAGCTTACGGGCAATGGCGATGGTCACGTTTTTCTCGCGCGTACCACCTGGACCAATTGCACCCGGATCCTGCCCGCCATGACCGGCATCAATGGCGATAATCACTTTATCACCGCTGACCACACGACGCGCGCTGGCCGCCGGGCGTGTCACGGTATTACTGCTGGTGACGCCGGTGATGCGATCGTTGTCGGTTTTAAACGGATTACGCGCAGGTTCAGACGGGCGCGGGGTGTAAACCGGCTCTTCCACCCGTTTCGCCACAACCGGCGGCGGTGGCGGTGGCGGAGGCGCATCGGCATTGATGGTAAAGACCACCGTATAATTCGCGCCGTTTTGCTGCTTCACCGCCCGCGTTTTACCCTTTTCGGTCAGATCGACCACCAGGCGCAATGACTGACTGTCTTTTGGCGTACCGGAACGAATACTTTTGACCAGGTTGTTACCGCTGAACTGCAAGGGCAACCCCTGGATCACACCCGTCTGTTTGATATCCAGCGCCACGCTGCGGCTGTCTGGTTGAGAAAAAGCATATTCAGGGTCGCCCATAAAACTGAACGTGATTCGGGCCTGGCTCTCCCCGTTAGACACCTGAATATCCGAGAGGCTTGCCGCACCAGCCTGCGCGCACAGCAGCACTGTGGCAGCCAATAACCAACCTTTAACGTGATTTATCATCCCGTCATCCCTACGCTCAACCGGCTAAACGCGCCAGTAAGGAACTGCCTGATGAGGAAACAGCACTGATGCGCGCCTCACGCCCTTGTGCCTGGTAATCTAAGTGAATTTCGACATCCGGGTCAGGCAACACACCCGCACCTTGTTGCGGCCACTCCACCAGGCAGATGGCATCATTGGCAAAATAATCACGGATCCCCATAAATTCCAGCTCCTCAGGATCCGCAAGTCGGTATAAATCGAAGTGATACACCATGAGATTTTCAAGAGTGTACGGTTCTACCAGCGTGTAGGTTGGGCTTTTCACATTCCCGTTATGGCCTAACGCCTGCAAAAAACCCCGGCTGAAGGTGGTTTTACCCGCACCTAAATCACCATAAAGATAAATGACAGTCGCCCCCTGACAGGCCTGCGCCACGCGCTTGCCGAGTTCTAAAGTGGCTTGTTCATCAGGTAAAGGAATCGCTCGATTAGTCATTTTCTACGTCAATCACATCCGGGTTAACAACACGCCGCAGCGTGCAAAAAAGATCGGTGGCCAGCATACCGCGTGTGCCATACCGTACAGCCAGGCTGTCAGCCGCCGCACCGTGAGCCACGCAGCCGGCACAGGCTGCATCATAAAGGGGAAGTTTCTGCCCGAGCAATGCGCCGATGATGCCTGAAAGCACATCGCCCATTCCGCCACTCGCCATGCCCGCATTTCCGGCATCAATAATGCCCAGTGCCTCATCGCTTGCGATGACGGTTCCCGCCCCTTTGAGAACGGCAACACCTCCGTAACGTTTTACCAGACGGCGAGCAGAAAGTAAGCGATCGCTTTCAATTTCTGCCACGCTGCAGTTAAGCAGCCGCGCGGCTTCGCCGGGGTGTGGCGTCAGGATGCGATTGTGACGCTTATCCGGGTTGATTGCCAGAAGGTTCAGCGCGTCGGCATCCCAGAGCATCGGTTTACGAAAATTCTCGACCTTTTGCAGCGCCTGCTTACCCCAGGGCTGTTGCCCGAGTCCCGGGCCAATCACCACCACATCCGCCCACTCAAGACTCTCTTCAAGGGTCTGCGGCGTAAGCTCATGCACCATCAGTTCCGGTCGGGCCGTAATAATGGTCGGGATATTTTCACTGCGCGTCAGCACCCGGACCAGCCCAGCACCGCTACGCAACGCAGCTTCCCCCGTCATCCGGATAGCGCCGGCCGTGCCGTGATCGCCGCCAATGATGACCAGCCTGCCGTGGTCGCCCTTGTGCGATGTTGGCCGACGCGGCGGCAGCCAGTGGCTAAGTTGAGTAGCATCAAAGCGGGAAAGGTGTGTCTCCTGCCCGGCAAGCCAGCTCTCCAGCCCCAGGGCGTTATGGTGCAACGAGCCCACCACATCCCTCGCTTTCCCGGTGAGTAACCCGGGCTTCAGGGCAATAAACGTGACGGTATGCGCGGCCTGGATCACCGCTCCTGGCGTCGCACCGGTTTCCGCCAACAGACCAGAGGGAATATCCAGTGCTGCCACCGGCGCGGTATGGGCATTGGCGCGCGCAATCAGAGCGGCTACGTTATCACGGGGCGCACTGCGTAACCCGGTGCCCAGCAGACCATCAACAATCAGATCAACATCCTCTGGCCAGACGATATCGGATGCATGAATCACTCCGCCTGCATTCAGCCAGGCTTCCCGCGCGGCGCTGGCTTCTTCCGGCAGCGGCTTATCGCTCTCCAGCGCCAGTAACGTAACGCGGAGACCTGCCGCAACCGCCAGCCGGGCGACAACGTAACCATCGCCGCCGTTATTGCCGTGTCCGCATAAAATGAGCCAGTGGCCGGATTGCGGATACGCACTACGAGCAATGTTGAATGCCGCCTCGCCCGCCCGTTGCATGAGCTCATAAAGGGTAATGCCAAGACTGTCTGCAGCCTCTTTTTCGGCGCGTCTGAGGTCATCCGCATGCCAGATGGAATGTGGTATACTTGCGGGGTTTTTCTTCACAGTATGGTCCGTCATGTCACAGCCCCTCGATCTCAATCAGTTAGCGCAAAAAATAAAACAGTGGGGTGCTGAACTGGGCTTCCAGAAGGTGGGGATCACCGACACCGATCTCTCCGCCAGCGAGCCAAAACTGCAGGCCTGGCTGGATAAACAATACCACGGCGAAATGGAGTGGATGGCGCGTCATGGCATGATGCGGGCCCGTCCACACGAGCTGTTGCCGGGTACGTTACGCGTTATCAGCGTACGCATGAATTATCTTCCCGCCAACGCGGCTTTTGCGCGTACGTTAAAAAATCCCTCTCTCGGTTACGTTAGCCGGTATGCCCTGGGGCGTGATTACCATAAGCTTCTGCGTAACCGACTAAAAAAACTCGGCGAAACTATTCAGCAGCACTGTGTTTCGCTGAATTTTAGACCGTTTGTCGACTCCGCGCCTGTTCTTGAGCGCCCTATCGCTGAAAAAGCCGGGCTTGGCTGGACTGGTAAGCACTCACTTATTCTGAGCCGCGACGCCGGATCGTTCTTTTTCCTTGGTGAACTGCTGATTGATTTACCGCTGCCGGTAGACGGCCCGGTAGAAGAAGGCTGTGGGCGCTGCGTAGCCTGTATGACTATCTGCCCGACGGGCGCTATCGTTGAGCCCTATACGGTGGATGCCCGACGCTGCATCTCTTACCTCACCATCGAACTGGAAGGGGCGATCCCTGAAGAATTCCGACCACTTATTGGCAATCGCATCTACGGCTGCGACGACTGCCAGTTAATTTGCCCGTGGAACCGCTATTCGCAGCTCACGGACGAAGAGGATTTTAGCCCGCGTAAGGCGCTGCATGCGCCACAGCTCATTGAACTGTTCGCCTGGAGTGAAGCCTGGTTCCTGAAAGTGACGGAAGGTTCGGCCATTCGCCGTATTGGCCATCTGCGCTGGCTGCGTAATGTCGCCGTTGCGCTGGGAAATGCCCCGTGGGATGAAGCGAATATCCGGGCGCTTGAGAGCCGTAGAGGTGAGCACCCACTTCTCGACGAACACATAGAATGGGCGATTGCGCAGCAAATCGAGAAGCGAAATGCCTGCGTGGTTGAGGTACAACCACCGCAAAAACAACGCCTGGTGAGAGTGATAGAAAAAGGGCTTCCGCGGGATGCGTGAACTATTCACAGCCTGTGAATAAAATTACAAACTCAAGCAGCATCAGGGCTGGAGATGAGGTCAAGTGATCTCAATAACATTTTGAAATCAAATTTTCTCAAGCATATACAGTAAGTTACAGAGATACTATTCACCCTGCTAACTTTTTACACGGTTTCGGCCACACCCAAAATCTGTGGATAACTCTGTTTACAAGAGTATTTCGGAAGTAATAGAAAACGTCCCCAACGAATCTTATCGCTGTGGATATTTTTGATATCAAGAAGAATTTGGAGCGGGAAACGAGACTCGAACTCGCGACCCCGACCTTGGCAAGGTCGTGCTCTACCAACTGAGCTATTCCCGCTTGGGTGTTCTGAAGCTGTGCGTATCTTGCGATACTTTCAAATTTTGGAGCGGGAAACGAGACTCGAACTCGCGACCCCGACCTTGGCAAGGTCGTGCTCTACCAACTGAGCTATTCCCGCTTGGGTGTTCTGGTGCTGGCGTATCTTGCGATACTTTTCAAATTTTGGAGCGGGAAACGAGACTCGAACTCGCGACCCCGACCTTGGCAAGGTCGTGCTCTACCAACTGAGCTATTCCCGCAAATTTGTACTGCTTTTGTTGCTGTCGTAACGCGTATTTCTCTGTCGTTACGGGAGGCGCATTATACGAGAAATCCTTTTAGCTGCAACCCCCCTCAACGCGATTTTTTCGAAAATCAGTTCAAGTGCTTATTTAATCGGCAAGCTGAACAATTTAACGACAAAAACCCGGCCACGCAAGGCGCCAGGTCTCAAATTCACAGCTTAATAAAGTTTTCGCGATAGTACGCCAGCTCCGCGACGGACTCACGGATATCGTCCATCGCCTGATGCGTACCCTGCTTTTTAAAGCCATCGAGGATTTCGGGTTTCCAGCGGCGCGCCAGCTCTTTAAGGGTGCTCACGTCCAGATAACGGTAGTGGAAGTAAGATTCCAGCTCCGGCATGTACTTAAACAGGAAACGACGATCCTGGCCAATGCTATTACCGCAGATAGGGGATTTGCCCGCCGGGACCCACTGTTTCAGAAACTCAAGCGTCGCCAGCTCCGCCTCGCGGTCGCCCATCGTGCTCGCTTTCACCCGTTCAACCAGCCCGCTGCCGGTGTGGGTACGCACGTTCCACTCATCCATCAACGCCAGCTGATCGTCGGACTGGTGCACCGCAATGGTTGGCCCTTCCGCCAGAATATTCAGGTTTGCATCGGTGACCAGCGTGGCAATCTCAATAATGCGATCGCGCTCGGGATCCAGCCCGGTCATTTCAAGATCGATCCAAATCAGGTTGTTTTCATCCGCGCTCATGTTATTTTCCACCCTTCTCGCATAACCGGCTGTAGCAGGTTAACTAGTATTAATTAGAGTGTATCATAGAGGTTTTGCCCCTTACGGGCGACCAGGAGCCAGCGCGATTGAGTAAAAATAAACTCTCCAAAGGGCAGCAGCGCCGCGTGAATGCCAATCACCAGCGCCGCCTTAAAACCACTTCGGAGAAGGTCGATTACGACGACAACCTGTTTGGTGAACCGACGGAAGGCGTCGTCATCAGCCGTTTCGGTATGCATGCCGACGTGGAATCCGCCGACGGTGAGATCCACCGTTGCAACATTCGACGGACTATTCGTTCGCTGGTTACCGGCGATCGCGTTGTCTGGCGTCCAGGTAAAGAGGCGGCGGAAGGCGTAACGGTCAAAGGTATCGTTGAAGCGGTTCACGAGCGCACGTCGATACTTACCCGTCCCGATTTCTACGACGGGGTAAAACCCATTGCCGCCAATATCAACCAGATCGTCATCGTCTCGGCGATTTTGCCCGAACTGTCGCTCAATATTATCGACCGCTACCTTGTTGCCTGCGAAACGTTACAGGTTGAGCCAATCATTGTTCTGAACAAGATCGATCTGCTGGATGATGAAGATATGGACTTCGTGAATGAGCAGATGGATATCTACCGCAAGATCGGTTATCGCGTACTGATGGTCTCCAGCTACACCAAAGATGGCCTGAAACCCTTAGAAGAAGCGCTGACCGGGCGCATCAGTATCTTTGCGGGTCAGTCCGGCGTGGGGAAATCCAGCCTGCTGAATAATCTTCTCGGTCTCCAGCAAGAAATTCTGACTAACGATGTCTCTGATGTCTCGGGCTTGGGCCAGCACACCACCACCGCTTCTCGTCTCTACCACTTCCCGCATGGCGGCGATGTGATTGACTCTCCGGGCGTGCGCGAATTCGGTTTGTGGCACCTTGAGCCGGAACAAATCTTCAACGGATTTGTCGAATTCCATGATTATTTAGGGGCTTGCAAATACCGGGACTGTAAACATGATAACGATCCGGGCTGTGCCATCCGCGAAGCGGTCGAGAAAGGTGAGATTGCGGAGACCCGCTTTGATAACTACCACCGCATCCTTGAGAGCATGGATCAGGTAAAAACGCGTAAAAACTTTTCTGATTCTGATAACTGACAACTAAGCTAAGCATCGCTAAAATCGTCCCCTTTTTTCAGGTTCCGGCTGATTACAGCCGGATCAGGAACGACAAAAAATGGCCTGGAGGCTACCTTGTTAAACGCATTTAAACTTTCGCTTCAATACATTCTGCCAAAACTGTGGCTCACTCGCCTGGCGGGCTGGGGCGCGAGCAAACGAGCGGGCTGGCTGACCAAACTGGTCATCGACCTTTTCGTAAAATATTACAAGGTCGACATGAAAGAGGCGCAGAAGCCAGATACCGCCAGCTATCGCACCTTCAACGAATTCTTCGTGCGCCCACTGCGCGACGAAGTCCGCCCGGTTGATACCGATCCTAACGTGCTGGTCATGCCTGCGGATGGCGTGATTAGCCAGTTGGGTAACATCGAAGACGACAAAATCCTGCAGGCAAAAGGCCACAACTACAGCCTGGAAGCGCTGCTGGCGGGTAACTACCTGATGGCGGATCTGTTCCGCAACGGTACCTTCGCCACCACCTATCTCTCTCCGCGTGACTATCACCGCGTGCACATGCCGTGCAACGGGATCCTGCGTGAAATGATCTACGTGCCGGGCGATCTGTTCTCCGTGAACCACCTGACCGCGCAAAACGTTCCCAACCTGTTCGCGCGTAACGAACGCGTCATCTGCCTGTTTGATACTGAGTTTGGCCCAATGGCGCAGATTCTGGTGGGTGCAACGATTGTCGGCAGCATCGAAACGGTCTGGGCTGGAACCATCACCCCGCCACGTGAAGGCGTGATCAAACGCTGGACCTGGCCTGCCGGTGAAGAAGAAGGCGCGGTCGCTCTGCTGAAAGGCCAGGAGATGGGTCGCTTCAAGCTGGGTTCCACGGTTATCAACCTCTTTGCCCCTGGCAAAGTGAAGCTGGCTGAACAGCTCCAGAGCCTGTCAGTCACCAAACTCGGCCAGCCGCTGGCGGTCTCGACTGAACCTTTCGTGACGCCGGACGCAGAGCCTGCACCGCTCCCGGAAGAAGAGATCAAGGCCGAACTTGACGCCAGCCCGCTGGTTGACGACAAAAAAGACGAAGGCTAACAACAGAAGGAACGCTGACGTGCGCCCGATTATCGTACTACTGATGGCCTGGTGCCTCAGCATGGGGGCGTACGCAGCGACAGCCCCCGACGCAAAACAGATAACCCAGGAACTGGAGCAGGCGAAAGCGGCAAAACCCGCTCAGCCAGAGACCGTGGAGTCGCTCCAGTCTGCACTGAATGCGCTTGAGGAGCGGAAAGGCTCCCTTGAGCGCGCTCAGCAATATCAGCAGGTTATCGACAACTTCCCCAAACTCTCGCAAACGCTACGCAATCAGTTGAGCAATCTGCGCGATGAACCGCGCGATGTGCCTGCTGGCATGACCTCTGACGCGTTGAATCAGGAGATCCTGCAGGTTAGCAGTCAGCTTCTGGAAAAGAGTCGTCTGGCACAGCAGGAGCAGGAACGCGCACGTGAAATCGCCGACTCGCTGAGCCAGCTTCCGCAACAGCAAACCGATGCCCGCCGTCAGCTCAACGAGGTTGAGCGCCGCATCGGTACCCAAACGGGTAACACGCCGCAAAACCAGGCGCAAAATCTGTCTCTTCAGGCTGAATCAGCCAGACTTAAAGCACTGGTCGATGAACTGGAGCTGGCGCAGCTCTCGGCAAACAACCGCCAGGAGCTGTCGCGGATGCGCTCCGAGCTGGCGCAAAAGCAGAGCGAACAGCTCGATGCTTACCTGCAGGCTTTACGTAATCAACTTAACAGCCAGCGCCAGCGTGAAGCCGAGCGCGCGCTGGAAAGCACCGAGCTGCTGGCAGAAAACAGCGATAACCTGCCAGCGGGCATCGTTGACCAGTTTAAGGTTAACCGTGAACTCTCTGCTGCACTGAATCAGCAGGCGCAGCGTATGGATCTGGTGGCGTCCCAGCAACGTCAGGCCACCAATCAAACCCTTCAGGTTCGCCAGGCGCTCAACACCCTGCGTGAACAGTCTCAGTGGCTGGGCTCGTCCAACCTGCTGGGAGAGGCATTACGCGCCCAGGTTTCACGCCTGCCGGAGATGCCAAAACCGCAGCAGCTGGATACCGAGATGGCGCAACTGCGTGTTCAACGCCTGCACTATGAAGACCTTCTCAATAAACAGCCGCAAATCCGCCAGATCCGTCAGGCCGATGGGCAGCCTCTCACCAGCGAGCAAAACCGTATTCTGGAAGCCCAGTTGCGGACCCAGCGCGAGCTGCTGAACTCCCTGTTACAGGGCGGGGATACGCTGATTCTGGAGCTGACCAAGCTGAAGGTCTCCAACAGTCAGCTGGAAGATGCGCTGAAAGAGGTGAACGAGGCAACGCACCGTTATCTCTTCTGGACCTCTGACGTGCGCCCAATGACCTTCTCATGGCCAATCGAGATCGTTCAGGATCTGCGCCGTTTGATCTCGCTGGATACCTTTAGCCAGCTTGGAAAAGCCAGCGTGATGATGCTCACCAGCAAAGAGACCATTTTTCCTCTTCTGGGCGCGTTGATTCTGGTGGGCTTTAGCATTTACTCACGCAGACACTTCACCCGCTTCCTGGAACGCTCCAGCGCCCGGGTGGGTAAGGTTACGCAGGATCACTTCTGGCTGACGCTGCGTACCGTGTTCTGGTCAATACTTGTCGCCTCGCCGCTGCCGGTCCTGTGGATGACGCTCGGTTATGGCCTGCGGGAGGCCTGGCCCTACCCGCTCGCGGTCGCCATTGGCGATGGCGTGACCGCTACCGTCCCCCTGCTGTGGGTAGTGATGATTTGCGCCACGTTTGCGCGACCGAATGGTCTGTTCATTGCTCACTTTGGCTGGCCGCGTAACCGCGTGGCGCGCGCCATGCGTTACTACCTGATGAGCATCGGGCTGATTGTGCCGCTGATTATGGCGCTGATCATGTTTGATAATCTCAATGACCGGGAGTTTTCGGGCTCGCTGGGCCGTCTCTGCTTTATGTTGATATGCGGTGCGCTGGCCATCGTCACGCTCAGCCTGAAACGGGCTGGTATACCGCTCTATCTGGATAAAACCGGCAGCGGCGACAACATGTTCAACCGCATGCTCTGGAACCTACTGCTGTGCGCCCCCCTGGTTGCCATGCTGGCAGCGGCGGTGGGTTACCTGGCGACCTCGCAGGCACTGCTGGCGCGACTGGAAACCTCCGTTGCCATCTGGTTCCTGCTGCTGGTGATCTATCACGTCATCCGCCGGGGGATGTTGATCCAGCGACGCCGTCTGGCGTTTGACCGCGCCAAGCACCGTCGGGCAGAGATCCTCGCCCAGCGTGCGCGAGGCGAGGATGAGCCAAACCACGTCAACAGCACCGAAGGCACGATAGATGCGGACGAGGTTGAGCTGGATCTCGACGCAATCAGCACCCAGTCTCTGCGTCTGGTACGATCCATCCTGATGCTGATTGCGCTGCTGTCGGTGATCTTCCTGTGGTCAGAAATCCACTCCGCGTTTGGTTTCCTGGAGAACATCTCGCTGTGGGATGTGACGTCCACGGTGCAGGGTGTGGAGAGCCTGGAGCCCATAACCTTAGGTGCGGTGCTGATTGCCATTCTGGTGTTGATCATCACCACGCAGCTGGTGCGTAATTTCCCGGCACTGCTGGAGCTGGCGCTGTTGCAGCACCTGGATTTAACTCCTGGTACGGGCTATGCCATTACCACCATCACCAAATACCTGATTCTGCTCTTTGGCGGGATGGTTGGATTCTCCATGATTGGTATTGAGTGGTCTAAATTGCAGTGGCTGGTTGCCGCGCTGACGTTTGGTCTGGGCTTTGGCATGCAGGAGATTTTCGCTAACTTTGTGTCCGGCCTGATTATCCTGTTTGAAAAACCGATTCGTATTGGCGATACGGTGACGATCCGCGATCTGACAGGCAGCATCACCAAAATCAACACCCGCGCCACCACGATCAGCGACTGGGATCGCAAAGAGATCATCGTGCCCAACAAGGCGTTTATCACCGAGCAGTTTATCAACTGGTCGCTGTCAGACTCCGTCACGCGTGTGGTGCTGACGGTACCGGCGCCCTCGGATGCCAACAGTGAAGAGGTCACACAGATCCTCTACACCGCCGCCGAACGCTGCACGCTGGTCCTTGATAACCCGGCGCCGGAAGTGTTCCTGGTCGATCTCCAGCAGGGTATCCAGATTTTCGAATTGCGTATTTACGCCGCCGAAATGGGGCACCGTATGCCGCTGCGCCATGAGATCCACCAGCTGATTCTGGCTGGCTTCCGTGAGCACGGTATTGATATGCCGTTCCCACCGTTCCAGATGCGTCTGGAAAGCCTGGACGGACTTAAGACAGGAAAAACATTAACCTCTGCGGCGCGTAAACGCCCGGCGGGGAGTTTGTAAGCCAGCCAGTACCCCCTCTCCCGTGGGAGAGGGGGTACTGCCGTCAGGCTCGATCGACGGTAAAAGCAATCACATCGCCCAGCTGTTCTGCGCCCAGCGCCAGCATCACCAGACGATCCACACCCAACGCCACGCCAGAACAATCCGGCAGACCCGCTTTCAGGGCCTCCAGCAGGTTAGTATCAATAGGCTGCTGCGGCAGACCGCGCGCGGCGCGCTTGCGGTTATCCTGCTCAAAACGCTGCTGCTGTTCGCGGGCGTCGGTCAGTTCGTGGAAACCATTCGCCAGCTCAATGCCCTTGTAATAGACCTCAAAACGCTCCGCCACGCGGTGATCTTCAGTGCTGATCTGCGCCAGAGAAGCCTGGCTTGCCGGGAAGTGGTAGACGAAAGTCGGACGATCTTTGCCAATCTGCGGTTCAACCCCAAAGGTGAAGAGCAGTTGCAGCAGCGTGTCGCGATCTTCTTCAGTATCCGCCACGTTGCTCAGATCCAGTTTTGCCGCGACTTCGCGCAGCTGGGTTTTATCCGCTGACAGTGGATCAATTTCCAGATAACGCTGGAAAGCCTGCTGATAAGAGAGCGTTTCCGCTTCTGAGCAGTCGAGAACCTGCTGCAGCAGATCGTCTACCTCGTTCATCAGGCGGTACATATCGTAATGCGGACGGTACCACTCCAGCATGGTGAATTCCGGATTATGGTGACGCCCCATCTCTTCATTACGGAAGCTGCGGCACAACTGATACACCGGGCCACACCCTGCCGCCAGCAGGCGTTTCATGTGGTATTCCGGGCTGGTCATCAGCCAGAGGTTCATGCCCTGTGAATGGCCGGGGCCAACAAAACGGGTTTCAAACGGCACCAGATGAATATCCGTTACCGTAGCCTGACTCATGCACGGCGTTTCCACCTCAAGGACTCCGCGGTCGGCAAAGAAGCGGCGGATCTCCGCCATAATTGCAGCGCGTTTCAGCAGATTGGGGATGGATGCGCTCGGCTGCCAGGTGGCCGTTTCGCTCATGGGTAATTCTCCGATTTCAGACAAGGGCACGAAGTCTACTCGTTAGCACGGACAGAGACAAATTTTGCGCAATAAAAATCGCATTTCATTTAGGGCAACTATCACGTGACGGAATTCATCATTCACGATGATAAATCACCGCACAGAACAGCAAAAAAATCGAACACGTCAAATTTCCCTGCCGTTCGCGCGGTTATACTTCTTTACCCATAAAGGAGCAGTGGAAACGCTTTCGCAATCGTCCTTGCGGACAGGTGGGCTACCTTTAGTTTATCGCGTTGCGAAATAACAAAAATCTGGAGGAATGTCGTGCAAACTTTTCAAGCCGATCTTGCCGTAATAGGCGCTGGCGGAGCGGGATTACGTGCTGCGATTGCTGCAGCACAGGCTAATCCCAACGCTAAAATCGCACTGATTTCAAAAGTCTATCCGATGCGCAGCCACACGGTTGCCGCAGAAGGAGGATCCGCCGCCGTTGCGCAGGATCATGACAGCTTCGAATACCATTTCCACGACACGGTTGCAGGGGGCGACTGGCTTTGCGAACAGGATGTCGTTGACTACTTTGTACATCACTGTCCAACGGAGATGACCCAGCTTGAACAGTGGGGCTGCCCGTGGAGCCGCCGTCCGGACGGCAGCGTCAACGTTCGTCGCTTCGGCGGAATGAAAATTGAACGCACCTGGTTTGCCGCTGATAAGACCGGCTTCCATATGCTGCACACCCTGTTCCAGACCTCCCTTCAGTTCCCACAAATCCAGCGTTTTGACGAACATTTTGTCCTCGATATTCTGGTCGATGACGGTCACGCGCGCGGTCTGGTGGCGATGAACATGATGGAAGGCACGCTCGTGCAGATCCGAGCTAACGCGGTAGTGATGGCAACGGGCGGCGCGGGCCGGGTTTACCGCTACAACACCAACGGCGGCATCGTCACCGGTGACGGTATGGGCATGGCGCTCAGCCACGGCGTACCGCTGCGCGATATGGAATTTGTCCAGTATCACCCTACCGGCCTGCCGGGTTCCGGCATTCTGATGACGGAAGGTTGCCGCGGCGAAGGCGGTATTCTGGTCAACAAGAATGGGTACCGTTATCTGCAGGATTACGGCATGGGCCCGGAAACGCCGCTCGGTGAGCCGAAAAACAAATACATGGAGCTCGGCCCGCGCGACAAAGTGTCTCAGGCCTTCTGGCATGAGTGGCGCAAAGGCAACACGATCTCCACGCCGCGTGGCGATGTGGTCTACCTCGATCTGCGTCACCTCGGCGAGAAGAAACTGCTGGAACGTCTGCCGTTCATCTGCGAGCTGGCAAAAGCCTACGTGGGTGTCGACCCGGTGAAAGAGCCGATTCCGGTACGCCCAACAGCGCACTACACCATGGGTGGGATTGAAACCGACCAGCAGTGTGAAACGCGCATCAAAGGGTTGTTCGCCGTCGGCGAATGCTCCTCTGTCGGCCTGCACGGTGCCAACCGTCTCGGGTCAAACTCGCTGGCGGAGCTGGTTGTCTTTGGCCGCATGGCGGGCGAACGCGCAATGGAGCGTGCCGCAACGGCGGGCGAAGCCAACGGCGCAGCACTGGACGCGCAGGTCGCTGACGTTGAGAAACGGCTGAAGGATCTGGTCAACCAGGAAGGCAACGAAAACTGGTCGAAAATCCGCGACGAAATGGGCATGTCGATGGAAGAGGGCTGCGGTATCTACCGTACACCAGAGCTGATGCAGAAAACTGTCGATAAGCTGGCGGAACTGCAGGAGCGTTTCAAACGCGTGCGCATCACCGACACCTCCAGCGTGTTCAACACCGACCTGCTTTATACCATCGAGCTCGGTCACGGCCTGAACGTCGCGGAATGTATGGCGCACTCTGCGCTGGCACGCAAAGAGTCACGCGGGGCACATCAGCGTCTTGATGAGGGCTGCACCGAGCGTGACGACGTCAATTTCCTGAAACACACCCTCGCCTGGCGCGACGCGGATGGCACCACTCGTCTGGACTACAGCGACGTGAAGATCACAACGCTGCCACCGGCTAAACGCGTTTACGGCGCAGAAGCAGAAGCCGCCGAGAAGAAGGAGAAGGCGAATGGCTGAGATGCAAACACTGAAAGTTGAAGTGGTGCGCTACAACCCGGAAGTGGACACCGCGCCACACAGCGCTTTCTATGAAGTGCCCTATGACGAGCAAACCTCTCTGCTGGATGCGCTCGGCTATATCAAGGATAACCTGGCACCGGACCTGAGCTACCGCTGGTCCTGCCGCATGGCCATCTGCGGCTCCTGCGGCATGATGGTGAACAAAGTACCGAAACTGGCCTGTAAAACCTTCCTGCGTGATTACACCAAAGGCATCAAGGTTGAAGCGCTGGGCAACTTCCCGATTGAGCGCGATCTGGTGGTCGATATGACCCACTTTATCGAAAGCCTGGAAGCCATTAAGCCGTACATCATTGGCAACCCGCGCACGCCGGATCAGGGACCGAATACCCAGACACCCGCCCAGATGGCGAAATACCATCAGTTCTCCGGGTGCATCAACTGCGGTCTTTGCTACGCCGCGTGTCCACAGTTTGGCCTGAACCCTGAGTTCATCGGCCCGGCGGCGATCACGCTGGCGCACCGCTACAACGAGGATAGCCGCGACCACGGTAAAAAAGAACGTATGCCGCAGCTTAACAGCCAGAACGGCGTCTGGAGCTGTACTTTTGTGGGCTACTGCTCCGAAGTCTGTCCGAAGCACGTCGACCCGGCCGCCGCTATTCAGCAGGGTAAAGTGGAAAGCTCGAAAGACTTTCTTATCGCCACCCTGAAACCACGCTAAGGAGTGCATGATGACGACTAAACGCAAAGCCTACGTGCGGCCGATGCCGTCCACCTGGTGGAAGAAACTGCCGTTTTATCGCTTCTATATGCTGCGTGAAGGCACTGCGGTGCCTGCGGTCTGGTTCAGCCTTGAACTGATGTATGGCGTCTTTGCCCTCAAACATGGTCCTGAAACCTGGGCCAGTTTTGTCGGGTTCCTGCAAAACCCGATCATCGTGATCCTGAACCTGATTGTGCTCGCAGCCGCCCTGCTTCATACCAAAACCTGGTTTGAACTGGCGCCAAAAGCGGCGAATATTATCGTAAAAGGCGAGAAAATGGGGCCAGAGCCGGTCATTAAAGGGCTTTGGGCAGTGACGGCAGTGGTCTCTGTGGTCATTCTGTTTGTCGCACTGTTCTGGTAAGGAGACTATTGTGATCAATCCAAATCCAAAACGTTCAGACGAGCCGGTCTTCTGGGGCCTCTTTGGCGCAGGCGGCATGTGGAGTGCCATCATTGCGCCTGTCATTATCCTGCTGGTCGGCATTATGCTGCCGCTGGGGCTGTTCCCCGGTGATGCGCTGAGCTATGAGCGCGTCCTGGCATTTGCAGGTAGTTTTATTGGCCGGGTATTCATCTTCCTGATGATTGTCCTGCCGCTGTGGTGCGGCCTGCACCGTATCCATCATGCGATGCATGATCTGAAGATCCACGTACCGAGCGGTAAATGGGTATTCTATGGTCTGGCAACCATCCTGACCGTGGTAACACTGATTGCCGTAGTCACTATCTGACACACCTGGCCCGCCCTCCGGCGGGCCTGTTATTTCTGCATCTTCCCCACCAGCCACTGAGCAAATTCACACATTGCCGGGGTTTGGGCGCGTGACTGCAGCCGCGTTAGCCAGTAACTGCCAAGATCAATCTGCGTCGTAAACGGCTGCACAATGCGCTCGCTGTTCAGCAGATGGGTAAACATATCGACAGGGGCGATAGCAATGCCAGTGCCTGCCTGTGCGGCCTCCAGCATAGTGACCGACGAATCAAACACCATCACCCGATGCGTGGGTGAAGGCGGGTTTTCTCCGGCGGCCTGCATCCAGGCTGTCCACTCATCGCGCCGGTAAGAGCGCAGCAGGGTAAACTTCAGGATATCGGCAGGGGTGTGCAGCGCGGCTGCAATGTCCGGCGTGCAAAGTGGTGCCAGCGGCGCTGAACAGAGGAACGTCGCCTCCGTGCCGTGCCACGCTCCCCCACCGTAGCGAATGGTGTAATCAAGCCCCTCAGCTGCCGGATCGACGCGATTGTTGTGCGTGGAAAGCTGAAGATCGATATGCGGATAACTGCGACGGAAATCATCCAGCTGTGAAAATAACACCCCAGTGGCAAAGGTCCCCACCACGCCAATTTTCAGCTTCTCCTGCGCCCGATGGTTAGCAAAGCGATCCAGCATGCCTGCGATACGATCGAAGGAGTCATTCAGCACCGGCAGCAGATTCTCGCCTTCGGTGGTTAACATCAAACCGCGCGAAACGCGGACAAACAGCTGGCAGTTAAGGTGTTGCTCCAGCGCCTTCACGTGCTGGCTAATCGCGGAATGGGTCACATTCAGCTCAATCGCGGCATGAGTAAAACTGAGGTGCCTGGCGGCGGCTTCGAACGCCCGAAGCGAATTAAGAGGGAGATAGCTGCGTGTCATGGTTCCTTCCGTTAGAAAAATTAACAGCTAATGCTAAATTTAACCGTTTGTCAGCCTCAGTCAAATCACCCAGACTACGAACGTCTGACGGGCCCGGACATCCCCTTGATTCGCTATTACGGAAGATAACTGATGATGAAAAAATCCCTAAGCTGCGCCCTGCTGCTCAGCGTTGCCTGCTCTGCTTTTGCCGCACCGATGTCAGAAAAACAGCTGGCTGACGTCGTGGAACGTACCGTTACGCCCTTGATGAAGGCGCAGGCCATACCCGGAATGGCCGTGGCCGTCATTTATCAGGGCCAGCCACACTATTTTACTTTCGGTAAAGCAGACGTCGCGGCGAATAAGCCCGTCACGCCGCAAACCTTATTTGAGCTGGGCTCCGTCAGCAAAACCTTCACCGGCGTGCTGGGTGGCGATGCCATTGCCCGCAAAGAGATTTCGCTGGCCGACCCGGTCACGAAATATTGGCCTGAATTGACGGGCAAGCAGTGGCAAGGCATTCGCCTGCTCGACCTGGCAACCTATACCGCAGGCGGATTGCCGTTGCAGGTACCGGATGATGTCACCGATAACGCCTCTCTGCTGCGTTTCTACCAGTCCTGGCAGCCAAAGTGGGCCCCGGGTACCACGCGTCTGTACGCCAACACCAGCATCGGCCTGTTTGGCTCACTGGCCGTTAAACCGTCCGGCATGCGCTTCGAGCAGGCCATGGCGGAGCGGGTCTTTAAGCCCCTGAAACTCAACCATACGTGGATAAACGTTCCACACGCTGAAGAGCCCAACTACGCATGGGGTTATCGTGAGGGAAAAGCGGTCCACGTTTCGCCTGGTATGCTGGATGCAGAAGCCTATGGTGTGAAATCTAACGTCAAAGATATGGCGAGCTGGGTGATGGCCAATATGGCACCTGAGACACTCCCGCAGTCCACTCTGCAGCAGGGTATTGCGCTGGCGCAGTCTCGCTACTGGCGCGTGGGTGCCATGTATCAAGGGTTAGGCTGGGAGATGCTCAACTGGCCGGTCGACGCCAAAACCGTGGTGGATGGCAGCGATAATAAGGTTGCACTGGCGCCGTTGCCGGTCGCAGAAGTGAATCCTCCGGCTCCGCCAGTAAAAGCCTCCTGGGTGCATAAAACGGGCTCTACGGGTGGGTTTGGCAGCTACGTGGCGTTTATTCCTGAAAAGCAGATCGGTATTGTGATGCTCGCAAATAAAAGTTATCCGAACCCGGTACGGGTGGAAACGGCTTACCGTATTCTCGAGACGCTACAGTAAACCATTGCCGGGTGGCGGCTTCGCTTACCCGGCGAAACACTCCTCACAATCTTCCGCAATTTCCCTGCTGTCATCTACACTTAACAAAAAACAGTAAGGAAACTCCTATGCGCATTCTGCCTGTTATCGCCGCGGTGACAGCCGCGTTTTTAGTGGTTGCCTGCAGTTCCCCTACCCCTCCCTCCGGCGTCACTGTTGTAAGTAATTTCGACGCTCAACGTTTCCTCGGAACCTGGTATGAAATCGCCCGGCTCGACCATCGGTTTGAGCGGGGGTTAGAGAAAGTCACAGCACATTACAGTTCGATGGACGACGGGGGTATTCAGGTAATCAACCGTGGATACAATCCGGATCGGCAGATGTGGCAACAGTCGACGGGAAAAGCGTACTTTACCGGCGACCCGCGCCGGGCCGCGCTAAAAGTCTCGTTCTTTGGCCCGTTCTATGGCGGGTACAATGTCATCGCCCTCGACAGAGAATACCGTCATGCGCTGGTCTGCGGGCCGGATCGCGACTATTTATGGATACTCTCCCGCACGCCGACCATTTCGTCAGAGATGAAACAGCAGATGCTGGACGTTGCGACCCGGCAAGGGTTTGATGTGTCAAAACTCATCTGGGTAGAACAACCGCATTAGTGGGCGCTGAGTTTCAGCCCAATAATACCGCACACAATCAACGCGAGGCTGGCGATACGCGCCAGACTCGCCGACTCTCCCAGCAGCAAAATCCCGGTAATCGCCGCGCCCACTGCACCAATGCCCGTCCAGACAGCATAGGCCGTCCCCACCGGCAAAGAGCGCATCGCCCAGGAGAGCAGCACAATACTCACAATCATGGCGGTAACGGTAATCACGCTGGGTGTCAGGCGGGTAAATCCGTGGGTGTACTTCAGACCAATTGCCCAAACCACTTCGAGCAGACCGGCGATAACAAGAATAATCCAGGACATTTCAGGCTCCTTAACTTAACTGCAAGTTGGGGCCGTCCCCTGTGAACGAAACGCTTACGGGTCGTCCCGTAAGGCATAGATTAGGTCACTTATTTTGGTTAACGAACGATTTTTTTTCAATCCCTTTGTGCTGAACCTGTTAAGGCAAGAAATAGCCTCAGTATGGCGCGTAGTTCAGGCATTTATCACTCATCCGACTTCTCTATCATGATGTGCTTTCTGATGGCAGGAAGCCAAACCACTAGCCGACTGCGAATCTATTATGTTCAAAATTCTTTTGATTGACCGATGTCACTTCACCCGCGCGGGGTTTGAAGCATGGCTCAATCATTCCGGTTTGTTTCCCGGGCACTTCGTCGTGACCGGGCTGAATAATCTCATCCTCGCCAGAGAGCATATTCTGCAGTGGGATCCATCGGTGGTTATCGCCGATCTGCACGGCTTTATGCAGGACATTCACCATTTCCAGCAGCTTTCTTCCCTGCTGAACGCCAGTGAAAAAGTGCCTTTCATTTTGCTGCAGTCGGGGGAGGATAAAGAGATGGCAGGCTTTCTGTCCCAATTTCCGATATGGGCTTCGCTTACCAAAAATGCCGGACTGGAGACGCTGGCGACGGTCATCAACGACGCCCTGACGACTCGCGCAAGCGTTGAGATCCCTGCGGTCGCGGCCCCCCTGCTCACTCGCCAGGAGGAGAAGGTGTTGACGCTGTGGATGGATGGCGCAAGCAATCAGAAGATTGCCACTCACCTGAGTATCAATGGAAAAACGGTCTATACCTATAAGCGAAATATCCGCATGAAATTGCATATGGATACGCGCTTTTCCCCGTTTTTATCTCTGCAGGAATCAGAAAACTGACGGTACGAAACCCGTCCGGGCCCGTACCGTTTTTAAATTACTGCTGAGCTTTTGTTGCCGCGCCGGAGATTGCACTACCGCCTTCAGAAATGTCCTGACCAACGCCGCGCGTGGTATTACAGGCCGTTAACACTGAAGAAAGTACCAGAACTGAAAAGATCGCTGCAATTGTCTTCTTAACCATAATATCTTCCTTTTATAGCCAGAGTTGTTTTGTGTATAGCAACTTAAGAATAGACAAGATCCCGCCAGTTGACGGAAAAGGAAGCATTTTTAGGAAAATTAGACGGGATTAGCTGGCGGCGTGAGAAATGATATGGCCGAGATCCTGGATATCCTCCCCCATTCCACGTGTGGTATTACAGCCGGAAAGCAACGCGCTGGACAGCGCTAACAGAAGCAGAATTTTAACGGTGCGTTTCATCATCCCTGCCTGCAAAAATCAGGCGCAGCAACGCTGCGCCTTAACACTTACTTCACGCGAGATACGTATTCGCCGGAGCGGGTATCCACTTTGATCACTTCGCCAGTCTGTACGAACAGTGGCACTTTAACCACGGCACCGGTAGACAGTTTCGCTGGCTTACCACCTGTACCGGCGGTGTCACCTTTCAGACCTGGGTCAGTTTCAACGATTTCCAGTTCAACGAAGTTCGGTGGGGTAACCGCGATAGGCTGGCCGTTCCACAGGGTCACGATGCACTCAGCCTGATCCAGCAGCCATTTGTCGCTATCGCCAATGGCTTTAGCGTCAGCAGACAGCTGTTCGAACGTTTCGTTGTTCATGAAGTGCCAGAACTCACCGTCGTTGTACAGGTAAGTCAGGTTCATATCGACAACATCAGCGCCTTCAGCGGAGTCAGTAGACTTGAAGGTTTTTTCGACACGGGTACCGGTCAGCAGGCGGCGCAGCTTAACGCGTGCAAATGCCTGGCCTTTACCTGGTTTAACGAATTCGCTGGCTTCAACCGCATACGGTTCGCCGTCCAACATGATTTTAAGACCAGCACGAAAATCGTTGCTATAGTACGTTGCCATAAGGCCCTCTAAATTTGTTAACTGGTAGCTTAGCCACAAAATGGCGCATATTGTAACCCTAAACACCCCGTCCAGAGAAGATTGGTTATCGCAACTTGCCGATGTAATCACCAGTCCTGATGAATTACTGCGTCTTCTTGAGCTCGAACAGCATACCGATTTGCTGGCCGGCCGGGAGGCGAAGCGGCTTTTCGCCCTGCGCGTTCCCCGCGCGTTTGTTGCCCGTATGGAGAAAGGCAATCCTGACGATCCATTATTAAAACAGACGCTTACCGCACAGGAAGAGTTCATTACGGCACCCGGCTATAGCACCGATCCGCTGGAAGAGCAGAACAGCGTGGTACCCGGTTTGCTGCACAAGTATCTGAACCGTGCGCTGCTGCTGGTGAAAGGTGGCTGTGCGGTAAATTGCCGTTATTGCTTCCGTCGACACTTCCCGTATGCCGAAAATCAGGGCAATAAACGCAACTGGCAGGTCGCGCTGGACTATATCGCCGCCCATTCTGAGCTGGATGAGATCATTTTTTCCGGTGGCGATCCGCTGATGGCGAAAGATCATGAGCTGGACTGGCTGCTGACCCAGCTTGAAGCCATTCCGCATATTAAGCGCCTGCGCATACACAGCCGTCTGCCGATTGTTATTCCGGCACGTATCACTGACGGACTGGTCTCACGCCTGGAGCAGTCCCGCCTGCAGGTGCTGCTGGTGAACCATATCAATCACGCCAATGAAATTGATGATGCATTTCGTGCGGCAATGGTGCGTTTACGCAAGGCAGGCGTGACGCTTCTGAACCAGAGCGTGCTGCTGCGCGGCGTAAATGATAATGCCCGCGTGCTGGCGGACCTCAGCAATGCGCTGTTTGATGCGGGAGTGATGCCCTATTACCTGCACGTGCTGGATCGCGTTCAGGGTGCGGCCCATTTCATGGTGACGGATGAAGAAGCCCGGCAGATCGTGCGTGAACTGTTAACGCTGGTGTCAGGCTATATGGTGCCGAAGCTGGCGCGTGAGATTGGCGGTGAACCGAGCAAGACGCCGCTGGATTTGCAGCTAAGACAGAGCTAGTTTCCCCTCAGCCTAACCCTCTCCCGGTGGGAGAGGGAAAAAGGCAATCAGTTCGGGCACTTATAGACCTGGCCATTCATCTGGCTGGCGGTTGGCACGAAGCTGGATAACATTCCCTGCGTCGGGCTGCTTACCCCGTAAATCACGTTGCCACCCATCGCCGCGGCCTGGTTACGCAGGGCATTGGCCGCGCCACGCATAGAGCCGCCCTCTTCGCCGTGCTGACCCGACATCCAGTTGCTTTGCTCACCGGTTGCCGTGCCTAAAAACTGGCACTCGTTACCCGGCTTATCTTCCACAAAGCGAACGCCCTGACCCGCTGCAGTCAGCTCATTGCTGGAGCTACAACCCGCCAGCAGCAATGCTGCTCCTACAATCCCTGCACAGACTTTTACGCGCATGTTATTCCTCGTTTTCAATAAGCTGGACAGTAGTTGTCCGTGTGTAAACCTTATACTAAAAAGATGACCAAAAGAAAAACCTCCGTGCGTTTCTGCGAGATATCAAGCACGAATGGTGCCTTCGCCTCCCCTAAATGAATTCTGATAATCACCCCGCGGATATCGTTTTTTTATGCTTTTTCGTTTTTAGTGACAGGCCACCGGCTTATTTTTTGCGCGTGTAGTGACAGGGAAACATAAAAACAGGAGGCAACATGAGTGAAGTATCCCCGAATCAGGGGAAAGTGACGTGGGTAGGGTATCTCGCTTTCTTTCTAACCATCATTTTCTTTTCTGGCTTTTTCGCCAAAGCCACCGAATGGTGGCGAGTCTTTGATTTCACCGTGCTGAACGGCACATTTGGTCAGGTTAACGGCGAAGGCGCCGCAAGCGTCTCTTTTCGCGGCACAGGCGGTACCGGCGCAAAAGATGGCTTTCTGTTTGCGCTGGAACTTGCACCGTCTGTTATTTTGTCGCTGGGCATCATTTCAGTGACCGAAGGGCTGGGCGGGCTGCGGGCGGCACAGCAATTGATGACGCCCGTTTTGAAACCGTTGCTGGGCATTCCAGGTATTTGTTCTCTGGCGCTTATCGCCAATTTGCAAAACACCGATGCGGCTGCAGGTATGACCAAAGAGCTCGCCGATGAAGGCGTTATCAGCGACAGGGAACGAGCGATTTTCGCCACCTTTCAGACCAGCGGTAGCGCAATTATCACCAATTACTTCTCGTCCGGCGCGGCGCTGTTCACCAGCATCACCGTGCCGGTTATCACCCCGCTGGCAGTGATTCTTGTCTTTAAATTTATAGGTGCCAATTTTCTCAGAGCATGGATTGCGCACATGGAAACCCGTCAGATCAAGGAGAGAGAAGATGACCGCCGAAGTGCGTAAAAACCTGATGGATCTCTTTACCGACGGCGCTCGCCGTGGCTTTACCATCGCCACCACCAGCCTGCTGCCAAACGTCGTAATGGCCTTCGTGATCATCCAGGCGCTGAAGGTAACAGGATTGCTGGATATCGTTGGCCGCGTTTGCGAGCCGATTATGGCGCTGTGGGGGCTGCCCGGAGAAGCCGCCACCGTGTTGCTGGCGTCGGTGATGAGCATGGGCGGCGGCGTGGGCGTCTGCGCAAGTCTGGTGGTGGCAGGGACGCTCAGCGGGCATGACGCCACCGTACTGCTTCCGGCTATCTATCTGATGGGTAATCCGGTGCAAAACACCGGCCGCTGTCTCGGTACGGCAGGGGTAAACCCTAAATACTATCCGCATATTATTGGCGTCTGCGTAATTAACGCTCTGCTCTCTATGTGGGTCATGCAACTGCTGTTCTAAAACAAAAAACCCCGGACAGCGATGCCCGGGGTTTTTTATTAAGAGGTAGCGCCCAACGCCTGATGGCTGCCGGGCGAAGGGGGCAATTACATCATGCCGCCCATACCACCCATGCCGCCCATACCACCAGCAGCACCTAAGTCAGGTGCGTCGCCTTTAGGCAGGTCGGTCACCATGCACTCGGTAGTGATCATCAGGCCAGCTACAGATGCCGCATACTGCAGAGCAGAACGGGTCACTTTAGTTGGATCCAGGATACCGAAGTCGATCATGTTGCCGTATTCTTCTGTTGCCGCGTTGTAACCGTAGTTACCTTCGCCCGCTTTCACGTTGTTGGTAACAACAGATGGCTCTTCACCGGCGTTGGAAACGATCTGACGCAGAGGCGCTTCCATCGCGCGCAGCGCAACTTTGATACCCACGTTCTGGTCTTCGTTCTGACCGGACAGGCCAGCCAGTTTGGCGGCAACACGCACCAGCGCAACACCACCACCAGCAACCACGCCTTCTTCTACCGCAGCACGGGTCGCGTGCAGGGCATCGTCAACGCGTGCTTTTTTCTCTTTCATTTCAACTTCGGTAGCCGCACCGACTTTGATTACCGCAACGCCGCCTGCCAGTTTCGCTACGCGCTCCTGCAGTTTTTCACGGTCGTAATCAGACGTTGCTTCTTCAATTTGCTTACGGATCTGAGCAACACGGCCCTGAATAGCGGACTCTTCACCCACGCCATCGATGATGGTGGTGGTGTCTTTGTTGATCACAACACGTTTCGCCTGGCCCAGGTCTTCCAGGGTCGCTTTTTCCAGCTCCATACCGATCTCTTCAGAGATTACGGTACCACCGGTCAGGGTAGCGATGTCCTGCAGCATAGCTTTACGACGGTCGCCGAAGCCAGGTGCTTTAACCGCAGCCACTTTCACGATGCCACGCATAGTGTTAACCACCAGGGTCGCCAGCGCTTCGCCTTCAACGTCTTCAGCGATGATAACCAGTGGCTTGCCTGCTTTCGCAACGGCTTCCAGCACTGGCAGCATTTCGCGGATGTTGGAAACTTTCTTATCAGCCAGCAGGATGAACGGGCTTTCCAGTTCAACAGCGCCAGTTTCTGGCTTGTTGATGAAGTATGGGGACAGGTAACCGCGGTCAAACTGCATACCTTCAACCACGTCCAGTTCGTCTTCCAGACCGGTACCGTCTTCAACGGTGATCACGCCTTCTTTACCGACTTTGTCCATCGCTTCAGCGATCAGTTTACCTACGGTTTCGTCGGAGTTAGCGGAGATGGTACCTACCTGAGCAATCGCTTTAGAGTCAGAGCATGGTACAGACAGCGCTTTCAGTTCTTCAACAGCAGACGCGACAGCTTTGTCGATACCACGTTTCAGATCCATTGGGTTCATGCCCGCAGCAACGGCTTTCAGACCTTCAGTGATGATTGCCTGCGCCAGTACGGTCGCGGTGGTGGTACCGTCGCCTGCAGCGTCGTTCGCTTTAGAGGCCACTTCTTTCACCATCTGCGCGCCCATGTTTTCGAACTTGTCTTCCAGCTCGATTTCACGTGCAACGGAAACACCATCTTTGGTGATGGTTGGCGCGCCGAAGGATTTATCCAGCACTACGTTACGGCCTTTCGGGCCCAGGGTGACTTTAACTGCGTCTGCCAGTACGTTTACGCCGCGGAGCATTTTTACACGAGCGTCGTTACCGAATTTTACGTCTTTAGCTGCCATGTTCTTATTTCCTCAAATTCGTACAGTTTCGTGCGTTAATTACGCTTCAACAATTGCCAGAATGTCGCTCTCGGACATGATCAACACTTCTTCATTGTCGATCTTCTCGGATTTCACGCCGTAGCCATCGTTGAAAATGACGATGTCACCAACTTTAACGTCCAGTGGCTGCACAGTTCCGTTTTCCAGGATGCGGCCCTTACCGACAGCGATGATTTCGCCACGCGTTGATTTTGCTGCTGCAGAACCCGTCAGAACGATACCGCCAGCAGACTTGGTTTCAACTTCTTTACGTTTGACGATCACACGATCATGTAACGGACGAATACTCATTGATAGCTCTCCTTTGAGAAAGTCATTATCAGTTATGGATGACGCCGGACCGCACACGGTTTTCCGGCTAGTGCCCTGAGAGATGGGGATAGCTTTTTACCCCTTCAAGGGGGAGTCGAAAAAAAATTTGCGAAAGTGTTACCATCGGCTCTCTTTGAATGGTGGCGGGACGATGTCAATGAGTGGACTCAAACAGGAGTTGGGGCTGACGCAGGGGGTCGGCCTGCTCTCAACCTCCTTGTTAGGAACAGGAGTGTTTGCGGTGCCCGCACTGGCGGCGCTGGTTGCCGGAAATAACAGCCTGTGGGCGTGGCCGGTGCTGATTGTGCTTGTGTTCCCGGTCGCGATCGTGTTCGCCATTCTGGGAAGGCATTTTCCCAGCGCGGGTGGCGTGGCGCACTTTGTCGGCATGGCGTTTGGCCCACGACTGGAGCGCGTCACCGGCTGGCTGTTCCTTTCCGTCATTCCGGTTGGTCTGCCTGCGGCGTTGCATATCGCAACCGGCTTTGGGCAAGCGCTCTTCGGCTGGCATGACGAAGCACTGCTGCTGGCTGAACTGGGTACGCTGGCTATCGTCTGGTGGGTGGGCTCACGCGGGGCCAGTTCCAGCGCTAACCTGCAGACGATCGTCGCGGTGCTGATTGTCGCGCTCATCGCCGCTATCTGGTGGGCGGGAGATATTCGCGTCGAGGAGATCCCCTTCCCGACCATCACCGATATCGATCATGCGCAGCTCTTCGCTGCGCTGTCAGTCATGTTCTGGTGTTTTGTCGGTCTGGAAGCGTTCGCCCATCTGGCGTCGGAGTTTAAGCATTCCGAGCGCGATTTTCCGCGAGCCCTGATGATTGGCCTGTTGGTCGCAGGCACGGTTTACTGGGCCTGTACTGTGCTGGTGCTGCACTTCGACGCCTTTGGCGCAGATAAAGCAGCCGCCGCTTCGCTGCCGGGTATCGTGGTGCAGCTGTTTGGCGTAAAAGCGCTATGGGTGGCCTGTGTGATTGGCTATCTGGCCTGTTTTGCCAGCCTCAATATTTACATCCAGAGCTTTGCGCGGCTGGTGTGGTCTCAGGCGCGCAATAAACCGCAGAGCCGTCTTGCGCAGTTGTCTAAGCGTCAGCTGCCGGTGAATGCGCTGAATCTCGTGCTGGGAAGTTGCGTTGTGAGCACGTTGTGTATTTACGCGCTTAAGATCAATCTGGATGCGCTAATCATCTATGCCAACGGCATATTTATTATGATCTACCTGCTGTGCATGCTGGCGGGTTGTCGTCTGTTGAAGGGTCGCTATAAAGCACTGGCCGTTGTCGGGGGAGTGCTTTGCCTGCTGTTGCTGATGATGGTGGGATGGAAGAGTATGTACGCCGTCGTCATGCTGGCAGGGCTGTGGGTGGCGCTTTAGTCGCGCCCGGTAAGCGAAGCGTCACCGGGCAAAAACATTACCGCTCGTCTTTATGATCCAAACGGTCGTGTTGGTCATCCTTACGCTGGTATTCCCCTTCAAACGTATCACCCGGGCCGGTGCTGAATCCGCCGCCCGGCATCCGGCTAAAGCGCAGATGCGGCAGCAGCTTCATGGTCAGGTGTTTTTGCACCGGCGGCAACAGCAGCAGCAGACCGAGGAAGTCGGTGAAGAAGCCCGGCAGGATCAGCAGCAGACCGGCAATAATCAGCGATACGCTTTTGATCATCTCGGCCGCCGGGCTCTCGCCTGCGGCCATCTTCTGCTGCATTAACAGGAAATTTTTGAAACCCTGATTACGCACCAGCGACATGCCGATGACGGAGGTGAAAATCACCAGAATCAGCGTCAGCAGGACGCCCAGCACATGGGCGACCTGGATAAAAATCGAAATCTCAATGTAAACATAGAGAAAGAAAGCAATAAACGGTATCCAGCGCACTGGCGTCTCCTGTGTGGCAGGTGCCTTTTGGCCCCTGTCTGAATGTGTTCGCGACACGCGTCTGTAAGAGATGAGGACGGTTAGCTAAAATTCAATCGGTTTGCACGGATATTTTTTTTGGAAATATTAAAGCGGTGACCCATTTCACAGATTAATAATTATCATGGAATCGGGTCGATAATAAGTGATCCAGCTTACGGCAATTCGCTATCATCAGCATATGATCTCGAGCAATTGGCCGATTGAGGGAATAATCGTCGGTCAGAAAATATTCAAAACCACATAAATACTGTGTGTTTAGTACAATCCATCGGCAGCTTGAAAAGAAGGTTCACATGTTAAACAACATTCGTATCGAAGAAGACTTGTTGGGTACCAGGGAAGTTCCAGCGGATGCCTACTACGGTGTCCACACTCTGAGAGCGATTGAAAACTTCTACATCAGCAACAGCAAAATCAGCGATATTCCTGAGTTTGTCCGTGGCATGGTGATGGTGAAGAAAGCGGCAGCGCTGGCAAACAAAGAGCTGCAAACCATTCCTAAAAGCGCGGCAAATGCGATTATCGCGGCCTGCGATGAAGTGCTGAACAACGGCAAATGCATGGACCAGTTCCCGGTTGACGTCTATCAGGGCGGCGCGGGCACCTCCGTCAACATGAACACCAACGAAGTACTGGCAAATATCGGCCTTGAGCTGATGGGCCACCAGAAAGGTGAATACCAGTACCTGAACCCGAACGATCACGTCAACAAATGTCAGTCCACTAACGACGCCTACCCAACCGGCTTCCGCATCGCGGTTTATGCCTCCGTTGTGAAACTGGTCGACGCCATCAACCAGCTGGGCGACGGTTTCCAGCGCAAAGCGGTTGAGTTCCAGGACATTCTGAAAATGGGTCGTACCCAGTTGCAGGATGCGGTGCCAATGACCCTCGGTCAGGAATTCCACGCGTTTAACGTGCTGCTGAATGAAGAAACTAAAAACCTGCTGCGCACTTCCGAGCTGCTGCTGGAAGTGAACCTGGGCGCCACCGCCATCGGTACACGTCTGAACACGCCGGACGGTTATCAGCAGCTGGCGGTTCAGAAACTGGCTGAAGTCTCTAACCTGCCGGTCGTACCTGCAGAAGATCTGATTGAAGCCACCTCCGACTGCGGCGCCTACGTCATGGTACACAGCGCCCTGAAACGTCTGGCGGTGAAACTGTCCAAAATCTGTAATGACCTGCGCCTGCTCTCTTCCGGCCCACGCGCTGGCCTGAACGAAATCAACCTGCCAGAACTGCAGGCCGGTTCGTCCATCATGCCAGCGAAAGTGAACCCGGTAGTGCCAGAAGTGGTGAACCAGGTTTGCTTCAAGGTTATTGGTAACGATACGACCGTAACCATGGCCTCTGAAGCCGGTCAGCTGCAGCTGAACGTCATGGAGCCCGTGATTGGCCAGGCGATGTTCGAATCTATCCACATCCTGACTAACGCCTGCTATAACCTGCTGGAAAAATGCATCAACGGCATTACCGCGAATAAAGAAGTCTGCGAAGGTTACGTGTACAACTCCATCGGGATCGTCACCTACCTTAACCCGTTCATTGGCCACCATAACGGCGACATCGTCGGTAAGATTTGCGCCGAAACCGGTAAGAGCGTGCGTGAAGTCGTACTGGAGCGCGGACTGTTGACCGAAGCCGAGCTGGACGATATCTTCTCCGCCCAGAACCTGATGCACCCGGCATATAAAGCGAAACGATACACCGATGAAAGCGAACAGTAACCGTTCAGGCTAAGCTTCCGAAAGGCACGTCACTTGTGACGTGCCTTTTTTCTTTTTAGGCGTTACCAAAATACAACAATTCAATATCAACTTGTTAATAAGCAAGGCAGGTCCTTATGTTTGGAGCAGAACTCGTCATCGTCCTGTTGGCGATTTATTTGGGAGCAAGACTCGGGGGTATCGGCATCGGTTTTGCCGGCGGTCTCGGGGTGCTCGTTCTTACCCTTATCTTTCAGATTAAACCCGGCGCAATCCCGTTTGACGTTATCGAAATCATCATGGCAGTTATTGCCGCTATCGCCGCCATGCAGGTGGCTGGCGGTATGGACTACCTGGTGAGTCTGGCGGAGCGTATGCTGCGCCGTCATCCTAAATACATTACCTTCCTTGCCCCGCTGGTGACCTGGTTCATGACCATTCTCGCCGGTACCGGTCACACTGCCTTTTCCACGCTGCCGGTGATTACCGAAGTGGCGAAAGAACAGGGTATCCGTCCCTCTCGCCCGCTCTCTATTGCGGTGGTGGCCTCCCAGATTGCGATTACCGCCTCGCCTATTTCCGCGGCAGTGGTGTTCTTCGCCGGTATCCTGGAACCCATGGGCGTGAGCTATCTGACGCTGCTGGCGATCTGTATTCCGGTAACGTTGATTGCAGTCATGATCACCGCCGTGCTGTGTAACTTCCTCGGCGCTGAACTGAAAGACGATCCGGTTTATCAGGAACGTCTGGCCAAGGGCGAAGTGAGCTTGCGCGGTAGCCAGGTCTTCAAACTGAAGCCGCATGCGAAACGCTCCGTGATGCTGTTCCTGATCGGTATCGTGGCGGTGATGTTCTACGCGACGGCGATCAGTGACACAGTAGGCCTCATCCAGAACCCGGTTCTGCCGCGTAACGAAGCGATTGTGGTATTCATGCTGACCATCGCAACCCTGATCAGCATCACCTGTAAAATCGATACCAGCGAAGTGCTGAATGCCAGCACCTTTAAATCCGGTATGAGCGCCTGCGTGTGCGTGCTGGGTGTGGCATGGCTCGGTGATACCTTCGTAAAAGCGCACATCAGCGATATCCAGACCGTTGCGGGTGACCTGCTGCACAACTACCCATGGCTGCTGGCGGTGGTGCTGTTCTTTGCCGCGACCCTGCTTTATTCTCAGGCTGCCACGACCAAGGCGCTGATGCCTGCGGCTCTGATGCTGGGCGTAACGCCACTGACGGCCATTGCCTCGTTTGCTGCCGTTTCTGCCCTGTTCGTTCTGCCCACTTATCCAACCCTGCTGGCGGCGGTTGAAATGGATGACACTGGTTCAACCCGCATCGGTAAGTATGTGTTTAACCATGCGTTCCTGATCCCGGGTGTGGTCGCGATTACGCTGTGCGTGATCCTCGGCTTTATCATCGGCGGCGTCGTGCTGTAAACCATTTCGGGTTGTAAAAATAGTTAAAATCGGGCCGCTCTGCGGCCCGTTTCATTAATGACCAATCGCCTTGCGTGATATAGTGACCACTTTCGTGATGAGGAGGTCGACTTGTGAACACGCCTGATGCTGTTGTCGTATTGTGTACCGCCCCTGATGAAGCTTCCGCCCAGGATCTCGCCGCCAAAGTATTGGCCGAAAAACTGGCTGCCTGTGTAACCCTCCTCCCCGGAGCGACCTCCCTCTATTACTGGGAAGGCAAACTGGAGCAGGAGTATGAAGTCCAGATGTTGCTCAAAACCAACCCGGCAAACCAGCAGGCGCTTCTTGACTGCCTCAAATCTCATCATCCTTACCAAACTCCGGAACTGCTGGTATTGCCAGTGCTCCACGGTGATAACGATTATCTCTCATGGCTCAACGTTTCCTTACGCTGATCCTGCTGCTGTGCAGCACGTCAGTCTTTGCCGGGTTGTTTGACGCGCCCGGCCGTTCGAACTTTATTCCTGCCGATCAGGCATTTGTTTTCGATTTCCAGCAAAACCAGCATGACCTCAACCTCACCTGGCAGGTGAAAGAGGGCTATTACCTGTATCGTAAGCAGGTCAGTATCACACCCGCTCAGGCAAGCGTGGGCGCGCTGCAACTGCCTGCGGGAGAATGGCACGAGGATGAGTTTTACGGCAAAAGCGAGATTTATCGCCAGCACTTAAGCGTGCCCGTAACGGTGCAACAGGCAGACAAAGGCGCTACGCTCACCGTCACTTACCAGGGCTGTGCCGATGCAGGCTTCTGCTATCCCCCAGAAACCAAGGTCGTTCCGCTTAGTGAAGTTAAAGCGTCTGCCGCCAACGTTGCTCCTCTTCCTGCAGAGGTCAAGCGTGAAGGTGAGCCTGCGTCAGACCTCCCTTTCTCCGCGCTCTGGGCCTTGCTGATTGGTATCGGCATCGCTTTCACGCCATGCGTACTGCCGATGTACCCGTTGATCTCCGGGATAGTGCTGGGCGGAAAACAGCGTCTTAGCACCGCCCGCGCGCTACTGCTTGCCTTTATTTACGTGCAGGGAATGGCGTTAACCTATACGGCACTCGGCCTCGTGGTTGCGGCGGCCGGCTTACAGTTCCAGGCGGCTCTTCAGCACCCTTATGTCCTTATCGGCCTGTCGGTGGTGTTTATCCTGCTGGCATTGTCGATGTTTGGCCTGTTCACCCTGCAACTGCCGTCTTCCCTGCAAACCCGCTTAACGCTGCTCAGCAACCGCCAACAGGGGGGTTCAGCAGGTGGTGTGTTTGCGATGGGAGCTATCGCCGGGCTGATTTGTTCGCCCTGCACCACCGCACCGCTTAGCGCGATTCTGCTCTATATCGCCCAGAGCGGTAATATGTGGCTTGGCGGCGGTACGTTGTACCTTTACGCGCTTGGGATGGGTCTGCCGCTGATCCTGGTCACGGTATTTGGCAACCGCCTGCTGCCGAAGAGCGGGCCGTGGATGGAGACGGTGAAAACCGCGTTTGGCTTTGTCATTCTGGCGCTGCCGGTCTTCCTGCTGGAGCGTATTGTCGGTGACGTCTGGGGGATGCGCCTGTGGGCGATGCTCGGCGTAGCGTTCTTCTCCTGGGCGTTTATCGTCAGTCTGGGGGCAAAAAGCGCGTGGATGCGTCTGGTACAAATCGTCCTGCTCGCCGCTGCGCTGGTGAGCGTGCGTCCACTTCAGGATTGGGCATTTGGCACGCCAGTGGCTCAGAACCAGGCGCATCTGAATTTCATCCAGATTAAGAACGTGGATGATCTTAACCAGGCTCTGGCCCAGGCGCGCGGCAAACCGGTGATGCTCGATCTCTACGCAGACTGGTGCGTTGCCTGCAAAGAGTTTGAAAAGTACACCTTTAGCGACCCGCAGGTGCAAGGGGCGCTAAACGGGACCGTTCTGCTTCAGGCAAACGTGACCGCCAACAATGCGCAGGATAAAGCCCTGCTGAAGCAACTTAACGTGCTCGGGCTGCCGACCATTCTGTTCTTCAATCAACAGGGTGAAGAACAGCCAGGGCAGCGTGTAACCGGGTTTATGGACGCGGCGGCTTTCAGCGCGCATTTGCGCGATCGCCAACCGTAAACAACACTTTAAACGGGACAACCGTTGGGAATAACGGAGGAGAGAACCGTGCAACGCGAAGACGTACTGGGACAAGCCCTGCAATTACTTGAGATTCAAGGGATCGCCAGCACCACGCTTGAGATGGTAGCCGACCGTATCGATTACCCTCTGGATGAGCTTACGCGCTTCTGGCCCGATAAAGAGGCGCTGCTTTATGATGCCCTGCGCTACCTCAGCCAGCAGGTTGATATCTGGCGCAGGCAGCTGATGTTAAATGAAGAGCTGACCGCCGAACAGAAGCTGCTGGCACGCTATACCGCGCTGACGGAATGTGTAAGTAACAACCGCTATCCGGGTTGTCTGTTTATCGCCGCCTGCACGTACTACCCCGATCCAGGCCATCCGATCCACCAGCTGGCGGATCAGCAAAAACGGGCGGCGCACGACTTCACCCACGAGCTGCTGACAACGCTTGAAGTGGATGATCCGGCAATGGTGGCAAAGCAAATGGAGCTGGTGCTGGAAGGCTGCCTGAGCCGTATGCTGGTAAACCGTAGCCAGGCCGATGTGGATACCGCTCACCGCCTGGCAGAGGACATCCTGCGCTTTGCCCAGTGCCGCATGGGCGGCGCGTTGACCTAAGCCAGCACCCCAGCCCAGGCTGAGACAAGCAGGCACAATGCCATCAGCCGCTGAAATCGCACCATCGCCACGGTGGTGCGAAAGAATTGATTTACCGCCTTCCCCAGCCACGCCCAGCACATCAGACACACCACCGAGATGGCCAGGAACCACAGCGCCATCAGCGCTATATCCCGCAGCACGTGCTCGCTTGCAGGGGCAAACAGGCTGACAACCGCCAGCGCCATCATCCAGGTTTTCGGGTTTACGATCTGCAACAGGGCTGCAGCTTGCGCGGTAAAACGGGTATGCGTCTTCGCAGAGAGGTTTGCTGCAGGCGCGTTAAATAACTGCCAGCTCATCCAGCTTAGCCATAACACCCCTGCCCAGCTCATCATCTGACGAATCAGGGGGTACTGGCGAAGCACTTCCCCTGCACCGGCACCTGAAACCAGCACAATCATGCTCGCAGCCATGCATCCTCCAAGAATGGCCGGAACGGTTTTTTTGATGCCGAAGTGCTGGCTGTTGGTGAGAATGAGGATATTGGTCGGCCCTGGCGTTATCGAAGCGACAAAGGCAAACAGCAGAAAAGGTATTGTACTCACAGGTGGCTCCTTATTATCAGAGCCATCAATGTGCCGCTATTTTCTGGAAACGTCTGGAAGGTTTGTGCACAGCCGACGGTAATAGGCTGGCGATATACGGTATGCTCGCTGGAACCAGCGTCCAAGGTGGCTTTGGTCGGCAAAGCCTACCTCCGATGCCACATCCACGGGCAGCTCACCATGAGCCAGCAACTGGCGAGCTTTTGCAAGGCGTAGCTGAATAAGCCACGCATGCGGTGCCAGGTGAAACTCGCGTTTAAAACAGCGCGTCAGCGTGAAGCGGTCGGTTCCCGTCTCACGTGCCAGATCCGACAACCCGACGTTTTCGTCCATATGCGCGTAGAGGTAATCGCGTGCACGATGCGCGACGGCAGCGCTTTGCCGTTGAGACGGGAGCCGCTTACGCCAGTGGCAGTGGGCGGTGATCTGAGAGAGCAGATTATCCATCGCGCTCTGCTGAACGATTTTCATCTCCGCGTTATGCAGTGTGGCAAAGGTCTCACCGATGCTACGTACCAGCCGTGGCTCGCGCGTCAGCGTTTGAGAAAAGTGCAGTGAATAGCTGTCAGGCGTAGCGTCATATAATCCGCGCAGCGTATGTGTTAGCCACTGCTCATCCAGATAAAAGGTAAGATAGGTAAAGCCGCCTTCTACAGGTGCGTCACCATCATGGATCTCACCCGGTTCCAGTAAAAACGCATCCCCCGGTTGACTATGATGACGCACGCGGCGGCAGTGAAACTGTTGAGTACCCGAAAGGGTGATCCCTACCAGATAGCTGTCGTGCCAGTGCGGATCGTAGGCATGCCCTTCGAAGTGCGCTTTAATCGTCTCAATGCCCGTCTCTGCATGCTGACGTAGCTCAAGCCAGTCGTTCGCCATACTGCCCTCCTCTTACTATCAGCATTGCTGCAGTGAACGGGTTCTGTCTGGAAGATTTGTGCACTTTCGTCGCATAAACCGACAGATTGCCGCAAACTTAAGCAGTTGAACAGCTTTTCCCTAAATAATGTTGACGCTCGGGCAGGATTGCGGTTTAATGCGCTCCGTTGCCCGGATAGCTCAGTCGGTAGAGCAGGGGATTGAAAATCCCCGTGTCCTTGGTTCGATTCCGAGTCCGGGCACCACTATTTAAAGAACCCAGCCTATGGCTGGGTTTTTGCTTTTCTGCATCTATAAATCCCTTCTTCAGTATTCTTGTTTCTCTTTACCGTGGGATCGTGCGATCTGCCATGCCCGGTGGCGCTGCGCTTACCGGGCCTACAGGTTTTGTAGGCCGGATAAGGCGAAGCCGCCATCCGGCATATTTTCTGGCGTGCAAAGCAAAAAACCCCGCACCTTACGGTACGGGGTTCTTCTTATTTGATGCCTGGCAGTTCCCTACTCTCACATGGGGAGACCCCACACTACCATC
>NZ_JBMKJG010000024.1:0-79155 GCF_049237765.1 Enterobacter cloacae complex sp. SHL021 | reverse complement strand
GGCTGAATATAGTTAACGAGATGAAAAAGCTGGGAAAAGAGTACAGTAATATGGTCATGGTGGCATGACCATATTACTGGGGATCCCTCAGCCCATCGGGAGAGGGAGAAAAGACTAAAAACGGCAACGTCGGTTGCCGTTTTGCTTTTACTTTCGAATGAAATTAAATTTGTGCTCTCCGTCACCTTGTTATTAGAATGTTTCAAAACGCAGTGACCCAGGAGCACAGTATGACCGTTAAAGTTATCGTCACCGATATGGACGGAACTTTCCTTGATGATGCCAAGCAGTACGATCGTGACCGCTTTCAGGCACAGTTTGAGCAGCTTAAAGCCCGTAATATTGAATTTGTTGTCGCCAGCGGTAACCAGTATTACCAGCTCATCTCCTTCTTCCCGGAACTGAAAGATCAGATCTCCTTCGTGGCGGAAAACGGTGCGCTGGTCTTCGATCACGGTGAACAAATTTTCCACGGCGAGCTGACGCGTCATGAGTCGCAAATCGTTATTGGCGAACTGCTGAAAGACAAAGGGCTGAACTTTGTGGCCTGCGGTCTCGACAGCGCTTACGTCAGCGACCAGGCCCCGGAGGCGTTCGTGGCGCTGATGTCAAAGCACTATCACCGCTTAAAGCGTATCAGCGACTACCGCGACATTAACGACGTGCTGTTCAAGTTCTCCCTGAACCTGCCGGACAGCGATATCCCGAATCTGGTCGATAAACTGCATGTCTCCCTGGACGGCATTATGAAGCCGGTCACCAGCGGCTTTGGTTTTGTCGATTTGATTATCCCCGGCCTGCACAAAGCCAATGGCATCAGCCGTCTGCTGAAACGCTGGAAAGTCTCCCCGCAGGAGTGCGTGGGTATTGGCGACAGCGGCAACGACGCGGAGATGCTGAAGCTGGTGAAATACTCCTTTGCAATGGGCAACGCGGCCGAAAGCATCAGAGACGTAAGCCGCTACAGCACCGACGACAACAACCACCAGGGCGCGCTGAACGTTATTCAGGCGGTGCTGGATCACCACTCCCCGTTCGACGCCTGATTCCCTTCCTGCCGGAGCCGCGCTCCGGCACCCCTTACTCTTTTTCCATCCTGTGCTACCCGTCAACTTTTTAAACTTGCATTAACCAATTTTTAACTTAAAGTATCACTTGTAGACATTTTCACTTTCGAATGAAAGATGCGAGGCAGTTATGACGTTTACCAGTGAAACTTTGCCGGCGGATCACAAAGCCGCAATCCGTGAGATGAAGCGCGAGCTACGGGCGCAAATCGGCGATGTGCAGGCGGTGTTCGATAAGCTCAGCGATACCATCGCGACCCGCGTGGCGGAAATTAACGCCCTGAAAAACAAAGGCGAGCCCGTCTGGCCGGTGATCCCGTTTGCGGATGTGAAAAATGGCACCATCACATCCGCGCAGCGCGAGGCGATAAAACGCCGGGGTTGCGCGGTAATAAAAGGTCATTTCCCGCGCGAGCAGGCGCTGGCATGGGATCAGTCGATGCTCGACTACCTCGATCTCAACCAGTTTGATGAAGTCTATAAAGGGCCCGGCGATAACTTCTTTGGTACCTTAACGGCGTCTCGCCCGGAGATTTACCCTATCTACTGGTCACAGGCGCAAATGCAGGCGCGCCAGAGTGAAGAGATGGCGCAGGTGCAGTCGTTTCTGAACCGTCTGTGGACATTCGAGAGCAACGGCAAACAGTGGTTCGACCCGGACGTCAGCGTGATTTACCCGGATCGCATCCGCCGTCGTCCACCGGGTACCACCTCGAAAGGGCTGGGCGCGCATACCGATTCCGGTGCGCTGGAGCGCTGGCTGCTGCCCGCCTATCAGCAGGTTTTCGCCCGCGTCTTTGATGGCAACGTAGAGAAATACGATCCGTGGAATGCTGCGCACCGTACTGAAGTGGAAGAGTACACCGTGGATAACACCACCAAATGTTCGGTGTTCCGCACCTTCCAGGGCTGGACGGCGCTGTCGGACATGATTCCGGGCCAGGGGCTGCTGCACGTGGTGCCAATCCCGGAAGCGATGGCTTATATTCTGCTGCGTCCGCTGCTGGATGACGTGCCGGAGGACGAACTGTGCGGCGTCGCGCCGGGGCGCGTTCTGCCGGTGTCAGAGAAATGGCACCCGCTGCTTATCGAAGCGCTCACCAGCATTCCGGCACTGGAGGCGGGCGATTCGGTGTGGTGGCACTGCGATGTGATCCACTCCGTCGCGCCGGTTGAGGATCAACAGGGCTGGGGCAACGTGATGTACATTCCTGCCGCGCCGATGTGCGAGAAGAACCTCGCCTACGCGAAGAAGGTGAAAGCGGCGCTGGAAACCGGGGCATCACCGGGTGATTTCCCGCGCGAAGATTATGAAAAAACCTGGCAGGATCGCTTTACCGTGGCCGATCTCAATATCCACGGCAAGCGTGCGCTGGGCATGGCTTAACTGTCGTACAGCCCTTCCCGCTCAACGGCGGTGCGTCGTTTCCCCTGACGTATCCGCCGAACCGATTCCCGTACGGTCAGGGTGCCGTTAAGCAATAGCGTGCCTGATGGCGCCTCCGGGCGCATCAGCCGCTGCTGGAGCATATGTACCGCTTCGGTGCCCAGCTCATCACGCGGGACATATACCGCGGTTAACGGTACATCCTGAATGGCCGCCAGATTGAAGCCGTCAATGCTCATCACCGAAATATCCTGCGGCACGCGTAACCCCTGTTTTTGCAGGGCGCTGATGGTGCCCGCCGCCATAAAGTCACCCCCCACCAGAAACGCAGTCGGCAAGTCTTTCCCCTGCATATGGCTCAGCCAGTCGGTGACCAGTTGCTCTGTTTCGCGAGCGCTGAAGCTCGGCGCCACCAGCAAATCGCGTTTATCGTTGAACTTCAGGTTGTGTGACTGCCATGCATCGCGGATCCCCGCAAGGCGCAGCTCCATGGTGTAACGCCGCAGGCACAACACATTCATCACCTCACGGTGTCCCATTTCAAACAGATAGTCCGCCGCCCGCTCGCCAATGGACCGATGGTCCGGCGCGACGGCAGGCAGGCGCATATGCCGGTCGCGGCAGTTAATCAGCATGCAGGGTTTACCGACATCCACTGCCAGGTCGTGGATATGCGGATCGTCAATCCCGAGGAGGATGGCGGCCTGGGTGTCCGGCTCGTTCATTCGCGCCAGAAACTGCTGGGCGTCGCTGTCGTTCTCCTCCAGCGCGCAGTAACGCAGGCGAACATCGTACGAGGCCAGGCCTTTGCTTACGCTCTGGATCACACGGTAGTAAAAGATGTCAGACCGCTCGTCAAAGGCGCGCTGTGGGGCGAAGACAACGAGACTGTTGAGCAGCAAACGGCCCGCAGCCATTCCGTCCAGCACCCCCAGCTCGCGCGCGCATGCCAGCACCTTCGCACGTGCTTTTTCACTGGTATTCGCCTTCCCGGCAAGGACCCGCGAAACGGTGCTGATGGAGAGCTGAGTCCGGGCAGCGATTTCGGTGATTTTTAGCCTTTTGTCCATTTTGTGATCTGGCTCCATTTGCGAAATGACAAAATTTTCATAGCGTGGATATCAGGCAATAGCTGATGTCAAAGCCATGATGCCAAATGATGTCGCTCAGTTATGAGAAATTTTGCACAAAATCCACTATTGCCCTCTCATTTTCTCCCTTAAGGTGAACTTGTCACACAACTTCCATACTAGTTGTATAGCAACTTGAAGCGGTAAAACAGATAACAATCAACGTCATAAACCTGTGTGACACCTGAACCTCCGTCCCCTTACCGTCCGTCTTGTGGAGAGTAAAATGAGTCAGGACATTAATAACACCGTTGCGGCAAGCAAAACCCGTCGCGTCATTAAAAACCTGCGCTGGTATGTGCTGGTGCTGTTCTTACTTGGCGTCACCGTTAACTACATCACCCGAAACTCACTCGGCATCCTCGCCCCGGAACTGAAAGAGAGCCTCGGGATCACCACCGAGCAGTACTCCTGGATCGTCGGGGCATTCCAGATCGCCTACACCATTTTCCAGCCTCTGTGCGGCTGGCTGATCGACGTGATCGGCCTGAAGATTGGCTTTATGATTTGCGCCGGGATCTGGGCGCTGATGTGTATTTTCCACGCGGGTGCCGGGAGCTGGCTGCACCTTGCCATCCTGCGCTTCTTTATGGGGGCTTCTGAAGCCGCCGCCACGCCCGCAAACGCCAAAACCATTGGTGAATGGTTCCCGAAATCGGAACGTCCTGTGGCAGCCGGCTGGGCTGGTGTGGGCTTCTCCATTGGAGCAATGCTGGCTCCGCCTATCATCTACTTCGCGCACGCCTCGTTTGGCTGGCAGGGCGCGTTTATGTTCACCGGCGTGCTGGCGCTGCTGTGGGTGATCCTGTGGTGGGCGTTCTACCACAATCCGGAGCAGCACCCGAACCTGAGCAAAGACGAGCTGGCGTTTATCAAGCAGGATAACGAACCGCCTGCGGTAAAACTGCCCTTCCTGACCGCACTGAAAACCGTCTCAAAAAACAAACGCTTTTACGGTATCGCCATCCCGGCCTTTATGGCGGAACCGGCCTGGGCAGTGCTGAGTTTCTGGGTGCCGCTGTATCTCGCCAAAGAGCACGGCATGGATCTGAAGCAGATCGCGATGTTTGCCTGGCTGCCGTTCCTGGCCGCCGATCTCGGCAGCGTGGCAAGCGGTTACCTCACCCGTCTGTATACCCGCCTGTTTGGCTGCTCCCGCGTCAACTCCGTGGTGGCAAGCTCCGTCACCGGCGCGTTCCTGATGATCTCTCTGGCCGTCGTCGCCATTACCCGCGACCCGTACATCACCATCGTGCTGATCTCCATCGGCGGTTTCGGGCATCAGATCATCTCCTGCATGCTCAGCGCCCTGGTGGTGGAGTCGTTCGATAAAGGCCAGATGGCGACCGTTAACGGTATGCGCGGCTCGGCGGCGTGGATCGCCAGCTTCTTGTTCTCGCTGTTGATTGGTGTGACCGCCGACAAAATCGGCTTCAACCCGCTCTTTATTGCCATGGGTTTCTTTGACCTGATTGGCGCTGTTTTCCTGGTGGCATTTATTGCTGAACGTCGCGCCAAGCGCGCCTGATAGTGGATGTATTGCATATGAAAACCCTGAAAAACTGGACCGTCGATAAGCAGTCGGCCAACCATCTGGAACTGCTGGTGGATAACCAGCACCGCCTGTGCCTGTATGTGCTGGAAGAGAACCTGTTCCGCGTACTGATCAAACGTAAAGGTGAACTGGCGCTGGACCGCACCTGGAGCATCGCTCCGGAAGAAGATGTGCCGTGGGAAGGCCGTCGTCGCGACGATCTGAGCGGCTTCACCTGCCCTGCCTGGACGCTAAGCCAGCAGGATGAGGGGCTGACAATTGCTACCGAACAGCTGCGTGTGACCGTTCATCAGCCGCTGTGGCTGGAGTGGCATTATCGCAATGACGCTGGTGAGTGGCAGCCGCTGGTCAATGACCGTCCGACCAGCGCCTATCTGCTGAACGCTCACGGCGACGGGGTGGCACACTACCTGAGCCGTCGCAAGGACGAGCGTTTTTACGGCCTGGGTGAGAAAGCGGGCGACCTGCAGCGCAACGGTAAGCGCTTCGAGATGCGCAACCTCGACGCCATGGGCTACAACGCGGCCAGCACCGACCCGCTGTACAAACACATCCCGTTTACCCTTACCCGCCGCGATGACGTGAGTTACGGCCTGTTCTACGACAACCTGAGCAGCTGCTGGCTGGATCTGGGCAACGAGATTGATAACTACCACACCGCCTACCGTCGCTGGCAGGCGGAAGCGGGTGATATCGATTACTACCTCTTTACCGGCAAACGGGTGCTGGATGTCACCAAAGCCTTTGTGCGCCTGACCGGGAAAACGCTGTTCGGGCCGAAATGGAGCCTGGGCTACAGCGGGTCGACCATGCACTACACCGACGCGCCGGACGCACAAAACCAACTGATGAACTTTATTCGCCTGTGCGAAGAGCATGCGATCCCGTGCGACTCGTTCCAGCTCTCATCGGGTTATACCTCGATCAACGGCAAGCGCTATGTCTTTAACTGGAACTACGACAAAGTGCCGCAACCGAAGGTGATGACCCAGGCATTCCACGACGCGGGGCTGCGGCTGGCGGCAAATATCAAGCCGTGCCTGCTGCAGGACCACCCGCGCTATAGCGAAGTGGCGGAAAACGGCCTGTTCATTCGTAATTCAGAAACCGACGCACCAGAACGCTCCAGCTTCTGGGATGACGAAGGTTCCCACCTCGACTTTACCAACCCGCAGACGGTGAAATGGTGGCAGGAAGGAGTCACCACGCAGCTGCTGGAGATGGGGATCGACTCCACCTGGAACGATAACAACGAATACGAAGTGTGGGACGGCGAAGCGCGCTGCCATGGTTTTGGCAAGGAGATCGCCATCAAACACATCCGCCCGGTGATGCCGCTGCTGATGATGCGCGCCTCGCTGGAAGCGCAGCAGCGGTTTGCCCCGGAAAAGCGCCCGTATCTGATCTCCCGTTCCGGCTGCGCCGGGATGCAACGTTACGTTCAGACCTGGAGCGGCGATAACCGCACCAACTGGGAAACCCTGCGCTATAACATCCGCATGGGGCTGGGTATGAGCCTGTCCGGGCTGTTTAACGTTGGTCATGACGTGGGCGGTTTTTCTGGCGACAAACCCGACGCCGAGCTGTTTGTCCGCTGGGTGCAGAACGGCGTGATGCACCCGCGCTTTACCATTCACTCGTGGAACGATGACCACACGGTGAACGAGCCGTGGATGTATCCGGGCGTCACCCCCGCTATTCGCGGTGCCATTGAGCTGCGCTATCGTCTGCTGCCGTATCTCTACACCCTGCTCTGGCAGGCGCATGCCGATGACGAACCGATGCTGCGCCCAACCTTCCTCGACCACGAACACGATGCGCAGACCTTTGAAGAGTGCGACGAGTTCCTGCTGGGCCGGGACCTGCTGGTGGCAAGCGTGGTGGAGGCCGGACAGCGAGAGCGCCGTCTCTGGCTGCCGGATAACGAAACCGGCTGGTACGATTTTTACACCCACGCGTGGTACGCGGGCGGGCAGTGGATCGCTCTGGATGCACCGCTGGAAAAACTGCCGCTGCTGGTGCGCGCCGGTGCCGGTCTGCCGCTCAGCGAACGCATCACTCACGTCAGCGCGGAAAAAGACGACACCCGCGAGCTGAAGCTGTTCCCGGTCAAAGGCGTGGGCACCAGCACCGGTCTGCTGTTTGAAGATGACGGTGAAAGCTGGGGCTATCAGAACGGCAATGCGCTGTGGGTAGAGTGGGAAATGGTGTGCGATGGGGCAACCATCAATTTGAAGATCACTGCGCGCGGAGATTATCGTCCGGCGTGGAAAGCACTGAAGGTGTCATTACCGGCGGGGGAAAAACGCAGGCTGCTTGTGAATGGGATTGAAGGGAGTGAGTGGGTGATGTAGTGCGGCCTGATGCCCTCACCCTAACCCTCTCCCACGGGGAGAGGGAACAGAACGTAGGCCGGGTAAGGCGAAGCCGCCACCCGGCTTTTTTTTTTAGTTCTCGATACCTTTGCTGCGCAGATAATCTTCATAGTTACCGGTGAAGTCCACCACGCGCTCTGGCGTAATTTCAATCACGCGGGTTGCCAGCGAGCTGACGAACTCACGGTCGTGAGAAACGAAGATCAGGGTGCCCTGATACATCTCCAGCGCCATGTTCAGCGATTCAATAGATTCCATATCCAGGTGGTTGGTCGGTTCGTCCATCACCAGAATGTTCGGTTTTTCCATCATCAGCTTGCCGAACAGCATACGGCCCTTCTCTCCACCGGAGAGCACTTTGGCAGGCTTCTTGATGTCGTCCTGGCTGAACAGCAGACGCCCCAGAATACTGCGCACCGCCTGCTCATCGTCCCCTTCCTGCTTCCACTGGCTCATCCAGTCGAAGACGGTCAGGTCGTTTTCAAATTCATACTCATGATCCTGCGCGTAATAACCAATTTGCGCGTTTTCGGACCATTTCACGCTCCCGTTGTCCGGCTGCAGTTCGCCGACCAGGGTTTTCAGCATGGTGGATTTACCCACGCCGTTGGCACCCAGAATGGCGATCTTCTCGCCCACTTCCAGCAGCAGGTTGAAGTTTTTAAACAGCGGGCCTTCATCAAAACCTTTGGTAAGGGCTTCCACTTCCAGCGCGTTACGGAACAGTTTCTTGTCCTGCTCGAAACGGATGAACGGGTTCTGACGGCTGGAAGCTTTAACCTCTTCCAGTTTGATTTTGTCAATCTGGCGGGCACGCGATGTTGCCTGACGGGATTTAGAGGCGTTGGCGCTAAAGCGGCTGACGAAGGATTGCAGGTCCGCAATCTGCGCTTTCTTCTTGGCGTTATCCGCCAGCAGACGTTCACGCGCCTGGGTGGCCGCCGTCATGTATTCGTCGTAGTTGCCCGGGTAAACACGCAGCTCACCGTAATCCAGATCCGCCATGTGCGTACACACCATGTTCAGGAAGTGACGGTCGTGCGAGATGATGATCATGGTGCTGTCACGGTCGTTGAGCGTCTGCTCCAGCCAGCGGATGGTGTCGATGTCCAGGTTGTTCGTCGGTTCATCGAGCAGCAGAATGTCCGGGTTAGAGAACAGCGCCTGCGCCAGCAGCACACGCAGCTTCCAGCCGGGTGCCACTTCGCTCATCGGGCCGTAATGCTGTTCGACCGGAATGCCTACGCCCAGCAGCAGCTCGCCCGCACGCGCTTCTGCAGAATAACCGTCCATTTCGCCGTATTGCGTCTCCAGATCGGCCACTTTGTAGCCATCTTCTTCGCTCATTTCGGCCAGCGCGTAGATACGGTCGCGCTCCTGCTTCACTTCCCACAGCTCCGCGTGCCCCATGATCACGGTGTCGAGCACGGTGAACTCTTCAAAGGCGAACTGATCCTGACGCAGTTTACCGATGCGCTCGTTGGGATCGAGCGACACGTTTCCGAGCGTCGGCTCCAGGTCACCGCCGAGGATCTTCATAAAGGTGGATTTACCGCTACCGTTGGCACCAATCAGGCCGTAACGGTTGCCGCCGCCAAATTTGACGGAAATGTTTTCGAACAGCGGCTTACTGCCAAACTGCATAGTGACGTTGCTGGTAACTAACACGGGGAGATTCCTGCGAAAAGTGTGATAAACACGGCATTATGCCACAATTCCGAATTGAGATCCTGTGTTGCGACGCTCCGCTAAACTTTGACAAAATCGAAAAAAATGTGATTTCGTACACATCTGAATTCCCTGTTAGCGGGAATGCACATATAATGCGCTCCCATCACAGATTCAGACTTATCAACTCACGCCTGAATGGCTTAGATACCTCGCACAACATGAACATGAAATTAACAACGCTTTTTGCGGCGGCGTTAGCCGTAGTAGGTTTTTGCAAAACCGCTTCTGCGGTGACTTATCCGCTGCCGACAGACGGTAGCCGTCTGGTGGGTCAAAACCAGGTGGTGACGGTGCCTGAGGGTAACACTCAGCCGCTGGAGTATTTTGCAGCTCAGTACCAGCTGGGCCTGTCTAACATGCTGGAAGCGAACCCGGGCGTTGACCCATACCTGCCAAAAGCAGGTACCGTTCTCAACATCCCTCAGCAGCTGATCCTGCCGGATACCGTTCATGAAGGTATCGTGATTAACAGCGCGGAGATGCGTCTGTATTACTACCCGAAAGGCACTAACACGGTAATCGTGCTGCCAATCGGTATCGGTCAGCTGGGTAAAGATACCCCGCTGAACTGGACCACCAAAGTTGAACGTAAGAAAGCAGGCCCAACCTGGACCCCAACGGCGAAAATGCACGCGGAATACATCGCGGCAGGTGAACCGCTGCCAGCCGTGGTTCCGGCAGGCCCGGATAACCCAATGGGTCTGTACGCCCTGTACATCGGCCGCCTGTACGCCATCCACGGTACCAACGCTAACTTCGGTATCGGCCTGCGCGTAAGCCACGGCTGCGTGCGTCTGCGTAACGACGACATCAAATTCCTGTTCGAAAACGTGCCGGTAGGTACCCGCGTCCAGTTCATCAACGAACCGGTTAAAGCGACCTCTGAGCCGGATGGCAGCCGTTACATTGAAGTGCACAACCCGCTGTCCACCAGCGAAGACCAGATCAACAATAACGAAATCGTGCCGATTACGCTGACCAGCGCGGTGCAGTCCGTGACCTCTCAGCCGGATGTGGAAACGACTATCGTTGACCAGGCTGTGCAGAACCGTTCCGGTATGCCGGTGCGTTTGAACTAATCGCGATACAGCGAAAAAAGCGGGCTTCGATGCCCGCTTTTTTTTATCCGTTATTCACAATCACAATCCCGCCGTGGTCGTAACGATAATGACAGTGCGCATACTCCAGCGGCGTGCCATCTTCCAGATAAATCACCTGCTCCACCTCCAGCACCGGGTCGCTCTCCTCGCAGACCAGATGCTGCATATCCAGCGCATTCGGCTTTAGCGCCCGCACCACGCGGTACGATCCCATGATTTTCAGCCCCAGCGTCTCCTGCACATAGCGAAACACTGAGCTTTCAAGATGGCTTTTGTTCAGGCCGGGCACCAGGTTGAGCGGCATTACGGTCGCGTCCAGCGACATGGGCTCACCATTAAGCAAACGCAGACGAATGAAGTCATAGACCGGCGTATCGGCATTGATCATCAGCGAGGCCTGCTCTTTTTCGTTCGGGAAGCGCAGTTCAAAATGCACCACCTGGCTCGTTACCGTGCCCAGATGCTCCCAGGTTTTGGTCGCGCCAAAGTAGTCGCTGCCGGAGAGATCCCACTGCGACAACTGAAGGAAGTTTTTGCGGATGAACGTCCCCTGCCCCTGACGGGTATATACCAGCCCTTCAACGATCAGCTGACGCATGGCCTGCTGAATGGTCATCCGGCTGGTATTGAACTCCGCCGCCAGCGCAAACTGGTCCGGCAGCGGTTCATTGGCGGCATACTGCTGGCTGATGATGCGTTTTTTGATTTCACGCGATATGGTGATGTACTTCGCCGCCATCGTCCTTCCTTCTGTTTAATGTTCTATCCCGCTGTTTTTCAACGCCACTCGCTCGGCAATTTTGAGGAAAGGCAGGTAGAAGAATACACCAAATACGATGATTGCCAACTGCACCACCACCGCCCGCCAGTCCCCCGCGGTTGCCAGCCAGGCGCTCAGAATTGGCGGCGTGGTCCACGGGATCATCACCACGCAGCGCGACATTAATCCCAGCGTGGTGCAGAGCCAGGCGAAGTAAATGCCAATGGCGGGCAACAGGACAAACGGGATCATTAAAGGCAGGTTAAACACAATCGGCAGGCCGAAAATCACCGGCTCGTTGATGTTGAACAGACCCGGCGCCAGCGACAGACGTGCCACCTGTTTCGCCGATTGTTGCCGCGAGAAGATAAAAATGGCGATCAGCAGTGAAATGGTGCTACCGGTACCGCCCACCATGCCAAAGGTCGGCACGAAGATGTTGTTGATGATATGCGGGATCGGCTGGCCGTTGGCAAAGGCCAGCATGTTCTCATTGGTATTAATCAACAGGAACGGCTCCAGCACCACGCTGTTGACTACCGACTGATGAATACCCAGCGTGAAGAGGAAGTTACCAAAGCTGTAGATAAAAATCGTCCCCGGCAGGCTGGTATTGATGAGCCGCAGCGGCTGCTGGATAAAGGTGGTGATCAGGTGAATCAGATCCGTATGCAATACGTTCGCCAGCAGCGCGGCCAGAACGGCAAACAGTGAGAGCGTCAGGATGGTCGGGATCAGGGCGGTAAACGATTTACTGACCGCCGGCGGCACGTTTTCCCCCAGTGATATTTGCAGCGCCTTAAGCCGCGAGATGGCGATAAACAGCTCCGTCGAGAGCAAGCCAATCAGCACCCCGGCGAAAATCCCGGTCGAACCAATGTTGGCGAAGGTCAGCACCTGGGTGACATTCACCGTGGTGTCGCTGCCGACGGGCATGAGCTGCAGACGCATCGGCATCATGATAATAAAGCTGCTGACAGCGATAACCACTGCCGAGACCGGATTGTCGAAATCCTTGTTGCGCGCCAGCGACCAGGCAATCATCGGCGCCAGCAGCAGCGCGGCGATATTCAGCGTACCATTGATGATCGCCTCGCCCCATACCTTGAAGTGCGTGAGCGTATCGCCGTCAAAAATCCAAGGAAACACCACATTGTTCACCAGCACCGCCAGTCCGGCGAGGATGAAAATCGGCATCACCGTGGCGAAGGCATCGCGCAGGGAGCGAAGATGCACCTGGTTTGCCAGGCGCGCCGAGAACTCAACAAATTTATCGACAAAGGACTGCATATGCGGTGTGATTTTTGTTTCAGACATAGCGGATAGTTCCCATCAATCAGTCACAAAAACGGCCCGGCAGCGTACGGCTTACATCTCGCGTCCGTTGGTATGGATAACCTGTTTTAACCACGCGTAGCTCTTCTTCGGCACGCGTTTCAGGTCTTTAAGGTCGTGGTTTTCACGGTTGACGTAGACCACGCCGTAGCGCTTACGCATGTCACCCTGGGAGCTCAGAATGTCGATCAGACCCCAGCCGAGATACCCCATCACCTCAGCGCCATCCTCGAACATGGCGGCTTTCATCGCCTCGATATGCGCCCGGTGATAGTCGATGCGGTAGGTATCCTCAATCGGGTTCACGCCATCCCAGGATTCAATCACGCCAATGCCGTTTTCAATCGGGAACACCGGCATGCGCCAGTCGTTGGCGTAGCGGGTGATGATGGTGCGAAAACCGAGCGGATCGATCTGCCAGTTCCATTCGGTGGCTTTCAGGTACGGGTTATTTTTATCGCCGTACAGCAGGTAATTGTTCACCGGGGTTCCCTGCGGAATGGCATCGCTGTCCAGCGTTTTACTGGCGTAGTAGCTGAAGGCCATAAAGTCGTTTTGGGTTCTTGCGAACAGCGCCAGATCCTCGGCACGGTAGATATCGCCAAACCCTTCCTGCTCCACCACCGCCATCACCGCCGGGCTATAGCCCTGACCAGCAAAGACGCGCAGCAGGTTCTGGTTGAGGAATTCGTCGTACTGCTGGGCGCAGAAGATATCGCGCGGTTTGCAGGTGGCCGGGTAAACCAGCTGGTGCGCCAGCATACCGCCCATCAGCTGACCCGGTTTTGTCTGGTGCAGGTATTCGGTCAGCGTCATGTGCGCCACCATGGTGTGATGCTGCAACTCGTAGAGCTCGCGCAGGGTTTTCTCACCTTTCATGTAGCCGGAAATACGAAACGCTTCCGGCATATGGAAGATGTTCTGTTCGTTGAAGGTCAGCCAGTACTTCACACGGTCGCCGAAGCAGTCGATCATCTTTTTGCCATAGCGGATAAAGGCATCCATGACGCGACGATCGTTAAAGCCGTTGTACTCCTGCGCCAGCGCCAGCGGCATATCGAAGTGATAGAGGCAGATCATCGGCTCGATACCGCGGGCGATGAGATCGTTAATAAAGCGGTCGTAAAAGGCGATGCCCTCATCGTTGAACTCGCCGTCGCCCTGCGGACAGACCCGGCTCCAGGAGATTTGAAAGCGGTAGCAGTTCATGCCCAGATCCTGCATCAGGTCGAAATCTTCCCGGTAGCGGTGGTAGGAATCGGTCGCCACTTTCCAGTCGGAGATGTTTTCCCCCGCTTCGCGAATGTCGTACACCGACATCCCCTTCCCGCCCTCATTCCATGCCCCTTCCGTCTGCATGCTGGATACCGAGTTGCCCCATAAAAAGTTGGCTGGCAGTGATTGATTCATGGTCTCTCCCTATATGACTAGTCATTTAAATTTCATGACTAGTCATATAGGCGAAGATGTAAAAGCGATCAAAGAGGAGGATCGAATTTTGTGAGCAGAGCGGGAAAAAAAGCCCCGGTGAGCGGTGCGCCACCGGGGAAAGGAGGGTTATTGCTGTGCGAGCTGATTACGACGATATTCCCCCTGCCGCTCCAGCATCCAGCCCGGATATTCGCGCGGCAGTGCGCTGACGGCATCAAGCTGTTTCAGCTCGTCTTCACTTAAACGGATCCCCGTTGCGGCGATGTTGTCATCCAGTTGATCGACGCGTTTGGCACCAATAATGACGCTGGTCACCACCTTCTGATGCAGCAGCCACGCCAGGGCGATTTGCGCGACGGAGACGCCTTTGCTTTCGGCAATAGTACGCATCACATCCACACAGTCGAAGGCGCGCTCTTTTTCCACCGGCGGGAAGTCAAACTCCAGACGACGGCCACCGGCTTCACTCTGCCCGTCGCGGCCATATTTCCCGCTCAGCAGGCCACCCGCCAGCGGGCTCCAGACCATCAGCCCGACGCCTTCGCTCTGCATCATTGGCACCAGTTCGCGCTCCAGATCACGTCCGGCGATGGTGTAATAGGCCTGCAGCGACGCGAAACGGGCCAGACCCAGTCGCTCGGAAATGCCCAGCGCTTTGGCGATCTGCCACGCGGCCCAGTTAGAGACACCGATGTAGCGCACGTGGCCGTGCTGCACCAGGTTATCCAGGGCATAAAGCATCTCTTCCATCGGCGTTGCGGGGTCGAAACCGTGAAGCTGGTAGAGATCGATATGGTCGAGCTGCATACGGCGCAGGCTCTCTTTCACGCTGCTGATAATGTGATAGCGTGAGCTGCCGCGTGAGTTCACCCCCGCCGTGCCCGTTTCGCCAAACACTTTGGTGGCAACCACCACGTTTTCGCGCGGAATTTTCAGGTTCTTGAGTGCCTGGCCGGTGATCTCCTCCGAGCGGCCTTCGGAATAGACGTTCGCGGTGTCGATGAAGTTGATCCCGGCATCCAGCGCACGGCCCACCAGCTGCTCGGCTTCACTCTGCTGCAGCTGGCCAATCTTGCCCCACATGCCACCTTCACCGCCGAAGGTCATGGTGCCAAGGCACAGTTCAGAAACAAACAGACCGGTATTGCCCAGTTTTTGATAACGCATAAGATAGTCCTCACATGTCGTTTGATGGGTGCCTGATAGTTATACCCGCCCCCTGGCCAACGCGAATGTGGCGTTCCTGTCCGTTTCTTGCCCAATTCTCTGAATATTATCCGCGCGGGGCATCGCCAAAGACGGCGTAATCCGGTAACTGCACCTGCTGATAGGGCTCCCAGCCGCCGCCCAGCGCCTTATAGAGCGCCACCAGATCGAGCGCGCTTTGCACCTGCGCCTGGGCACGTTGCTGCTCGGCCTGTGCCAGCTGCCGTTGGGCGTCGAGCACGTCGATAAAGCTGGCAATCCCCTGCCGGTAGCTGTCGCTGGCCAGATCGAAGGCGTTTTGCAGCGCATCGATGGTTTTTGCCAGACCCGCTTCACGCTGCTGATCGGTGCGGTAACTCACCAGCGCATTCTCAACATCCCCCAGCGCGGTCAGTACCGTCTGGCGATAATCCAGCACCGCCGCCCCCTGTTGCGCACGCGCCACTTTCACGCTGGAGACCAGTCTTCCGCCCTGGAAGATGGGAATGGAGACCTGCGGACCAAAACTGTAGAAGTGGCTGCTCCAGTCGGTGAGCCAGTTGGATTCACTGTTGCGCAGGCCAAACTGCCCGGAAAGAGTAAAGCTCGGGAACAGCTCGGCCACCGACACGCCAATTTGCGCTGTGGCGGCATGGAGAGTCGCTTCCGCTTCTCGCACGTCCGGACGACGTCGCGCCAGCGTGGATGGAATACCCGTTTGCACGATATCCGGCAGCGCAGGCATCGGCTGGGCGGACTGCAGTTCCGCATCCAACGCCCCCGGCGGCTTGCCGAGCAGGATCGCCAGGCCGTTCATCGCCTGCCGCTCCTGCGCCTGATATTGCGGCAGTTGTGCTTCAAGGTTGCCCAGTTGCGCCCGCGCATTTTCTACGTCCATCTGCGGAGACAGCCCGCCCCGCTGGCGACTTTCGGTCAGATCCAGCGTTTGCTGCGCACTTTTAATCTGGGTGTTCAGCGTGGCAATAATGCTCTGCGCCCCGCGCAGCTGGAGCCAGGCGCGCGCCACTTCGGCTTCAAGGGAGACCAGCGCGTCGTTACGCTGCTCAATAGCGGCTTTCTGCTGCGCTTCAGCAGCTTCAACCTGACGGCGAACTTTGCCCCAGAGATCAATCTCCCACTGGGCGTCGAAGCTGCCCTGGTAGAGGTTGATCGGCTGCGTCAGCGGTCCTAACGCACCCCTGAGTTCCGGATCGACGTTATCAAGCTGGTCGTAGACCCCATGAGACTTCAACTCACCTTCCAGGCCGAGCTGCTGGCGCGTCGCCTGCAGATTGCCGTTGACCGACGGATAAAACGCCCCGCCCGCCTGGTTAATCTGTTCGCGCGCACCAGCGATGCGCAGCACCGTTTGTTGCAGGGACAAATTCCCGGCGATGGCGCGTTCAATCAGGCTGTCGAGCTGCGGCGAGCCGAACGTTTTCCACCAGCGCGGGTTAGTCGCAGCGGAGGTGGTTTGTGATTTCACCGTGCTGTCGCCTTTATCGTTCCAGTGCGTGACGGCAGGCGGTGCAGGCGGCTGGTAATCCGGCCCCACGGCGCAACCTGCCAGCAGCATCATTATCATCAGGGGGTGTAAACGTCTGTGTATCATCAATGTGCTCCTGCACTCCCCTCGCTCTTAACCGGCGAGAGCAACAAACAAAACGGAATCAGGACCAGCGCCACCACGCTCAGAATGGTGAATACGTCGATATAGGCCAGGAAGCGCGACTGCTCAATCATGGTCTGGTACATGCGCCCGGTGGCAATGCCGGTCGGGTCGCCGACCTGAGTGGTAAAGTTCTGGATCGCCTGCGCGCTTTCGCGGATCGCCTGCTGGAACTGCTCGTTAAACGGCGAGGCGTGGTACGCAAGGTGCGCGCTGTGGGCCTGCGAGCGCTCGGTGATGGCCGCCGTGGAAAGCGATATGCCAATCGAGCCCGCAACGTTACGGAACATGGTGAACAGCGCTGCGGCATCCGCGTTCAGCCGCCTCGGGATAGAAATAAACGCAATGGTGGTCAGCGGGACAAACAGGAACCCCAGCCCAATCGACTGGGCGCTGCGGAACAGCACCAGCGTTTCGAAGTCGATATCCGGGGTGAGCGTGCGCGACCAGAAGAACGACACTGCCAGACAGGTAAAGCCAAAGGCGATGATCCAGCGCGTCTGCACCACCGGCATCAGCTTCAGGACCAGCGGGATGGTCAATACAATCAATACTGCGCCGGGCGACAGCACCAGCCCGGACCAGGTGGCGGTATAGCCCAGATCCTGCTGCGCCAGCTGCGGGATCACCACCGAGCTGCCGTAAAGGATCATCGCCATCCCCGCCATCAGCAGGCTGGAGATGGTAAAGTTGCGGTCCTTCATACAGTGCAGATCAACAACCGGTTTTTTGGCATACATCAGCCAGTAAATGGCGCCAATGATGCCGACCAGCGTTAACACCGCAAAGGTGCGAATAAAGTTCGAGTAGAACCAGTCATCATCCTCGCCCCGGTCCAGCATCACCTGCAGACAGCCGAGGCCAAGCGCGATCAGGCCGATCCCCGTCCAGTCGATAGTCAGCTTCTCTTTGGCTTTACTCTCCCAGGGTGGATCTTCCAGCAGCTGGTAGATCGCCAGCACCGTCACTATCCCCACCGGGATGTTGATAAAGAACACCCAGCGCCAGGAGTAGTTGTCGGTGATCCAGCCCCCGAGCGTCGGGCCGAGTACCGGCGCAACGATAATGGCGATGGAGGAGAGACCAAACGCTTTACCCCTGTCTTCCGGTTTAAAGTAGTCAAGCAGCACCGACTGCTGCGTGGGCTGCAGGCCGCCACCAAAAAAGCCCTGCATCACACGGAACAAGATGATTTGCCACAGCTCGGTGGCGATCCCGCACAGGAACGAGCAGACGGTGAACATCACGATGCAAATCAGGAAGAACTGCTTGCGGCCAAACACCCGGCTGAGAAACGCCGAGATGGGCAGGACGATGCCGTTAGCCACCAGGTAGCTGGTTAATACCCAGGTGGACTCGTCATAGCTGGACGAGAGCGAGCCCGCCACGTGCGGCAGCGCCACGTTGACGATGGTGGTGTCGAGGATCTCCATAAACACCGCCAGCGTAACGACAATCGCCACCGCCCACGGATTGCTGGCGGGCTTCCAGTTGTCGTGGCTGTGATCCGTCATTCCACGGTGACCTTCGGTTCTACCGACAGCCCCAGCGGCAGCGGTTTGTTCGGATCCAGCCCTTTATCAATCACAATTTTCACCGGCACGCGCTGGACAATTTTAACAAAGTTGCCGGTGGCGTTTTCCGACGGGAACGCCGAGAAACGCGAGCCGCTGCCCTGCTGGATACTGTCGACATGGCCTTCAAGCGCCATATCTGGCCAGGCATCGACGGAAACCTCCACCTTATCGCCTGGCTTCATGCGCTCAAGCTGAGACTCTTTAAAGTTGGCCACCACCCAGACGTTGGGTGAGACCAGCGAGAACAGCGCCGTGCCCGCCTGTACCAGCGTACCCGGCTGCACGTTGCGCTTAGTGACAAACCCGTCGAACGGGGCGCGAACTTCAGTGTAAGAGAGGTTGAGGTTAGCGGTTTCCAGCTGCGCTTTAGCCTGATCGACCTGGCGCTCACGCGCTTCGACGTTGGTCTCCTGCTGGCGGATCTGCAGCTGTACCTGCTCCGCCACTTCCAGCTGGGCCTGCGCACTTGCCAGAGCGGCCTGTGCACTACGCAGCTGGGCGTTGGCGGAATCAATGCTTTGTTGGGTGGTGGCACGCGGATCGACCCCGCGCTGGCGGCGATACTCCGCCTGCGCGTTGGCGAGGTCTGCCTGCGCTTTCAGCACCTGCGCTTTGGCTTCGTCGCGCTGGGCGGGGTATTGCACTTTCGAGAGCGCCAGCTGTGCCTGGGCCTGATGCAGCTGCGCAATAGCCAGGCCAAGCTGGGCCTGAGCCTGATCGCGCTGGGCGGTGGTATCACGCGGATCGATAACCACCAGCAGATCGCCCTTTTTCACGCGCTGGTTATCACGCACATGTAGCGCCGTGACATAACCCGCCGTTTTAGGGGCAATCGTCACCACATCGCCGTCGGTAAAGGCGTCGTCAGTTGTCTCTTCGTTACGGGTTAAAAACCACCAGACCAGCGCCACGATGACCATCACCACCACGACAATGCCGAGGATAATTAACGGTTTTTTGCCCGGACGCTTACGCTCATTATTGTTTTTGTCCTGCTCGTCAGCAGGCGGGTTTTGTTCTTCAGCCATAGTTCAGCAACGGTCCTGTCAGTGAGCGGCATCACACTATGCCGTTCACTAAAGCTAGGACGTTGCTATACGTTTGCCAGGAAAAACTGACAAATTGCGCACTATATGAGAAGGAATAATCCGAAACCGATCGCCGCAGCCCAGAGCAGCATGGGGATCGACCAGAGATGGAAGCGCCACCAGATGCGGCGATCGTTCGCCATCCGCAGGGCAATCAGGTTGGCCAGCGAGCCGGGCAGCAGACCAAACCCGCCGATGTTAACCGCCCAGGCCAGAAGCGAGTCCGGCGGAACATAGTTGAGCAGTAAAATGGTAGAAGGCACGTTGCTGATGACCTGCGAGAGGCCAATCGCCGTCAGCCACAGCCCCGGTTGCGACAGACCGCTGACGCTGTGCAGCACGTGTTGCAGCACCGGGAGCTGGATAAGCAGATGCACGTCGATGAACATCACCATAAAGACCAGCAACAGCGTCCAGTCCACGCTCACCAGCACGCGTCGCGCCAGCACGACAAAACCAGCCGCCACGAGCAGCACGCCCGCCAGTTCATACCGCAGCTCCAGCGCAAACAGAAAGACGATATACAGCCCCAGGCAGCTCCAGACCAGACGAGGCTGCCACTGCGGGCCGGTTGTGCCGCTGTGGTATTGCAGTTTTTTATCCGGGAAGGCAAACCAGCAGACCGCCAGCAGCGACGCCATCATCACCAGCGCCAGCGGCGCCATCTGCCAGGTAAAGGCGGCGAACGATAACCCTGAACGTCCCCAGAGCAGAATGTTTTGCGGGTTGCCAATAGGGGTTAACAGCGAGCCCGCGTTGACGGCCAGCGCTTCAAAGATGATCAGCCGGCTCACCGGGATCTCGCACAGCTTACGCAGGGTGAGCGTCAGCGGCACGATGATAAACAGCGCCACATCGTTGGTGAGAAAGGTCGACAGCACCGCGGCGGAGAATACCATAAACAGCGACAGCCTGCGTTCGGTAGCAAACCGGCGCACCATTTTGCGCCCCAGCACGTCGAAGTAGCCGCTCAGCTCCACCCCTTTGGTGAGCATCATTAACCCGCTTAGCGTAATGATGGTGCGCCAGTCAATCGCCGCAGGCCAGGCCTTGGGCGTAAACGGCACAAAAAGGCTTAAACCTGCACCAATAATCAATAAGAGATGAAAGAAGCGATCGCGCGTGAGGGCCTGCAGTCCAGGGATTTTCATTCAGCGGAGGAACCATATTTAAGCGTAAACTCACGAAACTTCACCAGCGTCTCTTCGCTGACATGGTGTTCCATTCCTTCCGCATCCCGACGGGCAATCTCCGGGCTTACGCCCAGCACCAGCAAAAAGTTCTCCACCAGCTGGTGGCGCTCGCGGCTCTCCTGCGCCAGCTTCTCCCCTTCCGGCGTCAGAAAGACGCCGCGCCACGGGATCATTTCGATTAAGCCGACGGAGGCCAGACGTTTTAACATCTTCGCAACGGTTGGCTGCGAAACCCCCAGCCTGGCCGCCATATCAACCTGACGTGCTTCCCCGACCTCGCGAATCAGATCGGAAATCAGCTCAACATAATCATCAATCAGTTCACGTCGGTGGGCTTCACGCACCTGACGAAAACCTTCGACGTGCTCTTCCACATTCACCAGTTGCGTCGTTTTTCTGATTGTTGGCTTACCTGCGCGACGGTTCATTGTACTTCCTCAGTGGGGTGACGCTTCCAGCGCCCGGTATCGAGAGCGCACATTGTAAACCATACCTCTACAAGCACAAAAAATTAACGAAATAGCCATAGCTATACAATATAGCCTGTGCTATATCTGTATGTAATGCAGTCACCCTTCACGGATCGAAGGGATCAAAAATCAGGAGGTCTTATGAACGAATTCAAGAGGTGTATGACCGTGTTTACTCACTCCCCCTTCAGGGTGCGCTTAATGCTGTTGAACATGCTGTGCGATATGTTTAACAACAAGCCACATCAGGACGACAAACCTTCCCACTAAGCGGCGTTGCGGTACGCCGCTTCATTTTGCCGTCATATTCCCGCTGTAAACTGGCCTCCGGCCGCCCTATTCCCGGTTTTTTTTACGGATTTGCAATCCTCTTCGCAAAACATCTGCTTAGCAACGGTTGATATTATTTAGCGCTCGCACTATCTTCTTGCAGCCCTGCACAATTTGCGGCTCGCTGAAGCGGACCCTCATTCCCTCTCCACGCACTGTCAGGCAGGTTATGACCCTTGACGCCAGGGTGAGCACATGGCGTTTTTATGCATGATAGTGACCTATGAATTTAACCCTGATAGACACCGTTGTTACCCGCAGTCGGGCCTTAAGTCCGTGGACGGCATTCTATTTTTTACAATCCTTGCTGATTAACTTTGCGCTGGGTTACCCCTTCAGCCTGCTGTATGCCGTTGCGTTTACCTGCATTCTGCATTTGCTGTGGCGTACCGCGCCGCGCGCGCAAAAAACGTTAGTGGGCATCTGCTCCCTGATTGCAGCGCTCTATTTCCCGTTTGGTCAGGCTTACGGTTCGCCAAACTTTAATACCCTGCTGGCGCTGCACTCGACCAACATGGAAGAGTCGACCGAGATCCTGACGATCTTCCCGTGGTACAGCTACGTGGTCGGCCTCTTTATTTTTGCGCTTGGCGTTATAGCGGTGCGTCGTAAACCCGAAGAGAAAAAAGCGTGGGGAAAAATAGAGACGCTGTGTCTGGCATTCAGCGTAGTGACCTTCTTTGTCACCCCCGTGCAAAACCTGGCCTGGGGCGGCGTGTTCAAGCTGAAGGATACCGGCTATCCGGTGTTCCGCTTTGTAAAAGACGTTGTCGTCAATAACCAGGAAGTTCTCGACGAGCAGGCGCGCATGGCTGAGCTCTCCAATATGAAAGACACCTGGAACGTGCTGGCGGTGAAGCCGAAGTACCATACCTATGTGGTCGTCATCGGCGAAAGCGCACGCCGCGATGCGATGGGCGCGTTCGGCGGACACTGGGATAACACGCCGTTCGCCAGCGCCGTCAACGGTACCCTGTTTACCGATTATATTGCGGCCAGCGGCTCGACGCAGAAATCGCTCGGCCTGACCCTGAACCGCGTTGTCGACGGCAAACCACAGTATCAGGATAACTTTGTCACGCTGGCAAACCGTGCCGGTTTTCAGACGTGGTGGTTTTCTAATCAGGGGCAAATTGGCGAATACGATACCGCCATTGCCAGCATCGCGAAGCGTGCCGATGAAGTGCAGTTCCTGAAAAACGGTGATTTTGAAGCCGATAAAAATACCAAAGACGAAGCATTGCTCAAGATGACGGCGCAGGTTTTTGCCACGCAGCGCACGCAGCCACAGCTGATCGTCCTGCACCTGATGGGTTCGCACCCTCAGGCCTGTGACCGCACGCAGGGGAAATACGCCGAGTTTGTGCAATCTAAAGAGACCTCTTGCTATCTGTACACCATGACGCAAACCGACGAACTGCTCAGCAAGCTGTACGATCAGCTACGTAATACGGGTGAGAGTTTCTCGTTGGTTTATTTCTCGGATCACGGGCTGGCGTTTAAAGAGCGCGGTAAAGAGGTGCAGTATCTGGCGCACGACGATAAATTCCAGCAAAACTTCCAGGTACCGTTTATGGTGCTGTCGAGTGATGACAAGAAGCATCGTATTATCACCGCGCGCCGCTCGGCCAATGATTTCCTGACGTTCTTCTCGCAGTGGACGGGGATTTCAGCAGAGCAGATCAAAAATGCTTACCCGTTTATCTCAAACAAGAAAGCTCCCCCAGTGTACGTTACCAACTTCAAGTTACAGAAAGTTGACTATAACCATTTGGGTACGGATATTTTCGATATAAAGAGTAAGTAAGCTGTTCGGTCTGATGTCCTCACCCACGGGAGAGGGTTCCCCACACAAAAAGCGTCTACGGACGGCCCCCTCTCCTCTTAGGGGAGAGGGCTGGGGTGAGGGGGAACATACAGCTCTGGTGGTCATTCCGTTCACTTTATGTTCCTTGCTACTCTGTAACGACATGACCCGTGAACGTGCCAGGGTGGCTCAATCGCCACCACCCTGGCAACCCGGGCTCCCGGCGGTAAATCGCCGCTTCGCGGTACCTTCGGCTTATTCCTTCCGGCTTATCGGGGACGGGCGGATGTAACGTCCCTGTAAAGCCGTCCTCTCGGCGCATCCATGCGCCACGCCCCGGCCTGCAGGAAACGCCTCAGCGATTTACAGCCGGACCAGGGCATCGCTGAATGCCCTCAGTCATTCTGAAGGCAGCGTTATTGCTTCTGTTTGTGAATGACTGGGGAACCCTCAGCCCACAGGGAGAGGGGAAAAAAGGTTAAAAAAAATCCGCCACATGGGCGGATTTTTTACTGGCTCACCGAAGTGATTAGAAGCGGTAACCTACGCCCGCGATCCAGGTGCCAACGTCAACGTTGCGGATACGGCTCTGCTCATAGGAGAAGTCCAGAGCAACGTCTTCGATTGGGTTGAACTGCAGACCCGCGCCATAGGAGAAGCCGTAGTCGCTGTTGCTTGCAGTGCGGTTCAGACCCTGGTTTTCGGTCTGCTGGAATTTACCGTAGCCAACACCTACAACACCGTAGATGCTTGCCCAGTCGTTGATACGGTATGCTGGACCAGCGGTGATGCCGTAGTACTGGCCTTTGTTGTATGCGCCGTTTTCAGAACGATCTTTCTCGGTGTAGGTGAAAGAACCGATCACGCCCAGTGGGTTGTTATCCTGCTCGTAACGATACTTCAGGTTGAAACCGTTAGCTTTGTTCATTACGCCCTGCATATCGCTCTGAGCGTAACCACCGGTAACAGTGGAAGTAGCAGCTACAGCGGTACCTGCGGAAACAGCCAGTACAGCGGCCAGTGCTGAAAGACATGCAATTTTTTTCATAACCACCTCAAATGTGCTTCAAATAAATCCGTAAGTTTTAAATATATCAAAAAAATTTGCGAAACTCTTTGTGATTCGTGATGTCTAACGGGACCTTTCCTGTAACAGAACGTTTCCAGCATCAGTTATCTTGTTCAAATCACAAAGGATTTCTGTTGCTAAATACTCATACTGCGCGTCAACGCCGTTACATTCATCCAGATTATTCCTAATCTGACAGGCGATAAAACCAGCAACGCTTATCCATTTTACGGATTTTCCCTGGTTTTTTTTCAACAGTAGCTCAACCGTTGCGCCATATTTCAATTACACTGCGGCTTTTACCCTATTTGACAAAAATTGACAGGAGAAAGGATGCCAGGGATATCCCGCACGTCATCGGTCTGGATGCCGGTTGCTGTAATTCTGATTGCAATGCTGTCTATACAGAGTGGCGCGTCCCTCGCGAAATCGCTCTTTCCACTGGTAGGCGCACCGGGCGTCACTGCCCTGCGTATCGCTTTGGGTACCCTGATCCTCGTGGTCATTTTTAAACCCTGGCGGTTGCGCGTCAAAAAAGAGCAGCGCCTCCCGCTGCTCTTCTACGGGCTGGCGCTGGGGGCCATGAACTATATGTTCTATCTCTCTATCCAGACCATTCCGCTGGGGATTGCCGTCGCGCTGGAATTTACCGGCCCGCTGGCGGTGGCCCTTTTCTCCTCCCGACGGCCTGTCGATTTTATCTGGGTGGTGCTAGCGGTTCTGGGGTTGTGGTTCCTCTTGCCACTGGGCCAGAGCGTCTCTGAAATCGACCTGACGGGTGCCGCGCTGGCTCTGGGCGCCGGAGCCTGCTGGGCAGTGTATATCCTCACGGGTCAGCGCGCCGGCGAAGAGCACGGCCCGGCGACCGTGGCGCTGGGCTCGCTCATTGCCGCCATCATCTTTGTTCCGCTGGGTATGGCTCAGGCGACGGACTCTATCTGGCAGTGGTCAGTAATGCCGGTGGGTTTTGCTGTCGCCATCCTCTCAACGGCTCTGCCTTATTCACTGGAGATGATTGCCCTCACGCGGCTGCCGACGCGCATCTTCGGTACCCTGATGAGCATGGAGCCTGCACTGGCCGCCATCTCCGGTATGGTATTCCTTGGGGAAACCCTCACCTTTACCCAGACGCTGGCGCTGTGTTCCATTATTGCGGCGTCGATGGGGTCAACGCTCACCATGCGCCCTGAGCCAAAAGTTGAGAAAGTGGACATCCGCTAATACCGTATATTCTGCATGGCCTCGGTGCCATGCAGAATAAAGGCCAGTTCTGTATTATTTATAATTTCTTACATTCTTCGTCATCGAAAAGTCATATTTCTCTCGCCCTTAATGGGAAATAGAGAATTAAGATTGATCTGTGTCAATTTTAAAAAATACCATACAATTCAACCAGTTAATAATTCAACTCCCTTCTTACTATTAAACCAATAGGCACAGCCAAACCGCAGGGAAAAAATCCGGTGCTATACTTAGTTCCGTAATTACCTGGGACATAAACATCAAGAGGATATGAGATTATGAGTACCGCTAAACTGGTGAAAACGAAAGCGTCTAATCTGCTTTATACCCGTAACGATGTATCGGACAGCGACAAAAAAGCAACGATTGAGTTGCTGAATCGCCAGGTGATCCAGTTCATCGATCTTTCGCTGATCACCAAACAGGCCCACTGGAATATGCGCGGTGCAAACTTTATTGCCGTTCATGAAATGCTGGATGGCTTCCGCACAGCACTGGTCACCCACCTGGACACCATGGCCGAACGCGCCGTGCAGTTAGGCGGTGTGGCGTTGGGTACCACGCAGGTGATTAACAGCAAAACGCCACTGAAAAGCTATCCGCTGGATATTCACACCGTTCAGGATCACCTGAAAGAGCTGGCAGACCGTTATGCGATTGTGGCTAACGACGTGCGTAAAGCGATTAGCCAGGCTAAAGACGAAGATACTGCGGATATCTTCACCGCCGCGTCTCGCGACCTGGATCAATTCCTGTGGTTTATCGAATCTAACATTGAATAATCCATAAGAATTTTCTATCGAACCCTCGCCTCCGGTGAGGGTTTTGCACATTTATGGTGCACACTTTTCCACTGAGACGCTGCAAAAGTGAAAGAAATGTAATAATCACCTCACACAACCGTTAACGGAAGATTGTTTTTTCATCATTATTTGCGCTAAATATCTCCCCGTCAGTTGAGCCAAACGACGCGCACCAAAACGGTGCTCCACCTTGGTGCAATCAGACATCATTGCCACGTTTATTGTGCAATGCATGACATCCTCCCCTTTGCAAAACAACAGCTTGTAAAGTTGGCACGATTTTTTCATTGTGCCTGTCGTTCTCGCAGGGGATCGCCCCGTGGATATAAAAGGAAATGCTATGAAGTCTGTATTAAAAGTTTCACTGGCTGCACTTACCCTGGCTTTTGCGGTCTCTTCTCAGGCCGCCGATAAACTGGTTGTAGCCACCGACACGGCGTTTGTTCCGTTTGAATTCAAACAGGGTGATAAATACGTTGGTTTTGATGTGGATCTGTGGGCCGCAATCGCAAAAGAACTCAAACTGGATTACACCCTGAAGCCAATGGACTTCAGCGGTATCATCCCGGCACTGCAAACCAAAAACGTAGACCTGGCCCTGGCAGGCATCACCATTACTGATGAGCGTAAAAAAGCGATCGACTTCTCTGACGGCTACTACAAAAGCGGCCTGCTGGTGATGGTCAAAGCTGACAATAACGACGTTAAAAGCGTGAAAGATCTCGACGGTAAAGTGGTGGCGGTGAAGAGCGGCACCGGCTCCGTTGATTACGCGAAAGCGAACATCAAAACCAAAGATCTGCGCCAGTTCCCGAACATCGATAACGCCTATATGGAACTTGGCACCAACCGTGCTGACGCGGTTCTGCACGATACGCCTAACATCCTCTATTTCATCAAAACCGCAGGTAACGGTAAGTTCAAAGCGGTCGGTGAGTCTCTGGAAGCACAGCAGTACGGTATTGCCTTCCCGAAAGGCAGCGACGACCTGCGTACGAAAGTTAACGGTGCGCTGAAAACCCTGAAAGAGAACGGCACGTATAACGAAATCTACAAAAAATGGTTCGGTACCGAGCCTAAATAATTTTACCTGAATTCAGGTTTGTAACGCCCGGTGACGCTCATGCTTACCGGGCCTACGTTTTTCGTTTTTCACCACGGTATACAGGAATACATCATGCAGTTTGACTGGAGCGCCATCTGGCCTGCCATTCCTCTCTTGCTTGAAGGCGCTAAAATGACCCTGTGGATTTCGGTCCTCGGTCTGGTTGGCGGGTTGATTATCGGTCTTGTCGCCGGTTTCGCCCGCACCTACGGTGGCTGGATTGCAAACCACATCGCACTGGTTTTCATCGAAGTGATCCGCGGCACGCCTATTGTCGTACAGGTCATGTTCATCTACTTCGCCCTGCCAATGGCCTTCACCGACCTGCGCATCGACCCGTTCAGCGCCGCCGTCGTGACCATTATGATCAACTCAGGTGCCTACATCGCGGAAATTACGCGCGGTGCGGTGCTGTCGATTCATAAAGGCTTCAGTGAAGCGGGTCTGGCGTTAGGTCTTTCGCGTCGCGAAACCATCCGTCACGTAATTCTGCCTCTGGCGCTGCGCCGCATGCTGCCGCCGCTGGGCAACCAGTGGATCATCAGTATCAAAGACACGTCGCTGTTCATCGTTATTGGCGTTGCTGAACTGACCCGCCAGGGCCAGGAGATCATTGCTGGCAACTTCCGTGCGCTGGAAATCTGGAGTGCGGTAGCCGTTGTCTACCTGATTATCACTCTGGTTCTGAGCTTCGTTCTGCGTCGTCTTGAAAGAAGGATGAAAATCCTGTGATTGAATTTAAAAACGTATCCAAGCACTTTGGTCCAACCCAGGTGCTGCACAATATCGATCTGAGCATCAAACAGGGTGAAGTGGTTGTGATTATCGGGCCCTCTGGCTCCGGTAAATCCACGCTGCTGCGCTGCATCAATAAGCTGGAAGAGATCACCAGTGGCGATCTGATCGTCGATGGTCTGAAAGTGAATGATCCGAAAGTGGATGACCGTCTGATTCGTCAGGAAGCGGGCATGGTGTTCCAGCAGTTTTACCTGTTCCCGCACCTGACGGCGCTGGAAAACGTGATGTTTGGCCCGCTGCGCGTACGCGGTGCCAACAAAGCGGCGGCGGAAGCGCTGGCTAAAGATCTGCTGGCGAAAGTGGGCCTCGCAGAACGTGCTCACCACTACCCTTCTGAACTTTCCGGTGGACAACAGCAGCGTGTGGCTATCGCCCGCGCGCTGGCGGTTAAACCGAAAATGATGCTGTTTGATGAGCCAACCTCCGCACTCGACCCGGAGCTGCGCCACGAGGTGCTGAAAGTCATGCAGGATCTGGCCGAAGAAGGCATGACGATGGTGATCGTGACCCACGAAATCGGCTTCGCTGAGAAAGTGGCGTCCCGCCTTATCTTCATTGATAAAGGCCGTATCGCAGAAGACGGTAACCCGCAGGCGCTGATTGCAAACCCGCCAAGCCAGCGTTTGCAGGAGTTCCTGCAGCACGTCTCCTGATTACCAGACCTCTGAAATGCAAAGCCGGGCATGCCCGGCTTTTTTACGCCAGATTGTTCCCAAAACACGCCCTTCGCTCCCTGCCCTCTATACTTATCATTTTGTTCGACATTTTCACCGGAGGGCACCGTGCCGTGGATCCTGCTGTTGTTGCTTAGCTTGTTTAGTGCGCCATCGATAGCCGTTGCTATCCCCGGCGTCACCACCGGAACGTCCACTGCGCAGCAAAAAACGCCTCCACCGGAACCGGATGCAGAAGAGAAAAAAGCCGCCTACAGTGCGCTTGCCGATGTGCTGGAAAACGACACCTCCCGGCAAGAGTTAGTCGATCAGCTGAGAAAAATTGCCGCCACACCGCCCCAGGAGCCCGTTCCAACCATCACCCCGCCGCCGGTAGAAGAGCAAAAAACGGTGCTGGAAAATGTGACTGAGGTTAGCCGCCACTATGCCGATGCCCTCTCCTCGCGCTTTGCCCAGCTCTATCGCAACCTGATGGGCTCTTCGCACAAGCCCTTTAACCCCCGGACGTTTACCGCGGCTGCCACGCAATTTTTACTGCTGGCGGCCGCCGTCTTCATTTTTTACTGGCTGGTGCGCCTGTGCGCGTGGCCCCTGTACCGAAAAATGGGGCAATGGGGTCGCAAGAAGAATCAGCAGAAAAGCAGCTGGTTGCATCTGCCGCTGATGATCGCCGCCGCGTTTATCATTGATTTACTGCTGCTGGCGCTGACGTTGTTTACAGGGCAATTGCTGGCCGACAGGCTGAATACCGGCAACAAAACTATCGCCTTCCAGCAGGCGCTGTTTCTGAATGCCTTCGCCGTAATTGAGTTCTTTAAGGCGCTGCTGCGGCTGATATTTTGCCCACGCGTGCCGGATCTTCGCCCTTTCACTATTCGGGATAGCAGCGCCAGATACTGGGCGCTGCGTCTGAGCGTGCTCAGCGGGTTGATTGGTTATGGTCTGCTGGTGGCCGTGCCAATTATCTCCAACCAGGTGAACGTCCAGTCTGGTGCGCTGGCGAATGTGCTGATTATGATCTGCATTACCGTCTGGGCGCTCTACCTCATCTTCCGTAACAAAAAGACGATCACCGAGAGCTTGCTGCATCTGGCCGACCGTTCCCTTTCGTTCTTTAGCCTCTTTATTCGCGCTTTTGCCCTGGTGTGGCACTGGCTGGCCAGCACTTACTTCATTGTGCTGTGCTTCTTCTCGCTGTTCGATCCCGGCAACAGCCTGAAATTTATGATGGGTGCCACGTTTAAAAGCCTGGCCATTATTGGCGTCGCGGCCTTTGTTTCCGGCCTGCTCTCTCGCTGGCTATCGAAAACCATTACCTTGTCTGCTCAGGTCCAGCGCAATTACCCGGAGCTGCAAAAACGGGTGAACGGCTGGCTTTCGGTTTCACTGAAGGTGGCGCGCATTCTCACCGTCTGTGTGGCGATTATGCTGCTGCTCAATGCCTGGGGACTGTTCGATTTCTGGAACTGGCTGCACAACGGCGCGGGGGAAAAGACCGTTGATATTTTAATTCGTATCGCGCTGATCCTGTTCTTCTCTGCCGTAGGCTGGACGCTGCTGGCCAGCCTGATTGAGAACCGCCTGGTCTCTGACATTCACGGCAGGCCGCTGCCAAGCGCGCGTGCCCGCACCTTGCTCACCCTGTTTCGCAACGCGCTAGCGGTTATCATCAGTACCATCACGATTATGATTGTGCTTTCGGAAATCGGCGTGAATATCGCGCCATTGCTGGCCGGTGCGGGTGCGCTGGGTCTGGCTATCTCCTTCGGCTCGCAGACGCTGGTGAAGGACATTATCACCGGTATCTTTATTCAGTTTGAAAACGGCATGAACACCGGGGATCTGGTGACCATCGGGCCGCTGACCGGCACCGTTGAGCGAATGTCGATTCGATCCGTCGGCGTGCGCCAGGACACCGGGGCGTACCATATTATTCCGTGGTCATCGATTACCACCTTCGCCAACTTCGTCCGGGGTATTGGCTCGGTGGTGGCAAATTACGATGTCGATCGTCATGAAGATGCCGATAAAGCCAAACAGGCGCTGCGGGACGCGGTAGATGAGATGATGGCCATGGAGGATATTCGCGGCCTGGTGATTGGCGAGCCGTCGTTTGCCGGTATTGTCGGGCTGACCAACACCGCCTTTACCCTGCGCGTGTCGTTCACCACCCAGCCGCTCAAACAGTGGACGGTACGTTTTGCCCTCGACAGCATGGTGAAAAAACACTTTGATCTGGCGGATGTGCGTATGCCGGTGCAGACGTATCAGGTGCTGCCGCCGCCTGCCTCGCAGCTCCCTCCGCAGGAGCCGACGCTGTAACCGAGCCGGGTGGCGGCTTCGCCTTACCCGGCTTACGACGGCATGCTATTTGCGACGTTTGTTATCGTCCATAAACGTCCAGGCGATAAAGCGGCTCTGTTTTTGTCCCTGCGCCATCTCTTTTTTCACCACCTTCACGGCACCGGCTTCGGTCAGCGCGCGGTAGAGCTGCGGCAGGTTATCGCCGCGCGAAACCAGGGTGGTAAACCATTTCACCTGGCGGGCAAACTGTTTACTTTCCGCGATCATGCGCAGGATAAACGCCACCTCGCCCCCTTCGCACCACAGCTCCTGCTGCTGGCCGCCGAAGTTGAGCGCGCCATCTTCAGCCTGACCCAGATTGCGACGCTTACGTTCGCTCCCGGCGCGGGCGGCAGCCGCTGAATCATGGAATGGCGGGTTGCAGAGGGTGGCGTCGTAGTGCTCGTTCTTGTGGATAATGCCATTGAAAATAGAGGCGGCATCTTTCTGACGGCGTAAGCGAATAGACCGACTTAAGCCAGGATTGGCATTAATGATCGCCTGCGCGCTGGCAAACGCCTCAGCGCCAATTTCGCTCCCGGTAAAGCGCCAGTGATATTCATGCACGCCGATGAGCGGATAAATCAGGTTCGCGCCGGTCCCAATATCCAGAACCGTGGCCTGCTGAAGAATAACGCCGCCACGATCGTCAGCCAGAAGATCGGCAAGATAGTGGAGATAATCGGCACGCCCCGGCACGGGCGGGCAGAGAAAGCCTTCCGGGATATCCCAGTGCGTAACGCCGTAAAAATGCGCCAGCAGGGCTTTATTCAGCATTTTTACCGCCTGCGGGTCGGCAAAGTTGACCGAAGGCTCACCGGCTGGGGTCTGCACGATGTAGTCCTGCAGCGGAGGGCAGCTCTGGCATAGCGCCTTCATGTCATAGCGGCTGCGGTGGCGATTTCGCGGGTGTAATCCCGGCTTGGAAGTCATGGCATTCTCCTTTAAACAGCGGCGTAAGATACCCTGTGCGGGAGCAACGGTAAATATCTCTCTGCTGTGCGCAAAAAAACGCCATAAATCAGTGATCTTTATGTCGCTGATCTGTCAGCGAATTGTCAATTTATATCGTTCAAAAAATAAGCAGATCATCATCAAATTTTTGCGCTAAATCACACTCGTCAGGCTTCTAAACTTAAAGGGAATCACCTGTTGTTTCCCCCTGAGGATGTGATTATGAAAAAATACCTGACTCTTGTTGTTATCGCTGGCGCGCTGGCGAGTGCGTCATTTTCTGCCATGGCCGTTCAGTCACTGACCGAAAGTACCGATACCAGCCAGCTGCGCCCCGCAGGCACCGTCTCGGTAAGCCGTGCAAGTAACCTTGACGATCTGCAAAACAAGCTGGCCGAAAAAGCGCGCGAAGAAGGTGCGAAAGGCTTCGTGGTGAATTCCGCTGGCGGCGATAACCATATGTATGGCACAGCAACCATCTATAAATAAGTTCCCCTTCCGAGAACCACTGCATCTGGCTGACAGATGCAGTTCTCACCCCCGTCTTGACTGTACGTTTTTTGACCCCATATGAATAAGATACACACCGAACGTGAGGATAAGCCATGGCTTCCGGATGGGCGAATGATGACGCCGTTAACGAACAGATCAACAGTACCATTGAAGATGCCGTTGCCCGTGCTCGCGGTGAAATTCCGCGCGGTGAAAGTTTAACGGAATGTGAAGAGTGCGGAGAAACGATTCCGGAAGCGCGCCGTAAAGCCATGCCCGGAGTACGGTTATGCCTCTCCTGCCAGCAGAATAAAGATTCAAAAAACAAATCACATTCAGGATATAATCGCAGAGGATCGAAAGACAGCCAGTTACGTTGACTTTCCTTTACCGAAGTTCACCGCGCAAGCGATTTCCTTTACGCTCACGATTTTTTAACAGGCGCGTAGCAAAATGTGCCATGAATCATGCGTCTGTAAACCGGAGCGACAAGAACTGTAAATTGCCCTTCTGAATTTATTAATATTCAATAAGTTATTTGTCATTCAATTTTTTTGAGCAACCACGTCAATTCTCTTCGATTTTATCTGCCGAAAAAAAACGTGATACTTATCACATCGACGGAACATCGTCCCCTTAACAGAAAAACCTGCGAGAGATTAATTATGAAAACCATCAAATATGCTGTTGCTGCTGTTGCCCTGTCCGCTCTGTCTTTTGGCGCTTTCGCTGTAGAGCCCGTTTCTTCTGCTCAGGCACAGAACATGAATAAAGTGGGTGTGGTGAGTGCTGATGGCGCAACCACGCTGGACGGTCTGGAAGCCAAACTGGCTGAGAAAGCCGCAGCGGCCGGTGCAAGCGGATACACCATTACCTCCGCTAACGGCAATAACAAGCTGAGCGGCACTGCGGTTATCTACAAATAATCGACTGAATTAATGCTCCACCCTCACCATACCCTCTGGTGAGCTGCTCCAACCCTCATTGACCCTGTTGTTACCCTTGCTTGCCCGTCCGCCACTGGACGGGCTTTTTTTTGCCTAAAACGCCTGTTCCACACGGGCTAACCCCGCCTGGACAGACTCCACTTCTCCGGTTGCCAGCAGGCAGCAGGCCATCTGCAGCTTAAGGGCGTGCGGAACAGGGACATTGCCGGCTAGACACTGCTCAATCCAGTGCGCAGTCGTGTGCGGATCTTTTGCCTCCGGCAACACCACATCTACATTCTCTTCACCCCGCTCCAGCACGGGTCGCGTGCCGGCGGCATCAATCAGCACCAGCTGCGGGCAGCGCTGCGGATTGGCATAAACTTCCCCTTCGGTGCCGTGCATCAGCAGCGCCCTGCCGCCGATATCTTCAAAGAACTTGCCCACCCGCGTGACATACTCCGGGTGCGATACGCTGGAGAGGCGCAGGGCATCCGCTTCACCAAACGGCGTCGCCAGTTTCGCCAGGGTGTGCGCACTGTTGCGCACGCCCATGCGCCAGCGCATATCCAGCTGTTTTTCCAGCGGTGGACAGAGCGCCTTGACCGGAATAAAGACCGGCTGATGACCATCCAGCTTTGCCTGTGCCTGTCCGGCGTGCAGGGTCGGCTCGATACCTAACATGCCGAAAATGGTCTCCGTCAGGACGCGAGTCGGATCTTCGCTAACGCCATGGACAACTACCGGGAACCCGAGCTTATGCAGCAGAATAGCCAGCAGTGGCGTCAGATTCGCCTGTTTGCGCGCGCCGTTGTAGGTAGGGATGACAATCGGCATCGGTCTGGCTACCGGTGGCGTTAAGCGCAGCGTTTGCGCCTGCATCGCGTCATAGAAACCGCGCATCTCCGCTTCGCCTTCACCTTTAATGCGTAGCGCAATCAGGATACCGCCCATCTCCAGATCGGGCACGTCGCCGTTAAGCATATGGGTATACAGCGCACGGGCCGTTTCCTGATCCAGGTCGCGGGCATGGTTTTTCCCCCGCCCTACCTCTTTGATAATTTTACGATAGTCCACGACATCTCTCCTTGCGGCTCTTTGCAGATACTATAGCCCTGATAAATGCCTGGCGGGTAATCATTTTCCTTTCTCTCCCGACACCCTGACAAACGCCCTTCGAGGGTAAAAATGGTCTGAAGATAAATTGAACGAAAAATAGTTCTCAGCGATAGTTCATGCCGAATTAATCAGCCACGTGATGATTAATACCTGAAGTGCCATACTTTCATTCAGAGGATTTAAATGAAAAAAATGATTATTGCGGGGATCGCCGCCGGGATGGCGTGTGCTTCCGTTTCTGTATTTGCGTCCAGTGGTGAAGGTCAAATTAATTTCACAGGTGAGATTATTGATTCTGCATGTACTGTGGTAAACGGTTTAAGCAATCCGCTTAATGTTTCATTAGGTAAGGTGTCTAAATCTGCATTTACCGGAAGTGGTTCGACGACCTCGACAACCCGCTTTAGTATTCAGTTAAAAGATTGTCCTGAAACGGTTACCAGCGCCTCGGTGACATTCGGCGGGACACCTGACAGTAACAACAAAGATATTCTTGCTGTGACATCAGGAACCGGTTCGGCGTCAGGAGTGGGTGTTCAGTTGCTGGATAAAACAGAAAATCCACTGAGTTTATATACGGCCTCTGCTGCATATACGCTCACGCCTGGTACCACAACAAACGATCTGCAGTTTGGTGCACGTTATATCCAGACCGGAGGAACGGTGTCTGCCGGACTGGCGAATGCCGCGTCTACCTTCACTATCGTTTACAACTAATAAAACAGATATTAGCTACCCCAGTGGCTAATATCTGTTATTGCTTTATTACGGTGTCACTATGCGAAAATATCTTCTGGCCTCCTCTTTTTTATTTATTGCCTCCGTTGCCCATGCGGGTATTACCATTGGCGGCACGCGCGTGGTCTACCCAGAAAGTAAAAAAGAATCCTCTATTGGGATCACCAACCCGGACAATCTCGATTATCTGGTGCAGTCATGGGTCGAAACGGAAGATAACGCACGTGAGAAAGCGCCGTTCCTGATCACGCCGCCGCTGTTTCGCCTTGATGCGAAGCAAGAGAACGTTCTGCGCATCATCAGAACCGGGGGAAACTTACCTGCCGATCGCGAATCGCTGTTCTGGTTGAATATTAAATCCATCCCCTCTTCTGCGCGTAATGAGAGCGTTAATACGCTGCAGATTGCGATTAAAACCCGCATTAAGCTGCTTTATCGCCCGTCAGGTATTACCGGAAAACCGGAAGATGTCGCCACGCAATTATCCTGGCACACCAGGGGAAACCAGCTGATTGTCGAAAACCCCACGCCGTTTTATATGAATTTCCAGGAAATAACGCTCGACGGTAAAAAGGTCGATAAAGCCACCTATGCTGGCCCAAAAAGTGAAACCCATTTCGCGACACCCGGAAATATTACAGCACACACCGTGAGCTGGAAAATCATCAATGATTACGGCGGTATTAGCCAGTCCTATAGAGCACAGATTAAATAACGTCTGGAATAGCAAAAATTATTATGAGCTGGGACTACTCCACCGAACCACCCAAACAGCACGGACGCTCAATGCTTATTGCATTGGGCTGCACGCTGTTGGGTGTGTGCGTGCAAAAAGTGCTGGCCGATGATTATTTCAACCCGGCGCTACTGGATATTGATAACCCAGGCCAGGGTAAAACCGACCTTAGTATCTATGAGATTGGTCCCGGTCAGGCTCCCGGTAAATATCACGTTGACGTTTACGTCAACAATAATAAAGTGGCAAGCAAAGAGATTGAGTTCACGCTGAAGAAAGACGCCAGCGGTAAATCAACCCTGCAGCCGTGCCTTAGCGCCGCCCAGTTAAAAAGCTTCGGTATTAATACCGAAAAATTCGGGCAGGACGATAAGGCGCAGTGTATTGACCTGAGCGTGATCCCCTCCGCCAGCGCAACGTTTCATGTTAATCCGCAGCAGTTGCTGTTAAGCATTCCCCAGACCGCGATTACCCAGGTACCGCGTGATTACGTCGACCCGCAGGAGTATGACGAGGGAATTAACGCCCTGCTGCTCAATTACAGCTTCACCGCCGGGAACAACCGCGGCAAAGGTGAAAACGGTAGCGATCAGCGCAGCGAGTTTCTTAACCTGCGTCCGGGTCTTAACCTCGGGGCGTGGCGTTTTCGTAACTACTCCACCTGGAGCAAAACCAGCGGTGACGGTGACGCAGAGAGCCAGTTTTCTTCGGTCTATACCTACGCCCAGCGCGATATTATCGCCCTTGGCGGGAACGTCACATTCGGCCAAAGCTCTTCCCCTTCCGATGTGTTTGACAGCATCTCTTACACCGGGGCGCAGATCGCCTCGGATGACGACATGCTCCCGGACAGCATGAAGGGCTTTGCGCCGGTGATCCGCGGTACGGCGCACAGTAACGCCCAGGTTATCGTTCGCCAGAATGGTTACGTCATTTACCAGAACTATGTCGCTCCCGGCGCGTTCGAGATTAACGATCTCTACCCCACCGGCGGAAGCGGCGATTTGAACGTCACCGTGAAAGAGACGGACGGCAGCGAACAGCACTTTGTGGTGCCTTATGCGTCAGTGCCGGTGTTGCAGCGTGAAGGCCGCTTTAAATACAGCCTCACCGCGGGGCGCTATCGCAGCTATGACAACGACGTCGAAAAAACCCCGTTTATGCAGGGTACGGCAATCTACGGATTGCCTTACGGCTTTACAGTCTACGGCGGCGTGCAGGCAAGCCAGTATTACGATGCGCTGGCGCTGGGGGTCGGCAAGAATATCGGCGATCTCGGGGCCTTTTCGGTGGATGTCACCGACGCCAAATCAGAGATGCAGGATCAGGATCCCACCCGCGGGCGCTCCTGGCGCATCCGCTACAGCAAAGATTTCGCCACCACCGGTACCCATTTTTCCATTGCTGGCTATCGCTATAACAGCAAGGGGTTCTACACCCTGCAGGACACGCTGGATTCCCATACCCGTAATGACGACTGGGAAACGCCGGACACGCGCCGCAGCCGCGAGGAGGCGACTGTCGACCAGTCCCTGGGCGGGGCGTTTGGTTCCCTGACGTTAAGCCTGGTCAAAGAGAACTACTGGAATTCAAGCCAGGGGATGACCTCACTGAACCTCGGCTACAACAACTCCTGGCACGGCATCAGCTACGGTCTCAGTTACGGACTGGATAAAAACACGCGTGACAGCGGGGATGATAATAATGAGAAAACCAGCGAGCAGACGATCGCGTTTAACGTCTCCGTTCCGCTCGATCGCTGGCTCAGCAACACCTGGGTGAACTACAACCTGAACAGCACGAAGCACGAAACAACCCAAAGCGTGGGTCTGAACGGCACGGCGCTGGCCGGTAATAACCTCAGTTGGGGGGTTCAGCAGGGCCATAGTCAGAGCAGCGGGGACAGCACCAGTCTGAATGCCGATTATAAAGGCACCTACGGCGAAGTGAGCGCCGGGTATTCCCAGGATAACCAGCAACAACAGCTCAATGTCGGTCTTCAGGGCAGCATGATCGCCCATGCGCACGGCATCACCCTTGGTCAGCCGATGGGGGAGACCGCTGCGCTGATCGAAGCGCCGGGCGCAGACGACACCAACGTCACCAATCAGACAGGCATTAACACCGATTTTCGCGGCTATGCCATTGTGCCGTACGTTTCGCCATACCGTCACAACACCCTCGCGCTGAACACCGAAACCTTGCCGGAAAATGCCGATATCGACCAGGCCGCCAAAACAGTGACGCCAACGCGCGGCGCCATCGTGCGAGCACATTATGAAACCCACGTAGGCAGTCGGGTGTTGATGACACTAAAACGCGCGGATGGTCGCCCGATCCCCTTTGGCGCAACGGCATCTCAGGCCCATGAGGACGGTGAATTTATCGTAGGCGACGGCGGGCAGGTGTACCTCACCGGTATGCACGAGACTGGTACGGTTAACGTCAGCTGGGGGAAAACCGCCGACAGCCATTGCACGGCAACTTATCACCTGCCCACCAAAGCCGACGGCCCTGTTCTTAACGTTACGGCGCAGTGTGTATGACCCTTCCCGAGGAAAAAATGAACATGTGTAGATATGTCTTCGCACTGCTGGTTTTACTCACGAGCGCGTGTCTGGTGCCGCATGCCCAGGCGGCAACCTCCTGTGACAGCGCCGATCTGCCTTATACCCTTGATGCGGGCACCCTTTCTGTTCCCACAACACTCGATATTGGCGGCGTCATCCCGGGTTCAGCAAAGACCCATACCGTTAACGGCAGCTGTACCGGCACGATGACGAATCACACCCTAATTTCCTGCTATTACGGAACGGGAACGGAAGTGCCTGGCATGCCGGGCGTGTATACCACCAATGTTGACGGCATCGGCATTGAGCTTCTGAACAGCAGCGGGCAGATCGTTCGCGGCAAAGGGTACTCATGCGATACAACCGCCACGCCCATTGGGACGGTCAGCAGCGACAGCGGACAAACATTTTCTTTCAGCTACACCCAGCGGTTAATCAAAACGGCATCTCATATCGGCAGCGGTACCCTTTCGCTCGCGCAGGATCCCTATGGATTCGGGGTTTTTAACTCTGTGGGGATTTCTGGTGCACGTAATACCAGCCACTATTCCGCCACGGTCAGCGAAAGAACGGCGACCTGTTCTATTGATCCGCTAAATCTGACGGTGACCCTCGGCAATTTCCCGGTGTCGCAATTTACCCACGTGGGCAGCTATACCGCCTGGAAGTATTTCAACATCACCGCTACCTGTACCGAAGAGGTTAATCTTACGGCCTCGGTAACCAGCGCAAATGGCATCAACAGCCAGTATGCAGATGTCCTGAACCTGACGCCCGGCAGCGACAGCGCCACGGGCGTGGGGGTGAGAATGCTGCTTGACGGTGTCGATCTTAAATACGACTACCCAATCCCGGTGGGTGGAAGAGCCGAACCAGGCGTTCCGGATGTGATCCCCTTCGCGGTGCAGTATTACCAGACGGATGCCAGCGTCACAGCGGGGAAAGCCAATACAATTGCCACCATCGATCTTGAATACCAGTAACGGAGCGAAGATGAAAACGTTATCCCTTTTGCTCGCTCTGACGAGCCTCTCTGCGGGCGCGACCGACGTCACGCTCAATATCGAAGGGAATATTTACGACACCACCTGCCAGGTAGACAGCGCCAGCCAGAACATGGTGGTGGATCTGGGACAGGCCGTCGCCAGTGATTTTAAGGATATCGGCGACACCGGCCCGTGGAAAAACTTCGATTTAAAGCTCACCAATTGTCCGCCCACGCTGACGGTTGCCACCATCAGCGTTGACGGCCCCCGCGATACGGACCACCCCTTTAAATTCGCCAATAGTGGCACCGCCAAAGGGGTGGCATTAGAGCTGGCCGACCGTCTGGATTACATCGTGCTTGCCCCCGAAGCCCGCTTCAGCGTGGTGATTGACGCCGGTACCCACACCGCCGATTTTCCCATGGCGGCACGCTATTACGCTACCGCCCTGCCTGTGACGGCGGGTACCTTCAACAGCGTTGTTCAGGCCACCTTTACTTACCAGTAGGACCGCGCCCCTTAGCACGGATGCTTTTCCGACGCCCGGCAGTCTGTTTTGCCGGGCGTTTTTTTATTTCAGGCACCTCCGGCTGTTCTATCGGGAACACCGGCAGGGCATTCAGCAGGCGCTGACCATAGTTTTTGGTGAGCAGACGCTTGTCGTAGATCACCACTTCGCCCCAGCAGCCGTGGCTACGAATCAGACGACCCACCTGCTGAATCAGGTTAAACGACGCCGCCGGGAGACTTTGAACCTCAAACGGATAGCGGTTGAGGCTTTTCAGCCATTCTCCTTCGGTGATCACCACCGGGCTGTCGATGGGCGGGAAGGCAATTTTGTGAATATGCACCTGGGTCAGATAGTCGCCCTTCAGATCCAGACCTTCCGCAAAAGACTGTAACCCCACCAGCACGCTGCGCTCGCCGTTATCGATGCGCTGGCGGTGGAGCTCTACCAGCCGGTAGCGCGGCTGATCGCCCTGCACCAGCAGCAGTAAACGCAGATCGGTAACATGTTCCAGAAAGCGCTGCATGGCGCGTCCGCTGGCAAACAGCACCAGCATGCCGGGGTATTTTTTACTCTCCAGCTGTTCGCGGAAATAGGCGGCCATTTCGGCAATATGCTGCTCTTCGTTATCGATAAGCGGCTCATAGCGCATGCGCGGGATCACCAGCTTGCCCTGCTCGCAGTGATTAAACGGCGAGTCCAGCGCCACGAAGCGGTCCCCCGCTTTTTCCTTCAGGCCGCTCATCTCCTGCAGCCGCGAGAAGCTGTTCAGGGAACGCAAGGTCGCTGACGTTACCACCACGTGCGGCACGCTACGCCAGATCAGCTTTTCCAGCTGATCGGCCACGCGGATGCCCACGCAGTGGAAGAAGAGGTGCACCTGCCCGTCTCTCACTTCGCGGGTGGCCCATTTGGTGACCGGCGCGCCGGACGCCTGCGCCATTGAGGCCAGCCGCCAGAGTTTGCTTTGCGCTTCAAACATGCCCAGCGCACGGTTCATTTGCAGCAGAATACGGTGCAAACGCACCACGTCATGGGTGCCGGTCTTTTCACTGAGATCGTTTAAGAACATCTCGGCCAGGCCGCGCAGCTTTTCCAGATGCTTCGCCAGCTGCTGGCAGATCTCCATCACCTCGTCCGGCAGCTCCCCCATGGCAAAACGGTGCTCTGCCTCCTGAGTCGCCGGGAGATAAAGATTCAGAATGTTGTTCAGGGATGCGATAAGGCCGTAGACCTCGTCACAGTGTTCGCTCAGACGCTCGGGCACCGCCAGCGGCGGCGTGGTTTTAGGACGGAACTGCTCCATGCAGGTGGCCACCAGCTTGCAGAACAGATCGAGCTGCAGGCGGAACCACGGGGCCGTGATTTCAGCACTCATCTCCAGCGCATCCCGGGCTACGTCAGGCAAATGGTGGCCTTCATCAAGCACCAGCAGCAGGTTTTTCGGCTCCGGCAGCACCGCCTCGCTCTCCAGCGCCGCCATCACCAGCGCATGATTGGCGACCACCACTTCCGCTTCCTGGATCTCCCGCCGGGCGACAAAAAACGGGCACTCGCGGTAGTAGTGACAGTTACGGTTGAGGCAGCTGGCTTTATCGGTGCTGAGCCTGCGCCATAAATCATCGCCGATGGCCTGGCTGGTGTGATCGCGCAAACCGTCCCATCTGTAGCTGTCGAGATCGGCTTTCAGCTTCGCACACTGTTCCTGCTCCGCCTTGTTGTTTGGCGTCAGTTCGTCATCAAGAAACGCCAGCAGATCCTGCTGGGTGGGCTCACTGCTGGCGAGCGCCGCCAGGTTACGCGGGCAGACATAACGTCCGCGGCCAAAGGCGGCGGTAAAACGCAGCTCGGGGATAATTTTGCGCAGCAGCGGCAGGTCTTTGCTGAAGATCTGATCCTGTAGCGCCACGTTAGCGGTGCTGACCACCAGCGTCTTTTCTTCTTCCCGCGCAATAGCGATGCCCGGGATTAAATAAGAGAGGGTTTTACCGACCCCGGTTGGTGCTTCAATCGCCAGATGTCGCCCGTCGTCACCGGCGAGCGTTTTTGCCACATCGGCAATCATCTGCCGCTGTGGTGCCCGGGGGATAAAGTCGGGGATCTGCTGCTGGAGTGCCTTATACCAGGCACCAATCTGCGCTTTCAGCGCCGCGGTTAAAGCCATCGGAAAACCTGAAATACTGTATAAACAGCCACTATTGTGGCACTTTATTTTCGTCGCCGCAAAAAGAAAAGCCCGGCTTTACGGCCGGGCTTCCAGATTACTGTGGGTTAGCCGGTTTACGCGGACGGCGACGGCGCTGCCCTTCTCCTGCCGGTTTCCCTTCGCCGTCGCGGCGAGGCGGTTTATTGCCCGACTTAGGCGCACCGCCTTCGGCACGGCGTGGCTGCTGCTGACCACGGCCGCCGCCCTGACCGCGTCCACCGCCGCCACGCTGCTGGCGACCATTCTGAATTGGCTCCGCTTTAATGGACGGATCCACTTCGTATCCCGGCGTTTCAATACGCGGGATCTCTTTCTTCAGCAGGCGTTCGATGTCGCGCAGCAGTTTGTGTTCATCCACGCAGACCAGCGAGAGCGCTTCGCCAGTGGCCGCCGCACGACCAGTACGGCCGATACGGTGAACATAGTCTTCCGGCACGTTTGGCAGCTCGTAGTTCACCACGTGCGGCAGCTCTTCAATGTCCAGACCACGGGCAGCGATGTCGGTTGCCACCAGCACGCGGATATCACCGGATTTAAAGTCCGCCAGCGCACGGGTACGCGCCCCCTGGCTCTTGTTACCGTGGATAGCCGCACTGCGAATACCGTCTTTGTTCAGCTGTTCCGCCAGGTGGTTTGCACCGTGCTTGGTACGGGTAAAGACCAGCACCTGCTGCCAGTTACCCTGACCAATCATCTGGGAGAGCAGTTCCCGCTTACGCTTTTTATCAACGAAGTGCACGTGCTGGGTCACCTGCTCAGAGGCGGTGTTGCGGCGCGCCACTTCAACTTCCAGCGGGTTATGCAGCAGCTTTTCAGCCAGCGCTTTGATCTCGTCGGAGAAGGTCGCGGAGAACAGCAGGTTCTGACGGCGCGGCGGGAGCTTAGCCAGCACGCGGCGAATATCGTGGATAAAGCCCATGTCCAGCATGCGGTCGGCTTCGTCCAGCACCAGAATTTCGACGTTATCTAGCTTCACGGCGTTCTGATGTTCCAGATCCAGCAGACGGCCCGGCGTTGCCACCAGCACGTCCACGCCGCCGCGCAGTTTCATCATCTGTGGGTTAATGCTCACACCGCCGAAAACCACCAGCGAACGAATGTTGAGATAGCGGCTGTAATCACGCACGTTCTCGCCAATCTGCGCCGCCAGCTCGCGAGTTGGGGTGAGGATCAGCGCACGAACCGGGCGACGCCCCTTCGCGTGCGGCTGATTTTTTACCAGCAGCTCTAACAGTGGCAGGGTGAAGCCTGCGGTTTTACCGGTCCCGGTCTGGGCACTGGCCATCAGGTCACGGCCCTGCAGAACGGCAGGGATCGCCTGCTGCTGGATTGGGGTTGGCTCAACGTAGCCCTGCTCTGCGATCGCGCGCAGAATTTCCGGGTTCAGGCCAAGGGAATCAAAAGACATAAAAACTCCGAAGCGCCCCGACCATCACAGGTGTAGTTTTCAGGGAGATATAACGAATAGGGGAGGACAAAAACCACAATGTCGCGAAGGGGCGGAGTGTAGCAGCTTTTGTGACGTGGCGCATAAAATATCCCTCCACCTTCCCTCGACGATTTCGCTAATCAGGCATAATCTTAATCAATCGATTGATTAATTTTTAATGCCGCTATGAATACAACCCCGACAACTTCTAAAGGCGAACAGGCCAAAAGCCAGCTTATTGCTGCCGCGCTGGCGCAGTTTGGTGAGTATGGCTTGCACGCCACCACCCGGGATATCGCGGCGCAGGCCGGGCAAAACATTGCGGCTATCCCCTACTATTTTGGCTCAAAAGAGGATTTATACCTCGCCTGTGCCCAGTGGATCGCCGATTTTATTGGCACGCAGTTTCACCCGCACGTGGAGGAAGCCACCGCGCTGCTCAGCCAGCCGTCACCCAATCGTGACGCTATCCGCCAGCTGATCCTCAACGCCTGCCACAACATGATCCGCCTGCTGACGCACGACGACACGCTGAACCTGAGTCGATTTATCTCCCGTGAACAGCTCTTCCCCACTGCCGCCTACCAGCTGGTGCATGACCAGGTGATTGCCCCGATGCACACGCACCTTACCCGGCTGATCGCGGCCTATACCGGGCAAGACGCCAACGATACCGCTACGATTTTGCATACCCACGCCCTGCTGGGTGAGATTCTGGCCTTCCGTCTGGGGCGAGAAACGATTCTGTTACGCACCGGCTGGACACAATTTGATGAGGATAAAGCCGCGCAGATTAGCCAGGTTATCACCTGTCATCTGGATCTGATCCTGCAAGGCTTAACGCAAAGGAGCCTGAAGTCATGAAAAAACCTGTCGCCATCATTCTGGTGGTTGTTGTTTTGCTTGCCGCAGGCGTCGGTGGCTGGCTGTGGTATCAAAGCCATCAGGATCGCGGCCTGACGCTGTACGGTAACGTTGATATTCGCACCGTGAACATGAGCTTCCGCGTCGGGGGGCGGCTGGCGTCGCTTAACGTGGATGAGGGCGACACCATCAAAACCGGGCAGACGCTGGGGATGCTTGATAAAGCGCCCTACGAGAACGCGTTAATGCAGGCAAAAGCCGGGGTTTCCGTCGCCCAGGCGCAATATGATCTGATGCTGGCCGGTTATCGTGACGAAGAGATTGCCCAGGCTGCTGCCGCAGTCAAACAGGCGCAGGCAGCCTATGACTATGCGCAGAATTTCTATGCCCGCCAGCAGGGGCTGTGGAAAAGCCGCACTATTTCGGCCAACGATCTGGAAAACGCCCGTTCATCACGCGATCAGGCTCAGGCAACGCTGAAATCCGCACAGGACAAACTGAGTCAGTACCACACCGGTAACCGCCCGCAGGATATCGCCCAGGCCAAAGCCAGCCTTGAACAGGCGCAGGCCCAGCTGGCCCAGGCGGAACTCGATCTGCATGACACCACGCTGGTGGCACCGTCTGACGGCACGCTGATGACCCGCGCCGTGGAGCCCGGCAGCATGCTCAACGCCGGAAGCACCGTTTTAACCCTGTCGCTCACCCGTCCGGTATGGGTGCGCGCCTACATTGATGAGCCAAACCTCGGCCAGATGCAGCCGGGTCGCGAACTGTTGCTCTATACCGACGGTCGTCCCGATAAGCCGTATCACGGCAAAGTGGGCTTTGTTTCGCCCACCGCTGAATTCACGCCAAAAACGGTGGAAACGCCGGATCTGCGTACCGACCTGGTGTATCGCCTGCGCATCATCGTCACCGATGCGGACGATGCGCTGCGTCAGGGCATGCCAGTCACCGTAAAAGTGAACAGCGGGGAACGACATGAATGACGCGGTTATCCGGCTCGACAATCTGGTCAAACGCTTCGCGGGCATGGAAAAACCGGCCGTCGCGCCGCTGAACTGCACCATCCAGAAAGGCTATGTAACCGGGCTGGTTGGTCCGGACGGCGCAGGCAAAACCACGTTGATGCGGATGCTGGCAGGCCTGCTTAAGCCCGATGAAGGGGCGGCCAGCGTGCTCGGACTCGATCCGATTAAAGATGACGGTGCACTCCACGCCATGCTCGGCTATATGCCGCAGAAGTTTGGTCTCTATGAAGACCTGACGGTGATGGAAAACCTTAATCTGTACGCGGATCTGCGCAGCGTGACCGGTGAAACCCGTCAGCAGACTTTCGCCCGTCTGCTGTCCTTCACCTCCCTCGGTCCCTTCACCGATCGTCTGGCGGGCAAACTCTCCGGCGGGATGAAGCAAAAGCTGGGGCTGGCCTGTACGCTGGTCGGCGAGCCGAAAGTGCTGCTGCTGGATGAGCCCGGCGTGGGCGTGGACCCCATTTCACGCCGCGAACTGTGGCAGATGGTGCACGAGCTGGCCGGTGACGGAATGCTGATCCTCTGGAGCACCTCCTATCTGGATGAAGCCGAGCAGTGTCGCGATGTGCTGCTGATGAACGAAGGCGAGCTGCTTTATCAGGGAGAACCGACGAAGCTGACCCAAAGCATGGCCGGACGCAGTTTCCTGATGCACAGCCCGCAGGAGTCGAACCGCAAACTGCTGCAACGGGTGCTGAAGCTGCCCCAGGTCAGCGACGGGATGATTCAGGGCCGTTCGGTGCGCGTGATCCTGACCAAAGAGGCGACCGAAGCGGATATTCGTCACGCGCCGGGCATGCCTGACATTGAGATGGAAGAGACGGCTCCCCGCTTTGAAGACGCGTTTATCGATCTGCTGGGCGGAGCGGGTACTTCGGAATCGCCGCTCGGGGCGATCCTGCACACGGTAGAAGGTACGCCGGGTGAGACGGTGATCGAAGCCAAATCCCTGACCAAAAAATTCGGTGATTTCGCCGCCACCGATAACGTCAATTTCGCGGTGAAGCGCGGTGAAATTTTTGGCCTGCTCGGGCCAAACGGCGCGGGGAAATCCACCACCTTTAAGATGATGTGTGGCCTGCTGGTGCCTACGTCCGGCAAAGCGCTGGTACTGGATATGGATTTGAAAGTCAGCTCCGGCAAGGCGCGCCAGCATCTGGGGTATATGGCGCAGAAGTTCTCGCTGTACGGCAACCTGACGGTCGAGCAGAACCTGCGCTTTTTCTCCGGCGTTTACGGCCTGCGAGGGCGCGCCCAGGACGAGAAAATCCACCGGATGAGCGAGGCGTTTGGCCTGACAGCTATCGCTTCCCACGCCACGGATGAGCTGCCCCTTGGCTTCAAACAGCGGCTGGCGCTGGCCTGCTCGCTGATGCACGAGCCCGATATTCTGTTTCTGGATGAACCCACGTCAGGTGTTGATCCCCTCACCCGCCGCGAGTTCTGGCTGCACATCAATAGTATGGTGGAGAAAGGGGTAACGGTGATGGTAACCACCCACTTTATGGACGAGGCGGAGTATTGCGACCGTATCGGGCTGGTCTATCGCGGCAAGTTGATTGCCCACGGCACGCCGGATGACCTGAAAGCCCAGGCTGCAGACGACGAGGTGCCGGACCCGACCATGGAGCAGGCGTTTATCACCCTCATCCACGACTGGGATAAGGAGAATGCCGATGCGCAATAACGCGATTTCCTGGCGCCGGGTGCGCGCGCTGTGCATCAAAGAGACGCGTCAGATCGTGCGTGACCCCAGCAGCTGGCTGATTGCGGTGGTTATCCCGCTTCTGCTGCTGTTTATCTTCGGCTATGGGATCAACCTCGACTCCAGCAAGCTGCGGGTTGGGATATTACTGGAGCAGCAGAGCGAAGAGGCGCTGGATTTCACCCACGCCATGACCGGCTCGCCCTACATTGAGGCCACCATCAGCGACAACCGGCAAGCGCTTATTCAGAAGATGCAGGCCGGGAAAATCCGCGGTCTGGTGGTGATCCCGGTCGATTTTGCCGCCAACATGGCGCGGGCAGATACCGCTGCGCCGATCCAGGTGATCACTGACGGCAGCGAGCCGAATACCGCCAACTTTGTCCAGGGCTACGTAGAGGGGATCTGGCAGCTCTGGCAGATGCAGCGCGCCGAAGACCGGGGTGAAACGTTCGAACCGCTGATCGACGTACAGATGCGCTACTGGTTTAACCCTGCCGCCATCAGCCAGCATTTTATTATCCCGGGTGCGGTCACCATCATTATGACGGTGATTGGCGCAATCCTGACCTCGCTGGTGATTGCCCGCGAGTGGGAGCGCGGCACCATGGAGGCGCTGCTTTCAACCGAAGTGACGCGCCTTGAGCTGCTGCTGTGTAAGCTTATCCCCTACTACTTCCTCGGCATGCTGGCGATGCTGCTCTGTATGCTGGTCTCGGTGTTTATCCTTGGGGTGCCGTACCGCGGCTCGCTGGTGCTGCTCTTTTTCATTACCAGCCTGTTCCTGCTGAGCACGTTGGGCATGGGGCTGCTCATCTCCACCGTCACCCGCAACCAGTTTAACGCCGCGCAGGTGGCGCTGAACGCCGCCTTTTTACCGTCGATTATGCTGTCCGGGTTTATCTTCCAGATAGACAGCATGCCCGCGGTGATCCGTGCCGTGACCTACATAATTCCGGCGCGCTATTTCGTCAGCACGCTGCAAAGCCTGTTCCTGGCGGGGAATATTCCGGTAGTGCTGATTATCAATACCCTGTTTTTGCTGGCGTCGGCGGCGATGTTTATTGGGCTGACGTGGATGAAAACCAAACGGCGTCTGGATTAAGGAGCGAACATGTTTCACCGTTTATGGACGTTAATACGCAAAGAGCTGCAATCGCTGCTGCGCGAGCCGCAAACCCGCGCCATTCTGGTGTTGCCGGTGCTCATCCAGGTGTTTCTGTTCCCTTTTGCCGCCACGCTTGAGGTGACCAACGCCACCATCGCGATTTACAACGAAGACAACGGTAAACATTCCGTCGAGCTGACCCAGCGCTTTGCCCGGGCGAAGGCTTTTACCCATATCCTGCTGCTGAAAAGCCCACAGGCGATCCAGCCCACCATCGATACCCAGAAAGCGCTGCTGCTGGTGCGTTTTCCGGCTGATTTTTCCCGCAATCTGGACACCTTCCAGCCCGCGCCCATGCAGTTGATCCTCGACGGGCGTAACTCCAACAGCGCGCAGATTGCCGCGAATTATCTGCAACAGGTGGTGAAGGATTATCAGCAGGAGTTGATGGAGGGGAAACCGAAGCCCAACAACAGCGAGCTGGTGGTACGTAACTGGTACAACCCAAACCTGGACTACAAATGGTTTGTGGTGCCGTCGCTGATCGCCATGATTACCACCATTGGGGTGATGATCGTCACCTCCCTGTCCGTCGCCCGCGAACGCGAGCAAGGTACGCTCGATCAGCTGCTGGTCTCCCCGCTGGCGACCTGGCAAATCTTCGTCGGTAAAGCGGTTCCCGCCCTGATTGTTGCCACGTTCCAGGCCACCATCGTGCTGGGCGTGGGGATCTGGGCCTACCAGATCCCGTTCGCCGGGTCGCTGGCGCTGTTCTACTTCACGATGCTGATCTACGGGCTGTCGCTGGTCGGGTTTGGCCTGCTGATTTCCGCGCTCTGCTCCACGCAGCAGCAGGCGTTTATTGGCGTGTTTGTCTTTATGATGCCGGCCATCCTGCTCTCCGGGTATGTTTCGCCGGTTGAGAATATGCCGGTGTGGTTACAGGATCTGACGTGGATAAACCCGATTCGTCACTTTACGGATATCACCAAGCAAATTTATCTGAAGGATGCGAGTCTGGATATTATCTGGGGAAGTTTGTGGCCGCTACTGGTCATAGCGGCCACGACGGGGTCAGTGGCGTACGCGATGTTTAGACGCAACATTGCGTAGCTTTTTCTCTTTGGCCAGCAAAGAGACCACCGCAGGCCCTGCAAGAATGGCCAGACCGGCCAGCGCCAGCAGCAGGTTGTTTTGCAGCACGCGGGACAGCAGCCACAGCACAATCATTGCGGCACCAAAGTACCAGGTGGTGGTGAGCTCTTCGAGCACATCACCCACCTCGCGCCAGCGCGCTTCATGATGGCGCTGCAGGAACAACATCGACAGCACGGTGACGCCATAGAGGACGCATAGTCCTAGGCCAACACGCACCAGCGTGCCGCTCATCCAGCCCATCACCAGTACGGCCACGACCAGTAAATGCAACATTATCTGCCAGCAACTTAGACCCGTTGCGACACGAACACGTTGTTGCCACTTCATGGCTTCTCTCCTGAAGGATTTTTCTCTGCTTAATCAGACTACCGCACTTTACGGAAAATTCCGTAACACCGCATCTTTTTGTGACGACGACTACACTTTATTTTCATTGGGATAGTCACTCAGGAAGGAGCTTATGACCAAAAAAATGCAGCATTTCTCGCTTAAAGTGCTGACGATAAACATTCATAAAGGCTTCACAGCATTTAATCGCCGCTTCATTTTACCGGAGCTGCGCGACGCGGTTCGCACCGTCAGCGCGGACATTGTCTGCCTGCAGGAAGTGATGGGCGCGCACGAGGTCCATCCGATGCACTTCGAAAACTGGCCCGACACGCCCCACTACGAATTTCTGGCCGACACCATGTGGAGTGATTACGCTTACGGCCGCAATGCGGTCTATCCTGAAGGGCATCACGGAAATGCGGTGTTGTCGCGTTATCCCATTGAACATTACGAGAACCGGGACGTCTCCGTCGGCGAAAGCGAAAAGCGTGGGCTGCTGTATTGCCGTATCGCCCCGCCGGATCTCGATTTTCCGGTGCACGTTGGCTGTGTGCATCTCGGTCTGCGGGAAGCGCATCGCCAGGCACAGCTGCAGATGCTGGCCGAGTGGACTAACGCCCTGCCCGAAGGAGAGCCAGTGGTCATTGCCGGGGATTTCAACGACTGGCGGCAGCGGGCTAACCACCCTTTGAAAGTGGAGGCCGGGCTGGAGGAAATTTTCACCCGCGCGCACGGCAGACCTGCGCGCACGTTTCCGGTGCGCTTCCCGTTGCTGAGGCTTGACCGCATTTATGTGAAAAACGCCCATGCCAGCAGCCCGACCGCGCTGGCGTTGCTTAACTGGCGCCACCTTTCCGACCATGCCCCGCTGAGCGCGGAGATCCACTTATGAAATGTACCTGGCAGGAAGGCAACCGGATCACGCTGCTGGTCAACGGGGACGAATATTACCCCGCCGTTTTTGATGCGATAGACCGCGCGCAGCATAAAGTGATCCTCGAGACCTTTATCTGGTTTGAAGATGATGTGGGCAAACAGTTGCACAGCGTGCTGCTGCGCGCCGCCCAGCGCGGCGTCAAAATTGAAGCGCTGCTGGATGGCTATGGCTCGCCCGATCTTAGCGATGCGTTCGTGAATGAACTCACTGCCGCAGGCGTTGTGTTCCGCTACTACGATCCCGGCCCTCGCCTGTTCGGCATGCGTACCAATCTCTTTCGCCGGATGCACCGCAAAATCGTCGTCGTTGATGAGACGGTGGCGTTTGTCGGTGGCATTAACTACTCCGCCGAGCATATGTCTGACTACGGCCCGGAGGCCAAGCAGGATTACGCCATCCGCATCGAAGGGCCTGTGGTTCAGGACATTTTGCTGTTTGAACTGGAAAACTTACCCGGCAAAGATGCCGCCCGACGCTGGTGGAAGCGCCGCCATCGTCCGGAAGAGAACCGGAAGCCCGGCGAAGCGCAGGCGTTGTTCGTCTGGCGGGATAACGGCGAGCACCGGGACGATATTGAGCGCCACTACCTGAAAATGCTGGCGAATGCCAAACGCGAAGTGATCATCGCCAACGCCTACTTCTTCCCGGGCTACCGGCTGCTGCACGCCATGCGCAGTGCTGCCCGACGCGGCGTCCGCGTGAAGCTGATTGTGCAGGGCGAGCCGGATATGCCCATCGTCAAAGTCGGCGCGCGGCTGCTCTATAACTACCTGCTCAAAGGCGGAGTGCAGATCTACGAATACCGTCGCCGACCGCTGCACGGCAAAGTCGCGCTGATGGACGATCACTGGGCGACCGTCGGCTCCAGTAACCTCGATCCGCTGAGCCTGTCGCTTAACCTGGAAGCGAACCTGATCATTCACGATCGCCAGTTTAACCAGAACCTGCGGGATAACCTGCAGGGTCTGATCGTCAACGACTGCGTACGCGTGGACGAGTCCATGGTGCCAAAACGCACCTGGTGGAATCTGGGGATCAGCGTAGTGGTGTTCCACTTCCTGCGCCATTTCCCGGCGATGGTGGGCTGGCTGCCGGCGCATACCCCAAAACTTGCGCTGGTGGATCCGCCTGTTCAACCCGAGATGGAAACCCAGGACCGCATTGAGGCGGAAGATGGAGGGAAAACCTGATGTCTAAATCGCATCCACGCTGGCGAATGGCGAAAAAGATCCTGACCTGGCTGTTTTTTATTGCCGTTGCGGTGCTGCTGGTGGTTTACGCGCAAAAGGTGGACTGGGAAGAGGTGTGGAAAGTCATCCGCAACTACAACCGGATGGTGCTGCTGGGAGCGGTTGGGCTGGTGATTGTCAGCTATCTGATGTACGGCTGCTATGACCTGCTGGGCCGCGCCTACTGCGGCCACAAGCTGGCAAAACGCCAGGTCATGCTGGTGTCGTTTATCTGCTACGCCTTTAACCTGACGCTCAGCACCTGGGTCGGGGGGATTGGCATGCGCTATCGCCTGTACTCGCGCCTGGGACTGCCCGGTGGGACCATCACGCGTATATTTTCGCTGAGCATCACCACCAACTGGCTGGGTTATATTCTGCTGGGTGGGGTGATCTTTACCATCGGCGTGGTGCAGTTGCCCGCACACTGGTATATCGATGAAGCCACGCTGCGGATTTTGGGTTTCGCGCTCCTGCTCATTATCGCCCTGTATCTCTGGGCCTGCGCCTTTGCCAGACGCCGCCATATGACCATCAAAGGGCAAAAGCTGGTTTTACCTTCATGGAAATTTGCCGTGCTGCAGATGGCGGTTTCCAGCGCCAACTGGATGGCGATGGGGGCAATTATCTGGCTGCTCATTGGCGAAGATGTGAATTATTTCTTCGTGCTGGGGGTGCTGCTGGTGAGCAGTATTGCCGGGGTGATCGTACATATTCCGGCCGGGATTGGGGTGCTGGAAGCGGTATTTATCGCCCTGCTTGCCGGAGAACATGTTTCTCATGGGACGATTATCGCCGCCCTGCTCGCCTACCGCATGCTCTATTACTTCCTGCCGCTGGCGCTGGCCACGGTCTGTTATCTGGTGCTTGAGAGCCGGGCGAAGAAGCTAAGAGCGAAGAACGAGAAGGCGATGGCAAAATAGGCGCAGCGGTCTGATGCCCTCACCCCGGCCCTCTCCCACAGGGAGAGGGAGAAAAACCGCACCGTACAATCCCCTCTCCCTGTGGGAGAGGGTTAGGGTGAGGGGCAGTATTTAACGACGGTTGCCGAAAATACGCAGCAGCATCAGGAACAGGTTGATGAAGTCCAGATACAGCGTCAGGGCACCCAGAATTGAGTATTTCCGCAGGTTGGAACTGTCACGCACGTCAATCTGCTCGCCGATGTTTTTCAGCTTCTGGGTGTCGTAGGCGGTTAAGCCAACGAAAATCACCACCCCGATATAGGTCACCGCCCACATCAGCGCGTCGCTCTTCAGCCACAGGTTTACCAGCGACGCCAGCACAATCCCGATCAACCCCATGAATAGCATGTTGCCAAGACCGCTGAGGTCACGTTTGGTGGTGTAACCGTACAGGCTCATCACACCAAACATCCCGCCAGTGACCACAAAGGTGCTGGCGATGGAGGAGTAGGTATAGACGATGAAAATGCTGGAAAGCGTCAGCCCCGTCAGTGCCGAATAGAGCATAAACAGGGTGGTCGCCATCCCGGCACTCAGCTTCTGTACCAGACCGGAGAGCACAAACACCAGTGCCAGTTGCGCAATGATCAGCCCAAAGAAGGTGATTTTGCTGGAAAAGATAAACATCATCAGTTCAGGGGTATTGGCCGCATACCACGCGATAAATGCGGTAAGCAGTAAGCCTACCGTCATCCAGCCATAAACCTGAGCCATATACGTCTGCAGGCCACTACGGGTCTGCTGTACTATCGAATCGGAACGCGGAAATCGGTCCATGATTCACTCCTGATTAAGTAGACACACACGTTAAGACTAACACATCCACATAAACCTGTTACCAACGGCTGGCGGCCTGTTTGTCGCTGTCGCGCGATTCAACCCACCGCTCCCCCTCCGGCGTCGCTTCACGTTTCCAGAACGGGGCTTTGGTTTTCAGGTAATCCATGATGAACTCCCCGGCGGCAAACGCGCTGCCGCGATGGGCGCTGGTCACCCCCACGAAAACGATCTCCTCGCCCGGCCACATCTCACCGATACGGTGGATAACCGTCACACGCCCGAGCGGCCAGCGGCCTCGCGCCTCTTCGACGATCGCAGCCAGAGATTTCTCGGTCATGCCCGGATAGTGTTCCAGCGTCAGCGCTTTTACGCTGTCGCCAAGGTTGTGGTTACGCACTTTACCGGTGAAGGTCACAACAGCACCGTCTTCATCGCGCTCTGCCAGCCAGTGATATTCCGTACCGACGTTAAAGCGCTCAGGGCTAACCAGAATTCGCGTATCAACCATCTTAACCCCCCGTCACCGGTGGGAAGAAGGCCACTTCATCACCTGCCTCCAGCGGATGGGTAAACTCCACCAGCGTCTGGTTGACGGCGGCCAGCAGCTTCCCTTCATCCAGCGCCAGCGCCCAACGGTCGCTTTGCGCCGCCAGATGCGCACGCAGTGCGGCAACGTCTTTAAACGTCGCTTCCAGCGTCAGGCTGTCGGTATTCACCAGTTCACGCACCTGGGCAAAAAAGAGCACCTTAATCATGGCTGTCCACCTTAAAATCACCGGATTTGCCGCCGCTTTTCGCCAGCAGACGCACCGGGCCAATCACCATATCTTTCTGCACCGCTTTGCACATATCGTAGATAGTCAGCGCGGCAACGGACGCCGCCGTCAGCGCTTCCATCTCCACGCCCGTTTTACCGGTTAAACGACACAGCGATTCGATGCGCACGCGGTTGTGCTCTGGCTGGGCCTGAAGATTGACCTCCACCTTGCTGAGCATCAGCGGGTGGCAGAGCGGAATTAAGTCCCAGGTGCGTTTCGCCGCCTGGATCCCGGCGATGCGGGCAGTGGCAAAGACATCACCCTTATGGTGGCTGCCGTCGATAATCATCGCCAGGGTGCCTGGCAGCATGGTAACGAACGCTTCGGCACGCGCCTCGCGGACCGTTTCGGCCTTGGCGGAGACGTCCACCATATGCGCTTCGCCAGCGGCGTTAATGTGGGTCAGTTGCGACATAGCTTATTTCTTTAAATGGGGATGAAAATTACACGGACGGGTACGGGCATCCAGCTGCGGGGCGATAATGTTGTCCCACGCGGTGCGGCAGGCTTTGGTCGAGCCCGGCATGGCGAATATCAGTGTGTTGTTCGCCATGCCCGCCACCGCACGTGACTGCAGCGTCGAGGTACCAATCTCTTCAAACGACAGCATGCGGAACACTTCGCCGAAGCCTTCTACCTCGCGGTCAAACAGCGGGATAAGCGCCTCTGGCGCCTGGTCGCCTGCGGTAAAACCGGTGCCGCCGGTGATCAACACCACCTGCACTTCATCGCTGGCAATCCACTGGGAGACCTGCGCGCGTATGGCATAGCGGTTCTCTTTGACGATCGCTTTATCGACGATCTTATGCCCGGCGTCATGGGCGGCTTCGCGCAGCCAGTGGCCGGAGGTGTCATCCTCTTCGCCACGACGGTCGGAAACGGTAAGGATGGCAATACGTGTCGGGATAAATTCCGCGCTGACCTGACTCATCTTCTGGTTCCTTCTTAAGCCTGATTACCCGCCAATGTATGACAGGTTCTGAGTAATGCCGGTGTTGCCCTGATGCAGGAAGTGGGTCTGTTTTTTATGCGTCAGTGCCTCAGAAATACGCGCTTCCAGCGCGGCCTGTTGCGCATCGTCTTCCAGCAGATCGCGAAGGTTAACGCCGCCATCCCCGAACAGACACAGATGCAGTTTGCCCACCGAGGAGACGCGCAGGCGGTTACAGCTGGCGCAGAAATCTTTCTCGTAAGGCATGATAAGCCCAATCTCCCCTTCGTAATCCGGGTGACAAAAGACCTGCGCCGGGCCGTCGCTGCGCTGGCGGATCTGGTGGATCCAGCCGCGTTTAAGCAGCTCATCGCGCAACACCATGCCGGAGATATGGTGGCGGCGGAACAGCTCGCTGCCCTCGCCCGTCTCCATGAGTTCAATAAACCGCAGTTGAATGGGGCGGGATTTGATCCACACCAGGAAGGTGTCCAGCTGATGATGGTTTACATCACGCATCAGCACGGTGTTGACTTTGACCTTATCGAACCCGGCGGTAAACGCGGCATCAATACCGTCCATCACCTGCTGGAATTTATCCTGGCCGGTAATGGCATGAAACTGACGGGCATCCAGGCTGTCCACGCTGACGTTAATGGCCGTTAAGCCCGCATCACGCCAGGTTGCGACATCGCGCGCCATGCGGTAGCCATTGGTGGTCACCGCAATCTGACGGATGCGTTCGTTTTCACGCACGGCGGCAATAATGTCGGGGAAGTCACGGCGCAGCGAAGGTTCTCCGCCGGTCAGACGCACTTTTTCCGTGCCGAGTGCCGAGAACGCGCGCGTAACGCGGCGAACTTCATCCACGGAGAGAAAGCCGTTATTGGTGACGCTGCCCGGTTTGTAGCCGTCGGGCAGACAGTAGGTGCAACGGAAGTTGCACACATCGGTAATCGACAGACGTAAGTAGTAAAACTTACGCGCGAAAGCATCAGTAAGTTGTGAAGCCATGTACACCTTTCCAGATACGGGAGGCACAGTCATTTCTTTCTGTACCCTGGTGGCATAGTTGCCACGGCCAGGGCGCCATATCTTTCGACACAGGCACCAGGGCTAGAGTGTATGTTTTCAAATTTGAAAACGTGGTTATGGCGATAGTAGCGCGTAAATCACCCTTTCGCCATTATCGCTTAACGCTATATAAACATGTATATAGCGACCTGATCGTGCATTTTCGTTACAGAATACGCCAAAACAGCAGATTCGCATTGATATACGTCATTTTGCCCTGGCTGAGGCATCGTCTTTTAGGGGTAGTTAGGTTACTGTTACGCAGATCGAACGTGATAAGGAATAGGTATGCGCAATCGCACTTTTGCGGATCTTGACCGGGTGGTGGCACTGGGTGGAGGCCATGGTCTGGGCCGGGTGATGTCCTCTTTGTCATCCCTTGGCTCAAGACTGACAGGGATAGTAACAACAACGGATAACGGCGGATCGACGGGGCGGATCCGACGCGCAGAAGGCGGCATTGCCTGGGGCGATATGCGTAACTGCCTGAACCAGTTAATTACCGAACCGAGCGTCGCCTCGGCGATGTTTGAGTACCGTTTTGGCGGTAACGGGGAACTTTCCGGGCATAACCTTGGAAATTTGATGCTTAAAGCGCTGGATCACCTGAGCGTGCGCCCGCTGGAAGCGATCAATCTCATCCGCAATCTGCTCAAAGTGGATGCGTTCCTGATCCCGATGTCTGAACAACCGGTCGATTTGATGGCCATCGACGTGGAAGGCCATGAAGTGTACGGCGAAGTGAATATTGATCAGCTTACGCTGCCGCCGAAAGAGCTGATGACTTACCCGGCCGTTCCCGCCACGCGCGAAGCGGTTGAGGCCATCGCCGAGGCGGATTTGATCCTGATTGGCCCGGGCAGTTTTTACACCAGCCTGATGCCGATTTTACTGGTGAAAGAGCTGGCGCAGGCCCTGCGCAGAACGCCCGCCCCGATGGTGTACATCGGTAATTTAGGCCGTGAATTGAGTCCGGCAGCGGCCAGCCTGTCGCTGGCGGATAAACTGGAGCTGATGGAGCAGTACGTCGGTAAAAAAATCATCGACGGTGTTGTGGTCGGGCCGAAAGTGGATGTGACGGGCATTGGCGATCGCGTGGTGGTGCAGGAGCCGCTGGAGGCCAGCGATATCAAATACCGTCATGACCGTCACTTGTTGCGTGACGCGCTGGAGAAGGCGATTCAGGAGTTGGGTTAGGCTCGTTTTGTGCGGCCTGATGCCCTCATCCCGGCCCTCTCCCACAGGGCTGAGGGTTCCCCACAAAATAATGCCTGCACGGAGGACCCCCTCTCCCTTGAGGGAGAGGGTTGGGGTGAGGGGGAACATATGACTGTAGAGGTAATTCCGTTCACTTTATGTTCCTTGCTACTCTGTAACGGCATGACTTGTGAACGTGCCAGGGCGGCTCAGTCGCCACCACCCTGGCGACCCGGGCTCCCGGCGGTAAATCGCCGCTCCGCGGTGCCTTCGGCTTATTCCTTCCGGCTTATCGGGGACGGGCGGATGTAACGTCCCTGTAAAGCCGCCCTCTCGGCGCATCCATGCGCCTCGCCCCGGCCTGCAGGAAACGCCTCAGCGATTTACAGCCGGACCAGGGCGTCGCTATAAGTCATTCATTTTCCTGAAGCAACATTCATCGCTTTCGGTAAAAAAATTACTGGGGATCCCTCAGCCCACAGGGAGAGGGCGAAAACACGCTGCTTTACCTAAGATGCGGCGATGAAAAGATCCCGCAGCTGATGCAGCTGGTCGCGAATTTGCGCTGCCTCTTCGAACTCCAGGTTCTGGGCATGCTGCATCATCTGCGCTTCCAGCTCGTGGATTTTCTGCTGCAGCGCTTTCGGCGTCAGCGCGACGGTATCTTCTTCCACCACGGAACGCGCCTTGCCGCGTCCTTTCGCTTTGGTCTTCGCAATGTTCTGACCCAGGGCCAGAATATCCACCACCTTCTTGTTCAGACCCTGCGGCGTAATGCCATGCTCTTCGTTGTAGCGCTGCTGTTTCTCGCGACGGCGTTCCGTTTCGCCAATCGCTTTCGCCATCGACGGGGTGATTTTATCGCCGTAGAGAATCGCTTTACCGTTGACGTTACGCGCGGCGCGGCCAATGGTCTGGATCAGCGAGCGCTCAGAACGCAGGAAGCCCTCTTTGTCGGCGTCGAGGATTGCCACCAGCGAGACTTCCGGCATATCCAGACCTTCTCGCAACAGGTTGATCCCCACCAGCACGTCAAACTCGCCCAGGCGCAGGTCGCGGATAATTTCCATACGTTCCACGGTATCGATATCCGAGTGCAGATAACGCACCTTCTCGCCGTGTTCTTCCAGATATTCGGTCAGGTCTTCCGCCATACGTTTGGTCAACGTGGTGACCAGCACGCGCTCGTTGATTGCCGAACGGGCGCGGATCTCGGAGAGCAGATCGTCCACCTGAGTCGCAACCGGACGGACTTCGATCACCGGATCCAGCAGCCCTGTCGGACGAACCACCTGGTCAACCACCTCATCGCCCGATTTCTCCAGCTCGTAGTTGCCCGGCGTCGCCGAAACGTAAATGGTTTGCGGTGCCAGCGCTTCAAACTCTTCAAACTTCATCGGACGGTTGTCCAGCGCCGACGGCAGGCGGAAGCCGTATTCCACCAGCGTCTCTTTACGCGCGCGGTCACCGCGATACATCCCGCCGATCTGCGGGATCGTGACGTGGGATTCGTCGATCACCAGTAACCCGTCCGCCGGAAGGTAGTCAAACAACGTCGGCGGCGGCTCGCCCGGCCCACGGCCAGAGAGGAAACGGGAGTAGTTTTCGATGCCGGAGCAGTAGCCCAGCTCGTTCATCATCTCCAGATCGAACTGGGTACGCTGGCTCAGGCGTTGCTCTTCCAGCAGCTTATTGTTCGCCAGCAGCACCTTACGGCGTTCCGCCAGCTCCTCTTTGATCTCTTCCATCGCCTGCACAATACGCTCGCGTGGCGTTACGTAGTGCGTTTTCGGGTAGATGGTGTAACGCTGAATAACGGACTCGACGTGGCCGGTGAGCGGGTCGAACAGCGACAGGCGTTCCACCTCTTCGTCAAACAGCTCAACGCGCAGGGCAATGTCGTCCGATTCCGCCGGGAAGATGTCGATAACCTCGCCGCGCACGCGGAACGTACCGCGCTGGAACGCCTGGTCGTTACGGGTGTACTGCAGCTCCGCCAGTCGGCGCAAAATCGCACGCTGATCGATGATCATCCCCTGCGTCAGGTGCAGCATCATCTTGAGGTAGAGATCCGGGTCGCCCAGACCGTAGATGGCAGACACCGACGCGACCACCACCACATCACGACGTTCCAGCAGCGCCTTCGTCGCCGAGAGACGCATCTGCTCAATGTGTTCGTTCACCGAGGCATCTTTCTCGATGAAGGTGTCAGAGCTCGGCACATAGGCTTCTGGCTGGTAGTAATCGTAATACGAGACGAAATACTCCACGGCATTCTCCGGGAAGAACTCTTTCATCTCGCCATACAGCTGCGCCGCCAGCGTTTTGTTGGGCGCCAGCACCATGGTGGGGCGTTGCAGATCCGCAATGACGTTGGCGATGGTGAAGGTTTTACCCGAACCGGTCACCCCCAGCAGCGTCTGGTGTGCCAGCCCATCTTCCAGCCCCTCTTCAAGACGACGGATCGCCTCAGGCTGGTCGCCAGAAGGACGGAAAGCAGAATTCAGTTTGAACGGTTTACTCATGGGCGACAACCTGGTGATGTAAAAAGCGGCAGGTGAGTAATTTTACTCGTTGTGGCCAGGAATGCCAGTAAAAAACACTGGATGTAAAACCAGTAGCGTGTCACGATATTTAGCATAGCACCCGAAGGATTAGCGTATTCCCGGTCAAAATTTCGACTGAGACGACATAAAACACCAGCTCTACCCGGTTATCCCCAGAACATTTTCATTTTTAACATTTGTCAAGCCAGGTAATGGTAGTTTTATGGCAACCGGTGACACTTTTATGACGGCAATTGATTTTATCTAACCAGTTAAATATTAAAGGATATTTTCCAGAGCCGCGTTTCGCGTCAATTTGGGCGTAACCCGCGTCTTCTCTCGCTTATCGCGTGTTTTCTAACTCTAATGCACATGGTTATCCACAGGAATAGTGGATAACTGCGTCCAGCCCATACAGACTGCCGCTCAGCAAATTCCCGGTTTTTCCCACGAGGCGGTGACAAAAAATTTTTATCGCTAATTTTTGCCAATCAACCGTTGCGTTATTCATAACCAACCAATGAGATCTTGCTCACAATTCAGCCATTTCAGTCCCTGCACCACCGCTAACAGTTCTGGCACTGAGACAGTGCAATCAGCTTATCGATCGGTCGTTTTGCGACGGCATTATCCTAAAAAAGCCTCTTTTTTAATCAGTTCAACGGTTCTGGCAGGAGATTTGCAGCTTCATTAACGAGCCTCACCCACATACATTTTTAAGGAGAGAAAGATGTTGAGTCTGCGTGCAGTCAATCAGTTTTACGGAAACCAACATACGCTATGGAATGTCGATTTGGATTTACCGCAGGGCTTATGCACAGGGGTGATTGGCCTGCCCGGCATGGGAAAAACCACCCTCATCAACTGCATCACCGGCGCGTTACCGGTGCAGAGCGGAACCATCGTCTGGCACGAAGCCGGTGCCCCGCCCTGTGATTTACTGCGTCAGGCACCGGATCAACGCGCGCTGCCGGGGATTGGCTACGTGCCACAGGACCGACGGATTTTTTCGCAACTGACCATTGAGGAAAACTTGCACATCGCCATGCGGGCGACAGGGGCAACGGACACGCGTGCAAAAAGCGATGTCTATGACCTGTTCCCGCAGCTGTGGGCGCTGCGACAAATTCGGGCGAACGGGCTCTCCCCGGACGATCAGTATCAGCTGGCGCTGGCTAACGCGCTGGTCAACCGACCGCGGGTATTGATTCTGGATGAGCCACTGCAGGGCGCAGGGTACAGCTTTGCTCAGAAGCTGGGCCATCTGCTGGCGAGGCTTAATCGTGAGCTGGGGATGACGGTGTTATTAGCCGAGCAGCAGCTGTCGTTTATCCGTCGGGTAGCGGATCGTTTCTGTATGCTGTATCGCGGGCGTAACGTGGCCCAGGGCCACGTTACCGAGCTGGATGACGAGCTTATTGCCCACTGGATGTCGCGGGAAGCAAGGCACTGAGGTCGAGGTAATGTCCGGTGTCGGCGTGCTCAGCACCGTCCGCAAGCCATGGGATCTCCCCAAGGAACGGCGCGGGAAGCACTCGCCTGAGCGTGGCCAGATACTCCTGGTGACGCTTACCGGGTGCGACCACTTCGTTGGCTATCCAGCCCGCCAGACGCAGCCCAGCCTGCTGAACGGCCTGTGCCGTTAACATGGCGTGGTTGATACAGCCGAGCTTCACCCCGACCACGAGGATCACCGGAAGCTGCTCGCGCTGGACCCAGTCCGCAAACGTCAGTTCGTCCGACAGCGGCGTAAACCAGCCCCCTGCGCCTTCCACCAGCACCCAGTCAGCCTGGCGCTCCAGTGCGCGCAGGCCGTCCGAGAGCACGGAAAACGCGATGGGGCGGCATTCGTCGGCGCTGATAATGTGCGGCGACGTCGGCTCGGCAAAGGTATAAGGATTCACCGCCGCATAGTCCAGCGGCAGCGTGCTGTTACGCTGCAGCGCCAGCGCGTCGGTATTGCGTAACCCCTGTGCCGTCATCTCACTTCCGGAGGCGACGGGCTTGTACCCGGCGGTGGTTTTGCCCTGCAGACGAGCCGCCTTCAACAGTGCGGAACTGGCCACCGTTTTACCCACTTCGGTATCCGTTCCGGTGACAAAATAACGTTCAGTCACGTTCGATAATCCCATGAAAGAGTTGATAAGAGAGCGGGAAAGTGCCCCGCCGCTGCGGCCAGGCCAGCTCCAGACGCTGCAACTGCCCGCGCGTGAGCGGTTTTCTCTCGCGCCCGTCATGCAGATGCGTAGCGCCAATGCCCTTCAGCGAGCGCATGGCGCTGAACGCATCGCTAAAGTTCAGCGTGATGGTCTGCACCTGGCTGCGAAAGCGCCAGCCCGTCAGCGCGTCCGTCACCTGTTCATACGCTAAAAAGCGGTTGGCGTGCGGCTGTTCGTCTACCGCTTTCCACGCCAGATTCAGCTCGGGCAGCGAGCTTTCCAGCAGGGTGGTAAAGGCCACCTTTCCGCCCGGACGCGCCACGCGATACAGCTCGTTTAACGCCTGCGAAAGGCTACTGCACCACTGTACCGCCAGGTGACTCCACACCAGATCGAACTGCGCATCCGGCAGCGGAAGCGACTCAATATCGCCAGTCAGATAGCGGTCAGCCGCCTGTTGCTGTCGCGCCTCGTCCAGCATCTGCTCAGAGAGATCGAGTGCGGTGACGTGGCTTCCGGCGTCGCGCCAGTAGCGGCTGTTGCCGCCGGGGCCGCATCCGGCATCCAGTACGTACGGGAAACGACGCGCACCGAGTAGCTCAAGCAGCCCCTGAGCGCTCTGACGCTGAAGCTCATCATGCTGCGAATAACTGCGTGCAGCCCGGCCAAACGCCGCCGCAATGGCCTGTTTATTGACTGGCGACATGGAGAGCCTCCAGCAGCGCATCGATATCTTCTGCTTTGTGCGCCGCCGTCAGCGTCAAACGCAGACGCGCCGTACCCGGCGGCACGGTGGGCGGACGGATGGCCGTGACCCACATTCCCCGTTCGCGCAGCGTCTGTGCCAGCGCGAGCGCACGGTTGTTTTCCCCCACGATAACGGGCTGGATGGCGCTCTGCGAATCGGTGCTTTGGAAAGGAAGCCGATCCAGACCCTGACGGAAACGCTGAATATGTTCTGCCAGACGCGCGCGCCGTTCAGCCCCCTCTTCACCGCGGATCACCTCCAGCGAGGCAGAGAGCGCCACCGCCTGCGCAGGCGGCATACTGGTGCTGTAAATCAGATGTCGGGCGAACTGCAGCAGATAATCGGCGACGGACTCGCTGCACAGCACGGCGGCCCCGCTCACGCCAACGCCTTTGCCAAAGGTGACGATCAGCAGTTCCGGCTTCACGCCCTGCTGACTGGCGCTACCGCGACCGTCCTCACCCATCACGCCAATACCGTGGGCATCATCCACCAGCAGCCAGGCGTTTTGCTGTTTCGCAACGTCAGACAGCGCACGAAGCGGCGCGCTGTCGCCATCCATGCTAAAGACCCCTTCCGTCACCACCAGCTGTTGTCCGGCACAGGGTTTATCCAGCAGCGTGGCGAGCGAAAGCGCATCGTTGTGGGCAAAGCGCCGCAGCTGTGCCGGGCTGAGACTCGCCGCCTCCAGCAAAGAGGCGTGGCTTAAGCGGTCCGCGGTGATACGATCGTCCTTGCCCATCAGCGCGGCAATCACCGCCTGATTGGCGGCAAAGCCGGAGATGAACAGCAGCGCGCGCGGATAGCCCAGCCAGTCGGCAAGCGTCTCTTCCAGCGCCTGATGCGCTGTCGTATAGCCGCTGACGTGCCCCGAACCGCCGCTGCCCACGCCGTAGTGTTCCGCCCCCTGCTGCCAGGCGCGAACAATCGCCGGATGCTGGCTCAGGCCGAGATAATCATTGCTGGAAAAATTACAGTACTGCCGCCGGGCGTGGGTCAGAAAACGGCCTGCACCGTTTTCCACTACCCTGCGAACGCGAAAAGCATCCCTCGCCCGGCGCTCTTCCAGCGCGGATTGAATACGAGCCTGCCAGGTCATACGGATGCCGCGTTGTAGAACTGTTCGGTATCGGCGTTGAAAATCTGCTGCTCCAGCTGCTGCTGTTGCTCGTTATCTCCCGCCAGCACCTCGGTCTGATGCGGGTTCAGCCCCAGCTTTCGGAACAGCTGGACGTCTTTGTCCTCTTCCGGGTTCGGCGTGGTCAGCAGCTTGCAGCCGTAGAAGATGGAGTTAGCGCCAGCCATAAAGCACATCGCCTGCGTCTGCTCGTTCATCTGTTCGCGACCGGCAGAAAGGCGGACGTATGAGGTTGGCATCATGATGCGCGCGACCGCGATGGTGCGGATAAAATCAAACGCATCGACATCCTCGTTATCCGCCAGTGGCGTGCCTTTGACCTTCACCAGCATGTTGATTGGCACGCTTTCCGGCGGGGTCGGCAGGTTCGCCAGTTGCAGCAGCAGACCGGCGCGATCTTTCACCGTTTCACCCAGCCCCACAATCCCGCCCGAGCACACTTTGATGCCCGCTTCGCGCACTTTGTCCAGCGTATCCAGACGCTCCTGATAGGTACGGGTGGTGATGATGTTGCCGTAAAACTCTGGCGAGGTGTCGAGGTTGTGGTTGTAATAATCCAGCCCTGCAGCAGACAGGCGCTGCGCCTGCTCTTCGTTCAGCGTGCCGAGGGTCATACAGGCTTCCAGCCCCATCTCTTTGACCCCTTTCACCATTTGCTCCAGATACGGCATGTCACGATCGTGTGGGTTTTTCCATGCCGCCCCCATGCAGAAACGGGTAGAGCCCGCGTTTTTCGCCTTACGCGCGGAGTCGAGCACCTGCTCCACTTCCATCAGACGTTCGGATTCCAGCCCGGTTTTATAGCGCGCGCTCTGCGGGCAATATTTGCAATCTTCCGGGCAGGCACCGGTCTTGATCGACAGCAGCGTACTGACCTGAACATGGCGCGGATCGAAGTGCTGACGATGCACCTGTTGGGCTTCGAACATCAGCTCCAGGAAAGGTTTATTGAATAATTCAGTGACTTGCGACATCGTCCAGCGTGCGTGGTGAGCCATGGGGCTTCTCCAAAGGGTTTTGTTAATTTTCGGTTCGGTTTATACTCGTAAACCTAAAACTTTTCAAAATGGTTTACAAGTCGATTATGACCCAGGACGATCTCGCCTTCGACCAGCAGCATATCTGGCACCCTTACACCTCCATGACCCGCCCGCTTCCGGTCTACCCGGTGGCCTCGGCCCACGGCTGCGAACTACACCTTGCCAGCGGCGAGCCGCTTGTTGACGGTATGTCATCCTGGTGGGCGGCCATTCACGGGTACAACCACCCGCGTCTGAATGCCGCGATGAAAGCGCAGATTGAGCAGATGTCGCACGTGATGTTTGGCGGCATTACCCATCAGCCGGCGGTTGATCTCTGCCGTCGTCTGGTGGCGATGACGCCCGATGCGCTGGAGTGCGTGTTCCTTGCCGACTCCGGCTCGGTGGCGGTGGAAGTGGCGATGAAAATGGCGCTGCAGTACTGGCATGCCAGGGGGGAATCCCGTCAGCGATTCCTGACCTTCCGCAACGGCTACCACGGCGATACCTTTGGCGCGATGTCGGTGTGCGATCCGGATAACTCCATGCACAGCCTGTGGAAGGGGTACCTGCCGGAAAACCTGTTTGCCCCGGCCCCGCAGAGCCGTTTCGACGGCGAGTGGAATGAAATGGACATGGTCGGCTTTGCGCGGCTGATGGCTGCCCACCGCCATGAGATTGCCGCCGTGATCCTCGAACCGATTGTTCAGGGTGCTGGTGGGATGCGCATGTACCATCCCGAGTGGTTAAAACGCATTCGTAAAATGTGTGACCGCGAGGGCATCCTGCTGATTGCCGATGAGATCGCCACCGGATTTGGCCGCACGGGTAAGCTGTTTGCCTGCGAACATGCGGATATCACACCGGATATCCTGTGCCTGGGGAAAGCGCTGACCGGCGGCACCATGACGCTCTCCGCCACCCTCACTACCCGTCAGGTGGCCGACACCATCAGCGACGGCGAAGCGGGCTGCTTTATGCATGGCCCGACCTTTATGGGCAATCCGCTGGCCTGCGCGGTGGCAAACGAAAGTCTCGCGATCCTGCAAAACGGCGAGTGGCAAACGCAGGTTGCGGCGATTGAGGCGCAGCTGAAAGAAGAGCTCAGTGCCGCCTCGGGGGCGAACTTCGTGGCGGACGTACGCGTGCTGGGTGCCATCGGCGTGATTGAGACCACCCATCCGGTGAATATGGCGGCATTGCAGCGCTTCTTTGTAGAGCGGGGTGTCTGGGTGCGGCCTTTCGGCAAACTTATCTACCTGATGCCACCGTATATCATCACGGCTGAACAGCTACGCACGTTAACCGCCGCGGTGGTAGAAGCCGTTAACATTCCGGCGCATTTCACGATTTGACCCTATGCGTTACACTTCCTGAACGAGTGAATAACGAGGGCAAACCGTATGAAAATCATCAGTAAAGATCTGCGCGACGGCGAAAAACTGCCTGAACGCCACGTCTTCAACGGGATGGGGTATCAGGGAGATAATATCTCTCCGCACCTGGCATGGGACGATGTGCCGGCGGGCACCAAAAGCTTTGTGGTCACCTGCTACGACCCGGATGCGCCAACCGGCTCCGGCTGGTGGCACTGGGTTGTGGCCAACCTGCCCGCCGATACGCGCGTTCTGCCGCAGGGTTCCGGCTCCGACCTGGTCGCCCTGCCGGAAGGCGCCATTCAGACGCGCACCGATTTTGGGAAAGCCGGTTACGGTGGCGCGGCGCCGCCAAAAGGAGAAACGCACCGCTATATCTTCACGGTTCACGCGCTGGATGTAGAGAAGATTGAGGTCGACGAAGGGGCGAGCGGCGCGATGGTAGGGTTTAACGTGCATTTCCATTCGCTGGAGAGCGCGTCGATTACGGCGATGTATTCGTAAAAAAAAGCCGGGTGGCGGCTACGCCTTACCCGGCCTACATTTCGGATTCGTAGGCCCGGTAAGCGCAGCGCCACCGGGCAAAAAAATCACAGCACCGAAGGCAGCAACCCCACCAGACGCCCCTCTTCCAGAAGCTGCATCGCCTTATCAATATCCGGCGCAAAGAAGCGGTCATCATCGTAATGCGATACGTGCTCACGCAGCGCATGACGTGCCTGCTCCAGCAGTGGGCTGGACTTCAGCCCTTCACGCAGATCGATCCCCTGACACGCCGCCAGCCATTCCACTGCCAGCACGCCACGGGTATTGGCGGCCATTTCCCACAGACGACGTCCGGCTGCCGGAGCCATTGAGACGTGATCTTCCTGGTTGGCAGAGGTTGGCAGGCTGTCCACGCTGTGCGGATGCGACAGCGCTTTGTTTTCGCTCGCCAGCGCTGCGGCCGTCACCTGGGCAATCATAAAGCCTGAATTCACCCCGCCGTTGCGCACCAGGAACGGTGGCAGCTGGGACATATGCTTATCCATCATCAGCGCAATTCGCCGCTCGGACAAGGCGCCCACTTCGGCAATCGTCAGCGCGATATTATCCGCCGCCATCGCCACGGGCTCGGCGTGGAAGTTACCACCGGAGACCACCTCGTTTTCCTGGGCGAACACCAGCGGGTTATCGGACACCGCATTGGCTTCCACCAGCAGCACTTCTGCGGCCTGGCGCAGCTGCGTCAGACACGCGCCCATCACCTGCGGCTGACAGCGCAGCGAGTACGGATCCTGTACCTTGTCACAGTTATGGTGCGAATCAGCAATCTCACTGGTCTCCGTCAGCAGATGGCGATACATTGCGGCAGCGTCAATTTGCCCGCGCTGGCCACGTACGTCATGAATACGCGCGTCAAACGGACGACGCGAGCCCAGCACCGCCTCCGTGGTCAGCGCACCGCACACCACGGCCGAGGCGAATAGATCTTCGGCTTCAAACAGACCGCGCAGCGCAAAGGCCGTGGAGGCCTGCGTGCCGTTAAGCAGCGCCAGCCCCTCTTTTGCCGCAAGGGTGATTGGCGCTAATCCGGCCTTTTTCAGCGCCTCTTTTGCCGGGAGCCACTCTCCCTGCCAGCGCGCCTGGCCCTCCCCCAACAACAGCAGCGACATATGCGCCAGCGGGGCGAGATCGCCGGAGGCGCCAACGGAGCCTTTGGCGGGGATCCACGGATAGACTTCCGCGTTCACCAGCGCTATCAGGGCCTGGATCACGCTCAGACGAATGCCGGAAAAGCCGCGCGCCAGACTGTTAATTTTGAGCACCATCATCAGACGGACAATCTCGTCGTCCAGCGGCTGGCCAACGCCTGCGGCATGGGAAAGCACAAGCGAACGCTGGAGATTTTCCAGATCGTGCGTGGCAATTCGCGTCTGCGCCAGCAGACCAAAACCGGTGTTGATACCGTAGGCGGTACGCCCTTCGGCAATAATGGCTTCAACGCAGGCCACGCTGTCGTTAATGGCGGCATGGGCGCTTTCATCCAGCGAGAGCGTGACCGGCTGACGCCAGACGTGACGCAGCTGTTTGAGCGTGAGCGAGCCGGGAGTGAGTGTTAACGCGTTCATTCATGCTTTCCTTGTGTGGCAGGGATCATCGGCAGGTTAAGTCCCTGCTCTGTGGCACATTCAATAGCAATCTCGTAACCCGCATCTGCGTGACGCATCACGCCGGTTGCCGGGTCGTTGTGCAGCACGCGTGCGATACGCGCGGCGGCTTCATCCGTTCCGTCACAGACGATAACCATCCCGGAATGCTGGGAGAAGCCCATCCCCACGCCGCCACCGTGGTGCAGCGATACCCAGGTCGCGCCGCTGGCGGTGTTGAGTAAGGCATTCAGCAGCGGCCAGTCGGAGACCGCGTCTGAGCCGTCGCGCATGGCTTCGGTTTCACGGTTCGGGCTGGCGACGGAGCCAGAATCCAGATGGTCGCGACCAATCACAATCGGGGCAGACACTTCGCCGCTGCGCACCATTTCGTTAAAAGCCAGACCCAGCTTTTGCCGCCACGCCAGCCCAACCCAGCAGATACGCGCCGGCAAGCCCTGGAAGTTAATGCGCTCGCGGGCCATATCCAGCCAGTGGTGCAGGTGTTCATCGTCCGCGACAATTTCCTTCACTTTGGCATCGGTTTTGTAGATATCTTCCGGGTCGCCGGACAGGGCCACCCAGCGGAACGGACCGATACCGCGACAGAACAACGGACGAATATAGGCTGGGACAAATCCCGGAAAATCAAAGGCGTTGCTGACGCCCATCTCTTTTGCCATCTGGCGGATGTTGTTGCCGTAATCGAAGGTCGGAATGCCCATCTCGCTGAACGCCAGCATGGCGGAGACGTGTTCTGCCATCGAACGCTTAGCGGCCAGTACCGTGCCTTCAGGATCGGTTTCGGCTTTTTGCTGGTAGGCTTCCCACGTCCAGCCTTTTGGCAGATAGCCGTGCAGCGGATCGTGGGCGCTGGTCTGGTCGGTGACGAGGTCAGGGCGAACGCCACGGGCCACGAGTTCCGGCAGGATCTCTGCCGCGTTGCCGCACAACGCTATCGATACCGCTTTACCTTCCGCGGTGTATTTTTTGATACGCGCCAGCGCGTCATCGAGGCTGTCGGCCTGTTCGTCAACATAGCGGGTACGCAGACGGAAATCGATGCGGCTCTGCTGGCACTCAATGTTCAGCGAGCAGGCGCCAGCCAGCGTCGCGGCCAGCGGCTGTGCACCGCCCATGCCACCCAGACCCGCGGTCAGTACCCAGCGGCCTTTCAGCGAGCCGTTGTAGTGCTGACGACCGGCTTCGACGAAGGTTTCATAGGTGCCCTGCACAATCCCCTGGCTACCAATGTAGATCCAGCTACCCGCGGTCATCTGGCCATACATCGCCAGCCCTTTGGCATCCAGTTCGTTAAAGTGTTCCCAGGTCGCCCAGTGTGGGACCAGGTTAGAGTTGGCAATCAAAACGCGCGGCGCGTTTTTGTGGGTTTTAAACACGCCGACCGGCTTGCCGGATTGCACCAGCAGGGTTTCGTCGTGTTCCAGTTCGGTCAGGGCCTTAACAATGGCGTCATAGCATTCCCAGTTGCGCGCGGCGCGGCCAATGCCGCCGTACACCACCAGCTCGTGGGGGTTTTCCGCAACCTCAGGATCAAGGTTGTTCATCAACATGCGCAGTGGTGCTTCGGTGAGCCAGCTTTTAGCGGTAAGGGTGGTGCCGCGCGCGGCGCGGACATCCTGCTGACGGTATTTACCTGACGACATTGTGTGCTCCTCATACGGGACAGATGATGCATTTAGATATACTTGTATAGACAAGCACACACAAGGTCAGATTTAACAAAAAAGATACAATTTTGTTATATTGCGTTAGCTATCACGCTTTTAAAACTTATGACATAAAGTGGCCCTGCAACCGATAGCGGCTACCGGGGAATAGCAGTCTTGCATGCGACACAATCTGCGCGGATGACCAGGTGCGGCGGCGGATCAGCAGGCAGGGATCGTGCTCTTTGATACGCAGCAGCTCGCACTCCTGCGGCGTCGCGCGCACCGCTTCCACAATGTGCTCCCCTTCCGTCAGCGGTGCGACAAGCGAGAGAAAGGCATGCGGCGTGGTTTGAGTGTAATCCTGGTCCAGATAGTCCGGTATCCGTTCGGCGTTTACGCAGCGATCCTCAATCTGCACCGGCACGTCATTTTCGAAATGTACCATTACGGAATGGAAGATCCGGGTTCCCTCCTTGACGTTCAGTACCGCAGCCTGCTCGGCGCTGGCCTGCGTCTCTTCAAGCACCAGCACTTCGCAGTGGTGCTGATGGTTTCGCGACGCTATCTCGTCCGCAATGCTGCGGATTTCAAACAGCGCCGATTGTCCTTTCGGCTCCGCCACAAACGTCCCGACCCCCTGCAGACGCACCAGCAGGCCTTCGTCGGTTAGCTCGCGTAACGCCCGGTTGATGGTCATCCGGCTAAAACCAAACTGCGCCACCAGATCGGCTTCAGAGGGAATGCGGTCATGCGGCCGCCAGACGCCAGTGGCGATTTTTTCGCTGATCGTCTGCTTCACCTTTTCGTAGAAAGGCGCGGGAGAGCCGGACGGCGGCTGAGGTGAGCGTGAGAACATCGTGACTCCTTAAATATTGTTATGCCCACCAGTGAGCAATTTGCCAGGCCAGACGGGCGGCAAGCTTCGCCCCCTGTCCGTCCCGATCGTAGTGAGGGTTAAATTCTACCAGATCGGCGGCCTGCAGTTTTCCGCTACGGCAAATGCGCTCGATCGCGGGCAGGAGATCCCGCGCAGGCACGCCTAACGCCGCGGGGGCTGACACGGCGGGCATCTCGGCTGCGGGCAGAACGTCCAGATCAATGGTGAGGTAAACACGATCGGCCTGCGCCAGCACCTGTTCCAGGGCTGATAGCGCATCCAGGTGGAAATGCAGATCGTCCACCAGCGTGGCGTTAAGCCGTTCAGCCTCGTCAAACAGCGCCTGGGTGTTCGCCGCGCGGCTGACGCCAAAACAGGCGTACTGAAATTCCCGCGCGTGGTCAGCACAGTAGTTCGCCAGCTGACGAAACGGGGTGCCGGAGGTGGCCCGTTCGGCCTTGCGCAAATCAAGATGCGCATCCAGGTTGATGACCGCCACGCGCTCATTCGGGAACGCCTCAAGAATACCACGGCCGTGGGCCCAGGCGGTCTCGTGTCCGCCGCCCAACACCAGCGTACGCATGCCAGCCTGCTGACAGGTGACCACGGCATCGCTCAGTGCCTGTTGGCCCTCTTCCAGTTGGTCATCCTCAACGTAAACCGACCCCATGTCCACCAGCCGTTCGTGGCCGGAATGCGTTGCCATGTTCGCCAGCGCCTTACGCAGCACGTCGGGAGCCTGCGCCGCACCCTGCCTGCCCTGATTACGCCTTACTCCTTCATCACAGGCAAAGCCTATCAGCGCAATCGCGGATGAAACCGGGGTAAATTGAGACGGCTGGCGTATGGTCTGAAAAATACGTTTTGCGTTGCTGGCCTCGGCGCTGTCGTCGCGCCCCTGCCAGACGGTCTTAGCAACGGGCTGCCAACTCATACTGCCTCCCCCCGGAAAATGCGTTGATACAGCGGATTGCGTCCCGGCTCGTAAACCATTTCTACCGGATGGTCTGCATCCCAGACGATAAAATCAGCCATAAAACCGGCCTTTAACTGCCCGTGCGTTGTTCCACGCCCCAGCGCTTGCGCGGCGTGCCGCGTGACGCCAGCCCAGGCCTCTTCAGGCGTCAGGCCAAACTGTACGCAGGCCATGTTCATGGCCAGATGAATGCTCGCGAACGGGCTGGTGCCGGGGTTGTAATCCGTGGCGACCGCCATCGGTACGCCCTGCGCCCGGAGCTGTTCAACCGGTGGACGCTGACGCTCCTGAAGAAAATAGAACGCGCCGGGCAGCAATACCGCAACCGTGCCGCTTTGCGCCATGGCCTGAACACCCTCCTCATCCAGGTATTCGATATGATCGGCAGATAACCCTTTAAATCGGCTGACCAGCGCCGCACCGCCCAGGTTAGAAAGTTGCTCCACGTGCCCTTTCACCGGAATACCACGTGCGCGGGCGGCCAGGAAAAGCCGCTCGGTTTGTGCTGGCGTGAAGCCGACGTTTTCACAAAAAACATCCACCGCTTCGAACAGGCCTTTTTGCCACAGTTCGGGCATGATCTGCTCGCACACCAGTGTGAGGTACGCGTCTGGATCGTGGCGGTATTCCGCCGGAACCGCATGTGCCGCCAGCAGGGTTGGGCTGATCTCAACCGGATTACTCAGGCTGAGCTGGCGTGCGACCTGCAGCATTTTTTCTTCAGCCGCGGCGTTAAGACCGTAGCCGGATTTGATTTCCAGGGTGGTCACCCCTTCATTCATTAACCGCTCCAGCCGCTGCTGCGCCAGTGTAAGCAAATTTTCCGGCGAACTGTCGCGGGTTGCCGAGACGGTGGCGTTAATTCCGCCCCCCTGTGCGCTGATGGTCTGGTAGGAGACACCGTTGAGACGCTGCTCCCACTCCGCCGCGCGATTGCCGCCAAACACCAAGTGGGTATGGCAGTCGATAAGACCCGGCGTGACCAGGCGTCCACCGAGATCGACGCATTTATCATGCCCGGAAGGGAGGTCTGCTTCAGGAATGACGGCCAGAAGGGTTTGACCGCGCACCACAAGGGCATGATGCGCTTGCAGGCCATAAGATTCTTCACCAGGAACCATTGTCGCCAGTCGCGCATTTCGCCATATCACATCGTCGGGATGAAGTTGCAGCATAAGCCTTTCACTTGTCATGGGTTGTATAGACATTTATTTTCATCTGCTGGCTGCTGTCAACCGCCTTTATGAAAATGTTATTTATTTGTGACGACTTTCCCGCCCCCTGCGGGCGAAAAATGCAACTTTTCCCCTTTTTATCTTCCCGTTTCGCTCAACTTAGTATAAAAAAGCAGGCTATTTCGTCTATCTCGTTTAAGACTTGCATACCCAGGAGCTTCACCTTGAACATTTCCAGGATTTCCCGTCTGGCGTTGGCACTCGCCTTTGGCGTGACATTATCCGCATGCAGTTCAACGCCACCGGATCAGCGACCTTCTGAGCAGGTCGCGCCAGGCACCGCGTCCCGTCCGATTTTGTCCGCTGATGAAGCGAAAAACTTCGATCGCGCGCACTACTTCTCCGCGCTGGATCCAAACGCTGCGCCGTGGACGCCGTCTTCGATTAACCTGCCGAAGCAGCCAAACTTTGTTGTGGGTCCGGCAGGGGCGCAGGGCGTGACGCATACCTCTATCCAGGCTGCGGTTGACGCTGCCATCACCAAACACAGCGCATCTCGCCAGTACATCGCGATCATGCCAGGTGAATATGAAGGTACCGTTTACATTCCGGCAGCACCGGGCAGCATCACCCTTTACGGTCTGGGCGAAAAAGCCATCGACGTTAAAATTGGTCTGGCGATTGATTCCGAAATGGACAGCACCACCTGGCGTCACCTGGTCAACCCGGCGGGTAAATACATGCCGGGCAAACCGGCCTGGTATATGTTTGATAACTGCCAGAGCAAGCGTGCCGCTACCATTGGCGTGATGTGTTCTGCGGTCGTCTGGTCTCAGAACAACGGTCTGCAACTGCAGAACCTGACCATTCAGAACACCCTGGGCGACAGCGTTGATGCGGGTAACCACCAGGCCGTGGCGCTGCGTAGCGATAGCGACAAAGTGCAGATCAACAACGTGAACATTCTGGGTCGTCAGAACACCTTCTTCGTGACCAACAGCGGCGTACAGAACACCCTGCAGAATAACCGTCTGACCCGTACGCTGGTGACCAACAGCTACATCGAAGGTGATGTTGATATGGTCTCCGGTCGTGGCGCGGTGGTATTTGATAACACCGATTTCCGCGTCGTAAACTCACGTACCCAGCAGGAAGGTTATGTCTTTGCACCAGCGACACAGTCAAACCTGTTCTACGGCTTCCTCGCCGTCAACAGCCGCTTCAACGCCTCCGGTGACGGCGTGGCGCAGCTGGGTCGCTCCCTGGACGTGGACTCTGCAACCAACGGTCAGGTTGTGATCCGCGACAGCGTTATCAACGAAGGTTTCAACGTGGCAAAACCATGGGCTGACGCCGCCATCTCCAAACGTCCATTCTCCGGCAATACCGGTTCCGTGGACGATAAAGGAAACGTGCAGCGCAACCTGAACGACGCTAACTTCAACCGCATGTGGGAATACAACAACCGCGGTCTGGGTAGCAAAGTGGTTGCTGAGCCGAAGCAGTAATCTGTTTTGCCGGGTGGCGGCTTCGCCTTACCCGGTCTGTCCGTTACTGCAGTACCACCGGGCATAAAAAAACCTCGCGTTCGCGAGGTTTTTTGTTTTAAGCCGCTCAGTGAGCGTTAACCACTACCCACATCGGACCCTGGCCTACCGCATAGCGCCCTTTCTCTTCCAGCAGGCCCTGCTCGCCTTTGATTTCGTACAGCGCGATGTGGTGAGACTTCTGCCCCGCTGCAATCAGGTATTTACCGCTGTGATCGATATTAAAGCCACGCGGCTGCGTTTCCGTCGGCTGGAAGCCTTCTACTGCCAGCACGCTGCCGTCTTCCGAGACGCTAAAGATGGTGATCAGGCTGGAAGTACGGTCACAGGCGTAGAGATGGCGACCATCCGGCGTAATGTGAATATCCGCCGCCCAGCGGGTATCCGAGAAGTCAGACGGCATCATATCCAGCGTCTGCACACACTCAATCTGCCCGTTAGGGTCTTTCAGTTCCCAGACGTCCACTGAGCTGTTCAGCTCGTTGACCACGTAGGCGTACTGCTGGTTTGGATGGAAGACCATATGACGCGGGCCTGCTCCCTCTACGGTGGTCACTTCAGCCGGATTCTGCGCCACCAGGTGACCATCGTCGCTCAGGGTAAACAGGCAGATACGATCCTGCTTCAGCGCCGGTACCCACAGCGTGCGGTTGTCCGGGGAGATATTCGCCGAGTGGCAACCTTCCAGCCCTTCCACCACATCCACGGTTTCGACCGGAATGCCCTCTTCCAGACGCGTCACGCTGACACAGCCCGCATTATAGGAGCCGCTGAAAACAAAGTTGCCCTGGCGATCGGTTGAGATGTGGGTTGGGCTACCTGGCAATGGCGCTTCCGCAGTGTAAGTCAGCGCGCCGTCATCCGGAGAGATGCGGTAGGCCAGCACGCGAAACTCCGGGCGCACACCCACGTACAAGAAACGTTTATCCGGGCTGATCGCCATTGGTTGTACCTGACCAGGCACATCAACAACCTGCACCAGCGTGAGGGTCCCCTCGGCATTTAAACGCCAGACGTGGATCTGCTGGCTTTCAGGACTGGCGGTATAAACGGTTTGTTTCATGAATATTCACTCCTCACTGCGCATGAAAGTAGTTAACTTTTGACGGTGAATGCTGAATTGTCGACGGGAATTTTGACGCGTTCGCCTCTCGGTGTACCATCCCATCAGATCGTAAATTCAATATTAACCCGGAAAAACAAATGACCTCGCGTGTGATTGCTCTGGATTTAGACGGTACCTTACTGACGCCGCAAAAAACCCTTCTCCCCTCCTCCCTTCAAGCGCTTAAACGCGCACAGGAAGTGGGATATCAACTCCTTATCGTAACGGGTCGACATCACGTTGCCATTCACCCTTTTTATCAGGCACTGGCGTTAGATACACCTGCAATTTGTTGTAATGGCACTTATTTGAGTGTGTGATGCTTATTACAACATTTTCACCCATCCAGAGCAATACGCCAGTATCCAACGCTGTTCCAGTGCTCAACAAGACTCTTCACCTTGTTTCGTCGTAGCCGCAAAGCGGTGTACTATCGGAAAAACTACATACCAATCAGGTGAATCACTACATGGACTATCAGGTAATCGCCCTTGATCTGGACGGCACTTTATTGACGCCAGAAAAAACTATTTTATCAGCCTCATTAACTGCCCTAAAGAATGCCCGTAAATCAGGGGCAAAGGTTGTCATAGTTACCGGACGGCACTTTGTAGCCATCCATCCTTTTTATCAGGCATTAGCACTGAATACACCAGCTATATGTTGTAACGGTGCTTTATTGTACGATTACGCCGAAAAAAGAGTTATTGCCTCAGACCCATTACGACCAGAACAAGCTACTCAATTAGTAAACCTACTTGATAGTTACAATGTTCATAGTCTGATGTATGCCGATGATGCCATGTTTTATCAAAATCCAACGGGGCATATTATCCGTACAGAAAATTGGGCTAAATCTCTTCCAGAGTCGCAACGTCCAGTATTCAAACAAGTCCCCTCTCTTAGTAAAGCATCGCAAGATGTTGATGCTATATGGAAATTCGCCCTTACTGATTCTGATACTGAAAAACTACATCGCTTTGGTCAGATAGTAGAGCGTGAGCTTGGCCTTGCTTGTGAATGGTCTTGGCACGATCAAGTGGACATAGCACAAGCCGGAAACAGTAAAGGTAAACGCTTGGCACAATGGGTAGAATCGCAAGGCTTATCTATGAGCCAGGTTATGGCCTTTGGTGATAATTTCAACGATCTAAGTATGTTGGAGACTGCTGGCCTGGGTGTTGCTATGGGTAACGCTGTTGATGAAGTGAAAGCGTGTGCTGATTTAGTAATAGGTAACAATACGGAAACTGGAATTGCTGATGTAGTAAACCAGTACTTCGAAATCGTTAGGGAAGAAGTGATTTAGTGACTTAGACGAGAGAATATAACCATGACAGAAGAACAATTTGAACGGGATTACCCAAGAGATCAGTACAACTACGTCCGAACCAATTTCAGGAAAAGAGGTTCTCTTGGACAAACTGAAATAGAGTCATTTGATATAGTTTCTATCGCCACTGGTGAAACCGTTCTACAGGCTACACGTACTGAACATACGAATCTGAGAGGATTGGACACTACTGTAGATTGGGATTGGTAATGATGGAATATTTCTTAGATGAAAGTGGTAACACAGGTGATTTGATTAATAAAAAAAATGACATGGGATTTGCTAATCAGCCCCTTTTCACTCATTCATGCGTGGGAGTAGCAGAAGGGAAAATTAGTAGAATGAAAGGTTTTGTACGTGCCTTGAAGAAAAGACACGGCATAGATGAATCAATTGAACTGAAATCCCAAGATTATTATATTAAAAATCCAGAACTAGTATACGAATTAGTTGATTTCGTAATTGATGAAAAATACACTTTAGTATGTGAAGTAATGGATAAAAAGTGTAACGTAGCAGTTTCTATAGTAAATCAACTTATAGTACCTGCAATGGAGAATGAAGACAGCAATGAATTGCTGTTAGTAAGAAATATATTGGTAGACATAATAAGTACATTTGCACCAGAAATTTGTTTCACTACATTCTCTGAGTTATGTAAAGACCCATCCGAAGAAAAGTTGAACATATGTATTGAGAGCCTGAAAGAATTCTTTTCTAGTGAAAGTAATCCACTAGATGATAATGGCGGCACATGCAGAATGTTCGATAAAACTTTACAAGAATTTGAATACAGAAAAAGTAGATACTCAGCAGATGTAGCTATTAAATGGTTTGTACCTATTCCAGATTTAGATAGTAATGGAAATGTTATAAAACTACTGCCTAACGTACATAGTTTCTATAACCAGATTGCTCGCCTCAATAAAATTCATAAAAGAAAACTATCCGAGATCGTATTAACACATGATACCTCTAGCGAATTTGCTAGCACATTAGACTTTTGTATCTCTGAGATAAAAACAGTCAATGTAGATATTATGCCAAAAATCCCTACATGTGATTTCAAAGTTATTGAAACCCCAAAATTGATATTCAAAGATTCTAAAGATAGTACTGGTATACAAATAGCAGATATTATAGCTGGATTTTTGAATAGATATGTACATGGATTACTGTACAAAGGAATAAAAATGGATACTATATATCACGCGACATTTGATAGAATTATAACACCAATGACCTGCTCCCCGTTGATTAGTACACCCCGATGTTAGTAATGTCTTCATAAGCCACATGAGGACATCCCCATGAAGAAGCGTTTTTCCGACGA